>NZ_JBFBLU010000001.1:0-339924 GCF_040686795.1 Specibacter sp. NPDC078709
CACAGGGGCGGCAACACACAACCAAATAACCAATTCAATATAAATAAATTGGTATCAATAAAACTTGGCACACTATTGAGTTCTCAAACAACAACTGCATTCGAGTAATTACTAATCAATATTTCATCATTAGTTTTCATCGACGCGATGTTCATACTTTATTTCATTTGCATTCATTTTGTCCACTCCGCAGCATGTGCGGCTGGTCACTCCATGAATTACTCAAATCAATATTTCATTTTCAGAACTATTAGATTTGGTTGACTGCAAGTTGGGAGTCGGTGCTTCTTTCGAAGCGGCTCAACCTTGTGCAAGCAACAGATAGAACAATACACAGAAGCCCGCCCCCACGCAAATCGGGGGCGGGCTTCTAGGCAAACTCTCAGCTTGGCGGGCAGCTGTGATCAGCCGTTCAGTTCAACCATCGACAGTGTTCGCTTGCCGCGGCGCACCAAGAGGTACTTGCCGTGCAATGCCTGGTCTGCGCCGAGAACCGCGTCGAGATCGGTGACCTTCTGGTTGTTCACATACGCGCCACCCTCCCCTACTGTGCGGCGAGCTTCTGAATTTGTCTTGGACAATCCTGAAGCGACCAGCAGTTCCACAATGCTCAAGCCAGCGGCAGGTGCTGACGAGCGAGGCAGTTCGCGGGTTGCTGATTCCAAGGTGCGCTGGTCCAGTTCGGCAAGATCGCCCTGACCAAAGAGTGCAGCTGAGGCGGCAATGACCTTGAGCGTTGCATCCACACCGTGGACCAGTGAAGTTACCTGGAATGCCAAAGTCCGTTGGCCTTCGCGTGCCTGCGGCTTTTCGGCAACCGACGCCCCGATGGCGGCAATCTCTTCACGAGATAGGAAGGTAAACACCTTCAAGCGGTCCACCACATCAGCATCAGCGGTGTTGAGCCAGAACTGGTACATGTCAAAGGGGCTGCACATGGAAGGATCCAGCCAAATGGCATTACCCTCGCTCTTACCGAACTTGGTGCCGTCGGAGTTGGTGATCAACGGGGTGCCCAAGGCGTGCACCGAGGTACCTTCAACCTTACGGATCAGATCGGTGCCGCTGGTCAGGTTGCCCCACTGATCGGAACCACCCTGCTGCAGCACACAACCGTACTGGCGGTACAGTTCCAAGAAGTCCATGCCCTGCAGGATTTGGTAGCTGAATTCGGCGTAGCTGATGCCTTCATCCGAGTTCAGACGTGAGGCAACAATATCCTTCTTGATCATGGTGCCGACCCGGAAGTACTTGCCAATGTCGCGCAGGAAATCGATGGCGCTCATGGGCGCCGTCCAATCCAGGTTGTTGACCATGCGCGCAGCATTCTCACCCTCGAAGGACAGGAAACGCTGGACTTGCCCCTGCAGGTAACCCACCCACTCGGTAACTGTTTCCTTGGAGTTCATGGTGCGCTCCGCTGTCGGACGCGGGTCCCCCACAAGGCCGGTTGAGCCGCCTACCAAGCCCAGTGGCTTATGGCCAGCGAGCTGCATACGGCGCATGGTCAGCAGCTGGACGAGGTTACCCAAGTGCAGGCTGGGAGCGGTGGGGTCGAAGCCGCAATAGTACGTGATCGGTTCGCCGGCGAGCAGTTCCTCAAGGGCTGCTTCATCGGTGGAGACCTGCACCAGGCCTCGCCACTTGAGCTCCTGCCAAACATTGGCGAAGCTGGGATCGTTCTCGGGGGCGCGGAGTTCAGTTTGCAAAGACACACCACAAAATTACCAGCACGACGGCGTTTTTGCGCCATCGTGCCCCTCGGTGCCGTGCGCTGTAGCCGTCTCTGGGACGGCTACAGCGGAAAGTTCCGGTATCTTTTACTTTTCGATTCCCGCGGGAAGCGGTTCCGAGGTGATCAGGCGCAGCCGCTGGGTGGGGCGGGTCATGGCCACGTACAGGTCACCGACACGGCCATGGGCACCTGCCAGAAGCGCCGCCGGTTCAACGATGATGACGCCATCGAACTCCAGGCCCTTGGCCTCGTGTGGGTCAATCACCACAATGTCCTGTTCCAGCGAACCAGCCCCGTGGCCGATCCTTGAACCGTAGACGGCACGTAAGGCGGCAGTGGTTTCGGCCACCATGGACGGCGGAGCAATAACGGCCACCAGTCCCCCGCCCACAGCGGCAGTCTCCTCGGGCATGACGGCGACCACTTGGGCTACCACCTCGGCAGCGGCGACGTGGTCAACAAGGGGTTCCCATTCGCCGTCGCGCACTGCCTTGGGAGCAGAGACCACCTGACCGGCAGCATTGGCCATGCGCACGGCAGCCTCAGCGATTTGCATGGGCGTGCGGTAATTGACCGTCAGCTCCTCAACATTCCAGCGTTCCCCCAAGAACGGGGTCAGTGCCTGCTGCCAGGACGTGGCACCGGAGACGGAGCTGGTCTGGGCAATATCACCCACGATCGTGAAAGATTTCACCGGGCAGCGGCGGATCAGCACGCGCCACTGCATCGGGGACAGCTCCTGCGCCTCGTCGATCACCACGTGCCCGTAGGCCCAAGTGCGGTCCGTCAGAGCGCGCTCGGCGCTGGTCTGGGATGCGGCCTGAACTTCGTTATAGTCCGCAAGTTGCTCAGCCGTCAACATGCCATCAACGCCGGAGTCCTCCAGCAGCTGGTTCACGTTGGAGATGGCCTTCTCAGCATTGACCAAATTCCGTTTCCGCTGGGATTCGGCTGTGGCCTGGGCACGGCCGCCGGTGGCGTCCATTTCACCCAAGAGCTCGGCGGCTTCATCCAGGAGCGGCACATCCGATTCGCTCCAAGGCGAGCCGGGGCTGCGCAGGAGCAGGCTGCGCTCAGCCTCGCTGAGGTTGGGCGTGACAGCGCGCAAGATTTCCGGCTTGCTGAACATGTCATCAATGAGTTGTTCGGCTGTCATGGGCATCCAGCACAGGTTGAGCATGACGCGCACATCGCGTGATGAACGGACGTCCTCGGCCAGGTAGGACCGGTCGGCGTTGTTGCCAGCACCAGCGGACTCAATGTGCTCGCGCAACTGCTCGGTGAGCTCACGCAGCAGAGTTTTGACGAAGCCAACGCGCCCCTCATTGTGCGGCAGCCCGGTGGCCTGTGCCCGTTCCCTGGCGCGACGAACCTGGCGGACGGTAAGAATCAAACGGGTGCCTTCGACGTCGAGCCTGACATCTCCTTGCGGGAGGCGCTGCCGGTTGGCTACAGCGTTCGCCACCACGCGGGCCATGTCGATCCGGCCTTTGAGTTCAGCTGCTTCAGCCGATTCCGGAGCCATGGCCTGTACGCCCGGGAACAAGTTTCCCACGCTGGCCATGACCACACCGGTCTCGCCGAGGGAAGGCAGCACGCGCTCAATGTATTTCATGAAGGCGTTGGAGGGGCCCACCAACAGCACGCCGGAGGACTGCAGGCGTTCGCGATGTGTGTAGAGCAGGTATGCGGCGCGGTGCAGCGCAACGGCGGTCTTGCCCGTGCCGGGCCCACCCTGGACCACCAGCGCACCGCTGAGAGGTGAGCGGATAATCCTGTCCTGCTCGGCCTGGATGGTGCCGACAATGTCATTCATACGGCCGGTGCGCTTGGAATTCAGCGCTGCCAAAAGGGCTCCTTCACCCTGGACGTGTTCGCCGTGCACCAGCATGGTGTGGTCCAGAACGTCGTCCTCGATGGCTTTGACGTTGCGCCCGTTCAACAGCAAATGACGACGGCGGCGCACCCCCATACGCTCAAAGGCGGTGGCCTGATAGAACGTGCCCGCCTCGGGGGCACGCCAATCGATCAGCAGCTGGCGCAGGTCTTCAGAGAGCAGGCCGATCCGGCCAATGTACCGGGCCTGGCCGTCGTCGAGGTCGAGCCGACCAAACACCAACCTGTCGTCGACCGCGTTCAGCTGCGCCAGTCGGTTCTCGTAGAGCGTGGCAAAGGCGTCACGTTCGGACCGGTTCTGGTGCGTACCCATGGACTTCGCCCGGCGCACCTGCGCTAGCTGCTCAACCTTTTCGGCGCGGAGTTCATCTAGGCGTCCGTAAAGCCCATCAACATAGTTGCGTTCGTGGGCCAACTCGTCGTCATACATGCAAGGCTCCTGATAACTAAGGCATCCCGCCAAAAGGCGGACCGTCTATTCTATCCCGCCTGCGGGGCGGGCGCTTCCAGGCTGAATCTCGGCCAGATATTCAGCCTTATATTTCAGCCCTAAACGTGGAGCAGTGACACCACGTCGTAGGGAGCCAGATTGGCCCGGCCCGGCAAAGCATCAATTTCAAGGACAACTCCGACGCCGGCCACCACGGCTCCCGTGCGCTCCAACAGTGCCGCTGCGGCACCCAGCGTCCCTCCCGTGGCAAGCACATCATCAAGAATTAACACACGCGTGCCAACTGGGACGTCTTCTTGGTGCAGTTCCAGAGTCGCCTCGCCATACTCCAGCGCGTAGCTTTCGGCGTACACCTCGCGGGGCAGTTTTCCGGCCTTGCGGATGGTGATCACACCGGTCCCCGTGGCGTATGCAGCAGCCGCAGCCAAGAGGAAGCCGCGCGCCTCAACTCCGGCAACGGCGTCGAACTTTCCAGCGAAGGAAGTCACGATCGCATCGACCACCTGTTTCAGGGCGGGCCCGTCAGCAAATACCGGGGTTAAATCTTTGAAAACAATACCCGGCGAGGGGTAGTTGGGAACCGTGGCACACAACTGCTCAATGACCGCGGAAACGTGCGGAATTTGGCTGACTTCGGGGAGGCTGAAATGGGGCACTTCGGGGGCACTTAATGTCTCGTTCACCCTTCAACGGTACAGGCTCTCATGAGTGGGCTTTTCGGATGGCCAAAAAGGTGCTTATATATTCCCGTGCAACACAACATTTCACTTCCCGGACATGGCGTCCGGCTTGTGCCGCTCAGGCGTCGTCATGCGGCAGATTTGTTCCCCTACATCGATGCAGATATGTGGGCGGGCATGGCCTCCGAAATGCCCACCTCCAAGCGTGCGTTGGAGCGGCTTTTGGCGACCCGAATCGCCGATCCCTCTGTCATCGCCTTCGCCGTTATCGACGAGGACACCGGCACCGTCGCCGGGACCACCAGCTTGTACGACTACGTGCCGGAGCAGTCGCGGGTAGAGCTTGGCATGACGTTTTTTGGCCGCAACTATTGGGGCCGCAACGTCAATGCCTCTTCGAAGCTGGCGCTGCTGACCTTCGCCTTTGAGGTCCTTGCCGTGCAGCGAGTGACTCTGCGCTGCGATGTCCGCAACACCCGCAGCGCCGCCGCCATTGTCAAGCTCGGCGCCACCTTGGAAGGGGTGCTGCGCAGCTACCGCCGCGGACACGACGGCTTGCGCGTTGACA
The DNA here is from genome assembly GCF_040686795.1 of Specibacter sp. NPDC078709. NCBI lineage: Bacteria > Bacillati > Actinomycetota > Actinomycetes > Micrococcales > Micrococcaceae > Specibacter > Specibacter sp. NPDC078709. Next base: position 5,331 of record NZ_JBFBLU010000001.1, read on the forward strand.
GCAGCGTCTACTCGCTACTGGCCCATGAATGGCCGCAATCACGCTCCGGTCTGGTGCACCGCCTGACCCCCGCGGATCTGCAGCCGGAGGTGGCAGAGCTTATTGAATTCTCGGAGCAGCTGACCCGAGCCGACGCGGAGCACGCACCACTCCCGGCCTGAACTTCGACACGGTGGGCTCACCGTCCAGCCAGAAACGCCACGGGTACGCCGCCGTGCCGCCGGGTCCGCTGATGCCGACCCGCGGCCCCGACTTGATGTTGTTGGCCGGGGTCTCAGGCAGCGTCACGGTGACGGGTCCGGCGAGGGCGAATAGGCCGTTGTGCTCCCCCTTGAACCCCATGGCTTTGGCCAGTCGAGCAGGACCTTGCGCCAGCTCGGCGTCGCGCTTAGCAGTGGGACGGCGCGAACGGGCCAGCTCCAGCCCTTCCACAATCTCCCCGGCGCGCAGCAGGCACCCAGAGGAGATCCCTTCCGGGCGGCACACCAGATTCGCACTGAAATGCATTCCGTAACTGAAGTACACGTAGAGGTGCCCCGGCGGACCAAACATGGTGGCATTGCGCTCGGTCCGTCCGCCATAACTGTGCGATCCCGGGTCCGGATCCTCTGACAATCGCGGCCCCAAGTAGGCTTCCACCTCTGTCAGACGTACGACGACGGCACCTTCCGGACTCTCGTGCCTCACCAAGGCGCCCAACAAGTAGGGCGCAACCTCGGGGGCAGGGTTCTCCAACAGCTCCAGGACGTTTGTGGGCGCGTTCATCTTCCCAATTTAGCAGTGCGCCTGTTCCGCCCCCTTACCCAGCCCTGCGGGCCTCCGTTGGGATCCGTTGGGAGTAGACTCCACCCATGAGGCCACCATTCATGAAGGCCGCGTATTTCACCGAATTGGGCGGCCCCGGCGTCATCCACTATGGCGACCGGCCGCTGCCCGGGCCTACGCCCGGCACCGTCCTGGTCCGGGTGGCCGCCTCCGCGGTCAACCATGTCGACACTTTTGTCCGCAGCGGGGCGTACGCCACGGAACTGCACTTCCCGCAAGTCGTTGGCCGGGACCTGGTGGGGACCGCGGAACTCATTGGCCCTGGCGCGGCCGGGCGTTTCTCCCCCGGCGACGCAGTGTGGTCGAATTCGATGGGCTTCGACGGGCGGCCGGGTGCTGCTGCACAATCCATTGCCGTTCCGGCCGAGCGGCTCTACGTTTTGCCGGCCGGCGTGGACCCTGTTCAGGCGGCGGCCGTGCTGCACTCCGGCGCCACCGCCTATTTGGCGTTGCACCGGCACGGCCAAGTGCAGCCGGGGGAAACCGTGTTCATCGGCGGTGCGGGCGGAGGTGTCGGCTCTGCCGCCGTCAGCCAAGCAGTCAGTGCAGGTGCCTTGGTCGTCGCCTCCTCCAGCGCAGCCGATCTCGACTACTGCCGCGGGCTGGGCGCCAGCGCCGTGCTTGACTTCCGCTCTCCGGACTTCGCAGATGAACTACGTGACACCGTGGGCCGGGTCTCCGGCGGTCGTGGCGTGGACGTCCACCTGGAGACGTCCGGACGGCACCAGCTTGATCTCGCCGTGGACGTGTTGGGGCTGCGCGGACGAATCGTCCTCATGTCGGGTATGTCGGCGACAGCAACCATCCGGCTGGGCAGACTGTACCCGCACGACATCAGCATCCGTGGATTCGCGATCAGCAACGCAACGGAAACCGACCTTGCGGAGGCCGCGGAAACGGTGAACAAGCTCCTCGCTGACGGGGCACTCGCGGCACGCAGCATCACCACCCTGCCCCTGCAGGATGCGGCCCGTGCACACTCCGCGATGGAGGCAGGCACCGTCCACGGCAAGATTGTGTTGCTGCCCTGACTCTGGTGCTGCCAGCTTCCGGCTGCGGTCAGCACGCTTGGCTGTGCTGCGCGGAGCGCAGGCCCCGTGGAAGAATGCAGGCATGGCCGTAGACCTTGAATTCCATCCCCCCTTTGAGCCCGGCATCTTCGATTTTTTGGCGGCTCGTGCGGTGCCCGGTGTTGAAGAAGCCACTGCCACCAGTTATGCGCGGACGCTGCAACTTTCCGCCGGGCACGGCTGGTTCAGCCTTGAGGGGGATGGCGGCTCTCTCGCACTCACGCACCGCGTAGAGGACGCTGCAGACACCGGCGAACTCGTCGCCAAGGTGCGCCATCTGTTCAATCTGGACCATGACCCCAGCCCAGCCGATGCTGCACTGGGCGCGCTGCCGCTGCTATCGGATCGTGTTGCCGAGCTGCCGGGCATCCGGCTGCCGGGCTCCGTCGATCCGGCGGAGATCCTGATCCGGGCCATGGTGGGACAACAAATAACCGTGGCCGCCGCCCGCACGGCACTGACCCAGCTTCTGGTGCTGTGCACCCCCTCACGGCTGCCGCACGGTTCCATGGCCCACCTCTTTCCCCAACCTGCCGAAATCGCCGCCGGTGGACGGGACATCCTGCGCGGGCCGCAGCGGCGCATTGATGCCATCGTGTCCGTCGCTGGCATGCTGGCCGATGGTTCCCTGCACATCAGTGCTGCGGATACGTACCAATCGCTGGCCGAGAAGCTGCTGCCCATTCCCGGCATCGGCCCCTGGACAGTGGGCTATGTTGCCATGCGGGTACTGGGTGACCGCGACATCTTCTTGCCGGGCGATGCCGCCGTCCGAAATGGCTACGGGCTGCTCCGCGGCGACACCTTGGCCCAGGCCCGGGCCATCAAGGCACCGGAGTTAGGCCGCATGGCGGAAACCTTGAGCCCCTGGCGGTCATACGCCACCTTGCATCTATGGCGTGTTGCAGGGGAAAAACCACTGCCCACTGCCGGACACGGCGTCCGTTCAAAAGCCTCTTCTAAGCTCAAACCATGACGCTCACGTTGACGGCCATGAATGGCGCAGACCATGACGATCTGGTGTCCTTTCTGCAGATCAACACCTTTCCATAACACCCCGGCTCCGCCAGCCATGTGGAATCCATGCGCCGCAGAGTGCGCTCGGGCCGGTTTCGGAACGATGAGTCACAGGCTTTCTGGATTAATGACGGCGACAGTCGGCGGGGCCTGGTCGTTTTGGAAGATTTCCACGACGATGCCAGGCATCCTGCGCTATGCGGGCCAACCTTTGAGGGCCAAACCAGGGGGACAACTTTGCCGTGCGCAAGATCTTCCTCCATGCGGGTTCACCCTTCCTCCATGCGGGTTCACCCTTCCTCCGTGCGGGGTTCATTAAGGAAGCCCATTATCGACAGGCGTGGCCGGATGCGGGCGGCGATCCGCTGGCCGCAGTCGCCTACGCCATCCTGCGTTCCAACTGGGAATTCGGGTCCACCACAACCCTCGATTGGAACGAGTTCACCTTGTAGTGCCGCATTCAATCGTGGGTTCCGGAGGTGGAGGCTGTCCAGGAGTCCGAGGACTGTGAGCTTGAGCCGACCAGCGCTTAGGCGCTGGGTGGGACCGGGGCGTCGGGGACCTCTGGTGTGGCGAGTGCCTTGGCCAGACGCTTCTTCAACCACTTCGGGTAGGCCGGGCGCTGGGGCCCAGTACATTCAGGAGCCCGATACGTCCCGCTCGGTGACACCCACCCCACACGCCCATCACTGCACAACCTGGGCGTCCAACCACGCAACCGGATCCCGTCCCGCCACGGCTCCGCCCAACGCCGATACTTCCCCCGCCGGTCTTTGTCATCCTTGAAGTGCTTCAACCGATGATGACGTTTGCAGGCCGGACGAAGGTTAACCAGAGTCGACCTTCCGCCGGATTCAAAACTTTTCACATGATCAAGGTCGGTATCCATCACCGGCTCCGTGCAATTCGGGAAATAACAGCCACCGGCCAACGCTTGCAACACCGAACGCTCCGAGTTCCGCAACGTGTACCGCTCCGGCTCCAACGGCAATCCCTCACCGGTGATCGGATCCGTCAGCACCCGCAAAAACGTACTCGATCCGGCCAACAACCTCCGGGCAATACTCAACGGCACCGGCCCGGCAGTACTATCGTCAAGCTCCGCGGGTTCATCCGTAATGCCCAGCAACCCCAAGAATGAAACCTTCAGCAACCCCAACACCTTGGGCATCGGCGGATCCGCCAACACCGGATGCTCACCCAGACGAGTCAATTGCTCCAAATACGCTTCCTGCTCCAACAACTCCCACGCCGGCTTCTCCGTCACCCCGTCAACCACACCATTCACAAAACCAGACCCATCCCCTAGCACAAACCCCTCTACCGGCACATCCCCACCAACAAACGACCCACCACGGCCACGGAACCCGCCGACGCCAGAGCCACCGGGGCCGGCGGGGCCGCTGCAGCCCGGGTCTCCAGCCTCAGGGCCACCGCTACCAGGACCACCGGGGCCGCCGGGCACAACCGTCCCCTCCAACAGCACATCTCCGTCATCCGCAGCAGCAACGACCCCAGTGCCCCCACACCCAGGCACAACACCTCCCCCGGTCACGACACCGGAGGCAGCACCATCCCCTACACCGTCACCACATCCCGTATCGCTACCAGCAGTGGTACCCCTGGTCGCAGCCAGGCCCCCACCGGCTGCAAGCTGGCCCTCACCGACTCCATGCTGGACCTGAGTGAACGGCTGAGCATGCGCCCATGGCGGCTCAACATCAATCAAAGACACCCCAAACGCGGAATTCTCCCCAAACGGCGCAAACCCCATACCCTGCCCCGGGACACCCAAACCATCCACACCAGCACCAGCACCCTCACCGTCACCAGCACTGTCACCGACACCTGTATCGTCACCCTGAGGGGCATACTGGCCAGCATCATGGCCCGCAGCCTGTCCTGCTTTCCTGCCGTCTTTCCGGCTGGCTCCGCCACTAGAACCGGCATCCCCGACATTCCCGGTCGGGTCGTTGAACGCATCACCTGACGGAATACCCTGATCGCTGTCACTGCATCCGGCACTGCCCCACCACGCCGTCCCGCTACTCTCGGCACCCCAGCCACAACCGCCGCCGCTAGTGCCGTTGCTGCCGCCGCTCTTCGCACCGCTGCCGCTGGCGTTGCTGCCGCTGGAGTTGTTGTGGGTGCTGTTCGAGGTGGTGTACCGGGCATTGTCCGGCAGCTCCTGACCCATCAAAAGAATCGCAGCAACATCAGCCCGAAGTTGATCCAACGTCCGGTACTCACGACAATCCTCACCGGTCCCCCGCGCAACAGCATCCCGCTGCCGCTCCAACGCATCAGCCTTGATAGCCCGCGCCGCCCGCGTGCAATGCACCATAATCGCGTTCGCCGCAATCGTAGGAATATGCAACTCCAACCAATTCATCCCATCCTTGCCAGGATCGTTGGTGATCTTCCGGCCCCGAAACGCCTGCTTCGTCCGCGCCTCCAACGAATCCGGAAACATCAACTCCCGCGCCCGCCGCGCCTTCGAAGCAAACCGCGACGCTGTGGCACCCTCCGCCAACACCAACAAGCGCCCCTCCAACACCACCGCATCATCCGCGGTGACACCCGGTGTTTCGCCCAAGGTGCCCAATTCGTTCAGGATCGTGACCGCATGCCGCCAGGAAAGCACACCTGCCCCCAATGCCGCCCGCGTCCGCGGATGAGACTGCAGCTCCACCGCATGCGCACCCAACGCCGCCGCCGTACGTTCCGGAATGCCCAACGCCAACGCGATCTCCGCCACACACCCCGTCTCAGCCACCCCGGCCTGGTACCGGCTCAATTCTGTCGCCGCGGACTCCACCGCCACAGCACCCAGAACCCGGTCCACCAGCCCCGCCTTGCACGCCGCCAACGAGTTCTCCAACACCCGCACGACTTCCAGCGCCAACACCCCCTCCGCCACCACGGATCGTGCGACCGATGCCCGCGTCACAGGCTCCGGACCAGACAGTGGATACAACGCATGATCATCCAATCCGGCCAAGGCTTCATTGTCAGACCCAAAGCGTTCAATGAGAGGAAGAGCAATCCCAGCCAGCAACCCCGCCACATCCTGTGCGGCGGAACCACCCGGATCACCGGGGAACGACTCCCAATTGCTCATACATCAAGACTACTCCCACCGTTATATAACCGCAATGTATTCTAGAAATAATCTTCGATTTTTGATTCCAGCGTGAAGGCCTAAGTGGAGTTCTGCTCCGTTCCGCTTTAGAGTCTCGAATGATTGCCGGGGCCGCAAACCCACCTGTCGGGGTGATGGCCGGATAGGCCCATGAATCGTGAATCAGATGAGCACTTGGACGCCGTCTTGATCGGTGGGGGTGAAGTACACCCCATCGTCAGCATTGAATACGACTCCGCCTGGCCCTCCCGCTTTGAGGCACTCGGGATGGTTATCAAGGAGGCCATAGGGGACGTTGTGCTGTCGGTCGCACACAGTGGATGAACGGCGGTCCCCCGGGTTGGCAGCGAAGCCGATTATCGACATTCGGGTGACGGTCGATGACGTCGCAAATGAAGATTCGTACGTGAGCAAACTCGAGTCGGTGGGTTTCGTGGTCCGTGTCCGGGAGCTCGGCCACCGCATGATGAGGACCCCGCGTCCTATAAGCGAGGACGAAAAAGAGTCTTGCTCAGCAAGAGTGGACTGACATGAATTACTACGCGGAAGCGAAGACAGCTGTCACCGCCGAGATTCGTACCCGGGCCCGCATGTGGCGCACCGGTCAGAAAGCGACAGGAAACCGAGAATTTCAGTGAACGCAAAGGAGAGAGCACGCGAAGCGAGGCGGGCGCTTAACGCAAGAACCGCCGTCGTCCATCAAGGACAACGGCGGCACTGGGCCCGGCCGCACGGGCAAGGAGGGAAAACCAACAAAAACGGGCAGGCTATTTCGCGGCGAACGCCGATGGCCACGGCAGCAGCACTGGCAACTCGACGGAATCGGCGGCGGCCTCGGCGCGCAGGGAGCCCATGGTGGGCGTGCGCCCGGACAGCCAGGCGGCGATGTCCGTCAGCATGCCCTGGATCGAGACGGCAGTTTCGCCGGACCCCATGGTCATCGGCGGCAGCGCCAGCGGCAAAAGCTTCAGGTGGATGTCCGCCGGCACGCGGGCGGTGAGGAATTCAATCAGGTACAGGCAGAATTCCTTGGACCAGGTCTCCGGCCCGCGACCCAACTGTAGGTCGGCCAGGTGGATGACGAGCTCACGCCAATAGGCCAACGCCACGCCGCGGACATCCCCGCTGCGGTAGCTGACAGGCAACGTCCACTGCGACTCGTCCAGCCCGCCCAGAACGGCCAGTGCCCGCGTGAACGCACTGGAAATGTACTCCCGGTGCTCAGCGGCCGTGTGGCCCGCGTTCATCTCGATGGCCTGCGTGCGCCCGCCGGTCCCGCCGTCGTAAAATTCCACAAGCTCCCCGCGCAGGGCGTACTCAATCTGCCGCGCGACAGCATTGGAAACGTGCGCAATATGGGCCAAAACATGCCCCCGGGTCCAGCCGGGCAAATCAGTGGCGACCAGGACGTCGGCGTCCGTGAGAGTCGCCAATTTTCCGCTCACATTGCCCGCCGCAGTTGCGAGGCGCTCCATAAGCTGCGCATTCGAAATATCAGTCATGCACCCCAGCATAGACGGCAAATGCCCGCATCTTTCGAAGGATGCGGGCATTTGCCGTTGTGGCTCAAAGAAGTACGACGCCGGTCAGGCCAGGAAGGTGCGAACCTCGCCCAGCTGCCCCTCAAGGGCAGCCAGCTGCGCCAGTACGGCGGACGGTGCGGTGCCGCCCTGCGCGTTGCGGCTGTTGAGTGAACCTTCCGTGCTCAGAACCGTACGAACCTCGGGAGTGAGGTGCGCCGAAATGCCGGCGTACTCCTCGTCCGTCAGATCCCACAGTTCCACGCCGCGGGCCTCGGCCACCTTGACGGCTGCACCCGAGAGCTCGTGGGCATCGCGGAACGGCACGCCCTGGCGGACCAGCCATTCGGCAATGTCGGTAGCCAGCGCGAAGCCCTGCGGAGCCAGTGCTTCCATGCGTTCGGTGTTGAACACCAGTGTCGCCATCATGCCGGAGACGGCGGGCAGCAGCAGTTCAAGGGTGTCGGCCGCGTCAAAGACGGGCTCCTTGTCCTCCTGCAGATCCCTGTTGTACGCCAACGGCAAACCCTTGAGCGTAGCCAACAGACCGGTCAGATCGCCAATCAGGCGCCCGGCCTTGCCGCGGGCCAGCTCCGCCACATCGGGGTTCTTCTTCTGCGGCATGATCGAGGATCCCGTGGAGTAGGAATCATGCAAGGTCACAAAGGAGAACTCCTTCGTGGCCCACAGAATAACTTCCTCGGAAACGCGGGAGAGGTCAACGCCGATCATGGCGGCAACCCACGCGAATTCGGCGAAGACATCCCGTGATGCGGTGCCGTCGATCGAGTTCCAGGCCGCGGAGTCGAAGCCGAGATCGGCTGCGACGGCGTTCGGGTCCAGGCCCAGCGACGAGCCGGCAAGGGCGCCGGAGCCGTAAGGGGACACAGCCGCGCGCTTGTCCCAGTCGACCAGGCGCTGCACATCACGCAGCAACGCCCAAGCGTGAGCCAGCAGGTGATGGCTGAGCAGGATCGGCTGAGCGTGCTGCAAGTGTGTACGCCCAGGCATGGCCACACCGTGGTGCGCCTTTGCCTGCTCCACCAGAGCATCAATAACGGAGAGCACTCCGGCGGCGATGATCCGGGCATGCTCGCGCAGGTACATGCGTCCCAGCGTGGCCACCTGATCGTTGCGTGACCGGCCGGCTCGGAGCTTGCCGCCCAAAGCCGTTCCCGCACGCTCAATCAAGCCGCGCTCAAGGGAGCCGTGCACGTCCTCGTCGGACTCGGACGGGCCGTAGGCACCTGACTTCACATCAGCTTCGAGCTGGTCCAGAGCAGCCAACATGCCTTCGAGCTCGGCAGCATCCAAGAGGCCCGCCGTATTCAAAACACGGGCGTGCGCCTTGGAACCGGCAATGTCATACAGTGCCAGGCGCCAGTCAAAGTGCGTTGACTTGCTCAGCGCAGCGAGGGCATCTGCGGGGCCGCCCTGAAAACGGCCACCCCACAGCGCGCCCTCGTTGGTCCCGTGGCTGACTTCAGCCACGACTACAGTCCCAGTACGCGCTGGTCGCGCTGTGAAGCAACCTTGGAGGACATGCCCCACAGCTCGATGAAGCCCTTGGCCTGCGACTGGTCGAACGTGTCGCCGGTGTCGTAGGTGGCCAGATCGAAGTCGTACAGGGAGGTCTCTGAGCGGCGACCGTTGACGATGGCCTGGCCACCGTGCAAGGTCATGCGGATGTCGCCGTTGACGTGCTGCTGAGTGTCCTCGATGAAAGCATCCAGTGAACGCTTCAGCGGGGAGAACCACTGGCCGTCGTAGACCAGCTCGGCCCAACGCTGGCTGATGGTTGCCTTGAAGCGGGCCTGCTCGCGCTCGATCGTGATGTCCTCGAGGTGCTTGTGGGCGGTCATCAGCGCCATGGCGCCGGGTGCTTCGTAGATCTCGCGGCTCTTGATGCCCACCAAGCGGTCCTCAACAACGTCGATGCGGCCAACGCCCTGGGCGCCTGCACGGCGGTTCAGTTCCTGGATAGCCTGCAGCGGGGAGACCTTGACGCCGTCAATGGCAACGGGGACACCCTGACGGAAGGAGATGATGACCTCATCCGGTGCCGGCGGGAATTCCGGGGTGGCCGTGTAGTCGTAGATGTCCTTGGTGGGAGCGTTCCAGATGTCTTCCAGGTAACCGGTTTCGACGGCGCGGCCCCACACGTTCTGGTCGATCGAGTACGGGTTCTTCTTGGTGGTCTCGATCGGCAGGTTGTTCTGCTCGGCGTAAACAATGGCCTTATCGCGAGTCAGGGCGAGGTCGCGAACAGGTGCAATGCACTTCAGGTCCGGGCCGAGGGTCTGGATACCGACTTCGAAGCGAACCTGGTCGTTGCCCTTGCCGGTGCAGCCGTGGGCAACGGTGGTGGCGCCGAATTCGCGGGCGGCCTTGACCAGGTGCTTGACGATCACGGGGCGGGAGATGGCCGAAACCAAGGGGTAGTGACCCTGGTAGAGGGCGTTGGCCTTCAAAGTCGGCATGGCGTATTCGTTGGCAAATTCGTCACGAGCATCGGCAACGTACGCTTCGACGGCACCGCAACCCAGTGCGCGCTGGCGGATGTCCTCCAAGGACTCTCCGCCCTGTCCTACATCAACGGCCACAGCGATAACTTCTGCGCCGGTTGCTTCACCGATCCAGCCGATGGCAACCGAGGTGTCAAGGCCACCGGAGTAGGCCAATACAATGCGTTCAGTCACTTGTTTCTCTCCCTATTGTCCATACTCGTGCAGAGTATTTTTCACGTTGCTATCCAGCATAATGCATGATTATGCATTCTTACTAAAAGATATTCATCATGTCCAAAAAGTACGACGTCGGACACCGCCCCTACCAGCTCAGGCTACGCCCCGGCGCTTGATTCAGCAGCAAATTGCAAGAAGCGTTCGGCCACGTCGGCCCCACCTTGGGCATCCCTGCTGATGACCATGACGGTGTCGTCTCCGGCAATGGTGCCAAGGATGGCGGGCATGACCGAGTGGTCAATGGCCAATGCCAAGAAGTTTGCCGCTCCGGGCGGTGTGCGGAGTACGGCGATGTTGGCTGAGCCTTCGGCCGTGACCAACAATTCACCGCACAGGCGGATCAGGCGGGTGTCCAACAGCTCCTGGGACGAGGCCGCATGAACACTGCGGTCCCCACCCTCTTTGGGCAGGGCGTAAATCAATCCGCCGTCATTGCCGCGCACTCGTACTGCCCGCAATTCCACCAGGTCCCGTGACAGCGTCGCTTGGCCAACCACCAACCCGTCGGCAGCCAGCAGCGTGGCCAGCTCCGCCTGGGAGCGGACGGCGCGGCTGGTCAACAGGGCCGCAACCCGTGCCTGCCGTGCCGTCTTGGTGGCCGGCATTGCCGCCGGAATGGAGTTCTTGCTCATGGCTAAGCGCCGGTCCCTGTGGCGTCGGCCAAGGCGGCGCTGATAACGGCATTCTCGGCAGCAGTTTGCTCCACCAGCCACACCATCAGCGCCTTCTGGGCGTGCAGACGGTTCTCGGCTTCATCCCACACCACGGACTGCGGACCATCAATGACGGAGGCTGAGATCTCGTAGCCGCGGTAGGCAGGCAAGCAATGCAGCACGATCGCGTCAGGAGCAGCCTGGGCGAGGGCTGCGTCGTCGAGCGCGTAGTCGGTGAAGAGCTCCATGCGCGCAGCCTTCTCATCTTCTTGCCCCATGGATACCCAGGTGTCGGTGACCAGAACGTCGGCGCCGGCGACAGCCTGCGCAACATCGGTGGTGATGAGCACCGAACCGCCGGTCTGGGCGGCACGTTCCTGGGCGGCGAGGACCACGGCGTCGGCTGGCAGATACCCGGCAGGTCCGGTGATGCGCACGTGCATGCCGGCCGTGACCCCGGCCAGCAGGTAGGAGTTGGCCATATTGTTGGCGCTGTCCCCCATATAGGTCATGGTCAGTCCGGCGAGTTCGCCCTTGTGTTCTTTGATGGTGAGCAGGTCCGCGAGCAGCTGGCACGGGTGGTAGTCATCGGAGAGGGCGTTGATGACGGGCACCTTGGAATTGGCGGCCATTTCCTCCAGACCAGCCTGGGTGTAGGTGCGCCACACAATGGTCGAAACCATACGCTCCAGGACCTTGGCGGTGTCGGAGACCGATTCCTTATGGCCGATCTGCGCTTCGCCCGGGTTGATGATCAGCGGGTTGCCACCCAAGGCAGCCACGCCAGCGGCGAAGGAGACACGGGTTCGGGTGGAGGTTTTATCGAAAATGACCGCTACGGTTTGGGCGCCCTGGCCATCACCGGCGAAAGTGCTCTTGGAGTAGGGCTGCTTCTTCAGCTGTGCGGCAAGGTCCAGAACCTCGGCCTGCTCGGCGGGGCTCAGATCGGTATCTACGAGAAAGTGGCGGGTCATCAGGAGCTCTTTTCCGTGGTGGTTGCGGCTGTGTGGGCGGCCGTTGCGGTGGCTAGTAATCCGGGCAGTGCCGCCAGGAAGGATTGTGCTTGTGCGGCCGTCAGATTCAAGGGCGGCGCGAGGCGGATGGTGTTGGGGCGGGGAGCGTTGACAATGAAGCCTGCCTCCAACGCCGCGCTGACAACGCCAGCGGCCACAGGCTCAGCCAGGTCAAAGCCGATCAGGAGGCCAAAGGCGCGGACGTCAGTGACGCCGTCGATCGTGGCCAGCCCGGCGGCGAAGATCTCACTGACGGCGCGCACATTCGCCAGCACATCCTTGGATTCGAGTACATGCAGCGTTGCCAATGCGGCAGCCGTGGCCACCGGGTTCCCGCCAAAGGTGGTCCCGTGCTGGCCGGCACTGAGTAGATGGGACGGCTCGTCGCCGAAGGTGATGATGGCACCGATCGGGAAGCCACCGCCCAAGCCCTTGGCCAGGGTCATGGCGTCAGGTGTGATGCCGGTGTCGATCCCGGCGAACCAGCTGCCGGTGCGGCCAATGCCTGTCTGGACTTCGTCGAGGATCAGCAAGGCGCCGTGTTCGCGGGTCAGCTCGCGGGCGGCCCGCAGGTACTCGGGCGAGAGCGGACGGACGCCGGCTTCACCCTGAATGGGTTCGATGATCAGGGCCGCAACGCTGCTGTCCATGGCTTCGCGCAGGGCGTCGATGTCATTGAAGGCGATGTGGCGGACGCCGGCAGGCATAGGCTCGAACGGCTCGCGGTAAGCGGCCTTGGCCGTCATGGCGAGGGCACCCATGGTGCGGCCGTGGAAGGCGCCTTCGAGAGCCAAAATGGTGGGGCGTTCCTTGCCACCGTGGGAGCGAGCCAGCTTGAACGCGGCCTCGTTGGCTTCCGTGCCGGAGTTGGCGAAGAACACCTTCGAGCCGGCCGGGGCCTGACTGAGTTCCAACAATTTCTCGGCCAGAGCAATCTGGGTGGGGCTCGTGAAAAAGTTTGACACGTGGCCCAAAGTGGAGAGCTGGCTGGCCACCACCGAGGTGACGAAGGGGTGGGCGTGGCCCAGCGCATTTACGGCAATGCCACCGAGCAGGTCAAGGTATTCCTTGCCATCGGCGTCCCACACCAGAGCTCCAGCGCCACGGACCAAAACGCGCTGCGGGCTACCGAAGACGCCCATCAGCGAATCCTTGTAGCGGGCCAGCCACTGCTCGCTGGTGCCGGTTCCAGCCACGGCAGTCGCGTTGACGTTAGTCAGCTCGATTGAATCGTTGTTTTCGGTCATTTACTTCTCATCCTCATCGGGGAAAATCTGGGTTCCAATACCCTCAAATGTCATCAGTTCCAGTAGTACAGAGTGGGCAGTGCGGCCGTCGACAACGGCGGCACGGGCCACACCGCCGTCGACCGCGGCTAGGCAGGCACCCATCTTGGGAATCATGCCCGCTTCCAAACTCGGCAGCATCTCGCGCAAGGCGCTGGCGCCGAGTTCGCTGAGCAGCGAGGACTTGTCCGGCCAATTCGCGTAGAGACCTTCGACGTCGGTCAAGACCACCAAGCGCGATGCTTCCAACGCCACCGCCAGAGCGGCTGCGGCGGTGTCGGCGTTGACGTTGAGCACGGTGGAGGCGTCCCCCACCTCGGGAGCCACGGTGGAAATGACAGGGATCCGACCAGCCTCCAACAGGTCCAAGATGGCGCCAGGATTCACCCCAACCACCTCGCCGACCAGGCCTAGATCCACGGGCAGACCGTCCACGACGGTGCCGGTTCGCTCGGCCTGCAGCAGGGCGCCATCCTCCCCGGAAAGTCCGACGGCGTAGGGGCCGTGTTCGTTGATCAGGCCCACCAGTTCGCGGCCCACCTGGCCCGTGAGGACCATCCGGACAACGTCCATGGCCTCGGGCGTGGTGACGCGCAGCCCGCCCTTGAACTCGCTCTTGATGTCGAGGCGCTTGAGCATGGCGTTGATCTGCGGCCCGCCACCATGGACCACCACGGGCTTGATGCCCACATGGTGCATGAACACGATGTCTTCGGCAAAGGCTCGTCGCAGCTCGTCGTTAATCATGGCGTTGCCGCCGTACTTGACCACCACTACCGTGCCCGCAAACTGCTGAATCCACGGCAACGCCTCAATCAGCGTGCCAGCTTTGTCCTGGGCGGTTTCCACCGAAGTCATCATGTGTTCCTTAAAGTCCTGTTAAATGGCGCCGCAGCGTCCCAACTCTCGCAACGACGGGCGCTGGCGACGGCGCAGTCGGTCACCAATCCCGGAGCGGGGATGGATTTTCCAGCGAGGTCACGAGCGGAAAATCTTACTGCCCGCGAGGGATTGGGGACCGGCGGAGCCGGCCACCCGACGGCGTTACGACGAGTAGGCGCTGTTTTCTTCGACGTACGCGTGGGTCAGATCGTTCGTCCAGATCGTGGCCGACGCGTCGCCTGCGGCTAGGTCGATTTCGACGGTGACTTCGCGGGGTTTCAGGTCCACGAGGTCGCGGGAGTCCCCGATGCAGCCGTTGCGGCAGATCTGGACGCCGTTGATGCGCACGTTGATCTTGTCGGGATCGAAGACGGCGTCGGTGGTGCCGACGGAGGCCAGGACGCGGCCCCAGTTGGGGTCGTTGCCAAAGATGGCGGCCTTGAACAGGTTGGAGCGGGCCACGGAGCGGGAGACCACTTCGGCGTCGCGTTCGCTGTCTGCGTTCATGGTGGTGATGGCGATGTCGTGGCTGGCGCCTTCGGCGTCGGCGATCAAGGCGCGGGCCAGTTTGGCGCAGACCTCGGTGAGTCCGGCGGTGAATTCGTCCATGTCGGGGAACGCGGTGGAGGCCCCGGATGACATGAGCAGGACGGTGTCGTTGGTGGACATGCAACCGTCGGAGTCTGCACGGTTGAAGGTGACGCGGACGGCGTCGCGCAGGGCAGCGTCGAGGCCCTCGGGCTCCACGACGGCGTCGGTGGTGATGACGACCAGCATGGTGGCCAGACCGGGTGCCAGCATGCCGGCACCCTTGGCCATCCCGCCAATGCTGTAGCTGAAGCCGTCGGCGTTGGGGGCCGAGGTCCAGGAGAATTCCTTGGAGACGGTGTCGGTGGTCATGATCGCAGTGGCGGCGGCAGCTCCGCCGTCGTCCGTCAAGGCAGCGGCTGCGGCCTCAACACCGGGGAGGATCTTGTCCATGGGGAGCTGTTCGCCGATCAGGCCGGTGGAGCAGACGGCAATGTCGGTGGCTGACAGGCCCAGGACGGCGGCAACCTTTTCGGCGGTGGCGTGCGTGTTCTGGAAGCCCTCGGGGCCGGTGCAGGCGTTGGCGCCGCCGGAGTTGAGCACGACGGCGTCGACCCGACCGTCGCTGAGGACCTGGCGGGACCAGTGGATGGGGGCCGCGGCCACACGGTTGCTGGTGAAGACGGCGGCGGCGGCGTGCTCCGGACCGTCGTTGACGACGAGGGCAAAATCGGGGTTGCCGGAGGTCTTCAGGCCCGCGGTAATGCCTGCGGCACGGAAGCCTTGTGGGGTGGTCACGCTCATGGTGCTACTCCTTGGAAGGAAAGGCCTGTTGTTTCGGGTAGGCCGAGGGCTAAGTTCATTGACTGTACAGCTCCGCCAGCGGTGCCCTTGGTGAGGTTGTCGATGGCGGCGCACACGATCACGCGGTTCACGTGGGCGTCGTAGGCGATTTGGATGGCCGCATAGTTGGAGCCCTGCACGGACTTGGTGGAGGGCCATTGGCCTTCCGGGAGCACATGCACGAAGGGTTCCTCGGCGTAGGCTTCCTCCCAGATTTCCCGCAGTGCGGTTTCCGGGTTGTCCATGGCGGCGAATTTTGCGGAGACCTTGGCCGTGGCCGTGGTGAGGATGCCGCGGCTCATGGGGGCGAGGGTGGGCGTGAAGGAAACCCGTACGTCCTGGCCGGAGGCGTTGGAGAGGCCCTGCTCAATTTCGGGGGTGTGGCGGTGGCCGCCGCCCACGCCGTACGGGCTCATGGAGCCAATGACCTCGGAGCCGATCAGGTTGACCTTGGCCGCCTTGCCTGCACCGGAGGTTCCGGAGGCTGCAACGATGACGACGTCGTCCGGCAGCAGTGCGTGGGCGGCGAAGCCGGGCATGAGGGCCAGCAGTGAGCTGGTGGGGTAGCAGCCGGGGACGGCGATGCGCTTGGCACCCTTGAGGCGTTCGCGGTGGCCGGGTAGCTCGGGCAGGCCGTAGGGCCAGGTGCCGGCGTGCTCGGAGCCGTAGAACTTTTCCCACGCGGCGGAATCTTCCAGGCGGTGGTCCGCCCCGGCGTCGATGACGAGGGTTTCCGGCGGCAGCTGTGCGGCGATGGCCGCGGATGCGCCGTGCGGTAGTGCCAGGAACACGACGTCGTGCCCGGAGAGATTTTCCACGGTGGTGTCAACCAGGACGAGGTCCGCGAAGGCATGCAGGTGCGGGGCGAGCGAACCCAGCCTCTCGCCGGCGTTGCTGTGGGCGGTGATGGCACCGATGGTTACGTTCGGGTGGCCGGCCAGGAGGCGCAGCACCTCTCCCCCGGCATATCCGCTGGCACCTGAGACGGCTACTGAAATTGTCATAAGTCGACTATACAGCAGAATTATGCAGTGTCACCGATATTTATGCATTAGGGCGAATTTTATGCGGCATTCCGTCCTATGATGATCTTGGGGCTTGCCCCTCACCTGTTCACAAGCCACGCGATTTGGAGTTCACCATGACCGAGCAGTGCAATGCAATTGTCGCCGCCGCCAAGGGCGGTCCCGAGGTTCTACAACTGACACAGGTAGCCATGCCCGTGGCCGGTCCGGGCGAATTGTTGGTCAAAATTGCCGCCGTGGGCGTGAACTTCATCGAAACCTACCAGCGCGACGGCACCTACCCCGTGCAGTTCCCCTTCACGCCCGGTGCCGAGGCTGCCGGCAAGGTGGTTGCCGTGGGACCCGGCGTGAGCGCCTTTGCCGTGGGCGACCGCGTTGCCACCGCCGAGGGCATCGGCTGTTACGCCGAGTACGCAATTTTCCCGGTCGATAAGGCATTGCCGGTGCCGTCCAGCGTGCCGCTCGATGTGGCCGCAGCCCTCCCCCTGCAGGGCATGACGGCGCATTACCTGATGAATTCCACCTACCATGTTGAGCCCGGCCAGACTGTGCTGCTGCACGCCGGCGCCGGTGGTGTGGGCTTACTGCTGACGCAAATGCTGAAGGAGCGCGGCGCCCGCGTCATCACCACGGTTTCCACGGAGGAGAAGGAGGAGCTCGCCCGCGTTGCCGGCGCCGACGAGGTGCTGCGCTACGAAGGTTTCGCCGCCGCCGTGCGCGAGCTCACCGATGGTGTGGGTGTGGATGTGGTGTACGACGGCGTTGGGAAGGACACCTTCGACGGTTCCCTTGCGTCGCTGCGCACCCGAGGGACGCTCGTCTTGTTCGGCGGGGCCTCGGGCCAGGTGCCACCCTTTGACATCCAGCGCCTGAATGCTGGCGGCTCGCTGAGCCTTGTCCGCCCCACGCTGCGCGACTACCTGCTCAACGCCAAGGAGCGACTGTGGCGTTCCACCGAGGTGTTCGACGCCGCTGCGCACGGTAAATTGGCGGCCCGGATCGGCGCCCGTTTCCCACTGTCCGAGGCCGGTGCCGCGCACACCGCATTGCAGGGTCGTCAGACCACGGGCAAGGTCATCCTGGAGCCGTAACCGAATGGCGGGCCGTGGTGCGGGGCCCGATAACAAGGCCGCACAATAATTAAAGCCTTCGGGCGGGCACGGAATGGTTTCCGTGCCCGCCCGAAGGCTTTTGTTGCTGCCGTTGCAGCGCTATTTTTCTGCGGTTAGTGGCCCGCCTTCCGTCTACGAGCCACAGTGAACACCGTCATCCCGGCCAGCAGCATCAGGACGGCGATTCCAGCCAGCATCGTGTTTCTGGCACCGGTGCTGGCGAGATCGTCTTTGGCCGCCGCGGTTGAGCTGCCAGTCGCTACAGGGCTGGCGGGCGTCACCGACGGAGGGACTGTCGTGGGAGTGTCCGTTGCGGGCGTGCCCGTTGGCGGTGTGCCTGTTGGGGGCGTGTCAGTCGCCGGGGCACTCGGGTCGGTGCCAGGGTCGGGGTTCCCGGGTTCGGATGGCTCCACGTCCGCCGGGTTCACAAGAACGGCGACGGTGCGTGCGGGGACGCTCACGGTTCCGCTCGTGGCATCCCAACCCGTCTGCTTGACGACGGGGTCGAGCCCGTTCAACTGCACCGACGAGAGTGCGTAGTCCCGGCCCGCGAGGTTGCCAACTGTCTGGCTGACGGTTTCAGTGCTGGCATTGAATACTACGAGTGCGCCATCAAGTGCGGGATCCGCGTCCGCACCGACAAGGTCGTCAATGCTCATCACGATGACTCCGGGTGTTGCCTGTGTTCCGCTGCCCGGGAACGACACCTTTTGCGAGATGAGTTCGGCCGAGCCCAATCGCAGCAGCTCGATCGAGGAACGCAGCCGCAACAAATCGAGCGCGCCTGCTTCCGCAGCCGAGATGTCGGCTGGTTGGGGCTTGTTGGCAGAATTCTCCAACAAGGGCTTCATCGCTGCCCAATGATCTCCGTTGTCTGCCTTCGGCGGCAAGCCCGAGCCAAAGGTTGACTCCTGGCCTGTCCAGTCGATGCGGTTGAACCAGTCACCGGAGTTGTAGCTGTTGCGGTCCAATGACTTGGAACGCAACAGCTCCGTTCCGGCATGCCAGAACGACGGCGTCTGGGACAATGTTGCGGTCGCGAGCGACAGGGTATTCATACGCACACGGTCGGCCATCGTCGTATCGGCGGGCAGCTTGAGCATACCGATGTCGAAGAGGGTCTCGTTGTCGTGGGCGTCAACGTAGCTGATGATTTCATCGGGCTGGCTGGCGTAGCCGGCCGGCGAACCCCGGTAATCGAGTTCGGACCCCTTCGCCACGGTGCCGTCGGATGTGGTCAGACTGTACTCGGCGAGATTTCCGGCCAGGCCAAGCTTGACCAGGTCGCTCTGGTGCTTGAGTTCGGCAAGTGCCTGTTCCTGTGTTCCGTTGATCTCGGAACCGTTGGGATCCGTGGCAAGGCCGGTTCCGAATCCTTGTTGGAACTTGGTCTCACCTGCCACCGGGCTGCCACCATGAACGGCATCGCGCAGCCGGTCACTGAACGTGCCAATCGATGTTCCAGCCAATTGGCCCTGGCTGGCCTGCTCGAAGAGTGCATTGTCGGCTACCTCTCCGAAGTTCCAGCCTTCGCCGTACAGCAGGACGGATTTGCCATCGACCCCGTCTTTCTCGAGGGTCAGCTCGTCGAGGGCCGCACGCACTGCCAGCATGTTCGCCTTGGAGTGGTGCCCCATGAGGTCGAAGCGGAAACCGTCGACCTTGTATTCACGGGCCCAGAGAACCACCGAATCGACCATGAGCTTTTCGGCGGCCTTGTGCTCAGTTGCCACGTTCTCGCAACAGGTGGAGGTTTCAACCTTGCCCTCGGCGTTGAGCCGCTGGTAGTAGCCGGGAACCAGCTTGTCCAGCACCGAGGTGCCGGCCTGTCCGGATGCCGCAGTGTGGTTGTACACCTGGTCAAGCACAACCTGCAGGCCGGTTGCGTGCAGGGCACCGACCATTTCACGGAATTCGGCGACGCGGGCCCCGCCCTCCGGGTCAACGGCGTAGGAACCTTCAGGAGCCTGGAAATGGAACGGGTCGTAGCCCCAGTTGTAGCCGTCTTGATCGGCGACGGCACCGGTGCAGGCCTGCTGTTCTTCGGATCCGGCACCGAACGAGGCGAGGTCGCAGTCCGGAGTCTTCTGGGCTGCGCGGTTCTCCTCAATCGTGGCAAGGTCAAAGGTGGGCAGGAGGTGCACAGTGTTGATGCCTGCTGCTGCAAGTTCCCGGAGCTGGGCAGTTCCGGCGCTGTCGCGGGTGAAGGCGCGGTAGGTGCCGCGCTCCTCTTCCGGCACGGTGGTGTCGCCAATCGAGAAGTCACGCACGTGTAGCTCGTAGATGGACCGGTCAACTTGCTTTTCGATGACCGGCGCGGCCGTCGTGGCCCACTGTTCGGGCGCCCAGGCAGGCGAATCGAGGTCGACGGCGATCGAACGGGACGAGTTCGTCGTCAGGGCGATCGAGTATGGGTCCGTTACCTGGTTTGTTTCGATCTTGCCCGTCGAATGGGCGTAGACGTTGACCTCCCAAAGATAAGGGGCGTTCTCCGCGATCCCTGTGGGTGCGGCCGTCCATGTCCCGGCGGCGGCATCCCAAGTTGCGGCTGTGCGTACCGGCTCTCCCGAGCCGTCCGTGGGCCATGTCAGCAGTGTTGCCTGCTGGGCGGTGGGCGCCCACAAGGTAAAGCTGGGGCTATCTGCATTCCACTTGATTCCAAGTGTGCGCCCGGCTAGGGACCCGGCGTACAGACTGTCCAGGACTCCTGGGAGCTGCACGCCGGTGTAGGCGCTCAGTGCACCGTCAGTTGTCTGGGCGATTTGCAGCTGTCCCTTCAGGAGTCCTGCCGTTTTCACCCGATCCAAGGCTGCAGGGCGCAGCACGATGTAACCGGTCTTCAGTGCCGGAAATGTTGCCAGCTGCTCAGCCGTGAATCCTGCGGAATCGTGTTTGAGGTCAACGGCGTCGCCACCGGAGACGGCTCCATCTGCAACTTTCAGTGCGGCAGATGCCGAGTGGAACAGCTGCCAGGACGCATCCGTAGGATTGGCCGAGCCGAGCAGTGCTGCCGGCCAGGCGAGGGTGTTTTCATCGACCCACTTGGCCTGCAGCGTGCCGAGACCAGCGAGCGGCGGATCGGCAACGTCGATCTCGAGGATGTGCGTTGCTAGGGTGTAGCGGAAGTTGATTTGCTTGCCGGTGCTGGCAGAGAACGCAAGGTTCTCGCCGCCGGGAGTGCCGCCAACGCCGTAGTTTTCGTCCCAGCCAAGGCCGTGCGTGGTTTTGACGGAGTAGTTGCCAGCTGCGAGCCTGTCGGTCGAGAACTCGTACACGCCGTCGCCGTCGCTGTCGTGCATGGAGGTTGCAAAGCAGGCCGGCTTCCAGTCTTCGCTGCAGCCGAGCTGCGCCTGAAAATCACCGGCAAGCGTGACGATTGGTGCCTGCGAACTGTTTTGGGCGACCTTCGTGACGGGATTCCAATAGAAGGTGACCGGTCCGCCGTCGTGCGTG
Organism: Specibacter sp. NPDC078709; assembly: GCF_040686795.1. Lineage (NCBI taxonomy): Bacteria > Bacillati > Actinomycetota > Actinomycetes > Micrococcales > Micrococcaceae > Specibacter > Specibacter sp. NPDC078709. Next base: position 26,444 of record NZ_JBFBLU010000001.1, read on the forward strand.
TAGCTCAGGTTTTTCGCCTCACCGCTGGAGTCGCCGCCGGAGCCGTAGGCGAGATCCCAGCTGCCGTTGATGGCGACCTTGTACTCGTAGGTCCCTGCCGGCAGCTCGAAGGCGCCGGTGTATATGCCGTCCTCGTTCTTGGTGAGCTTTGCCGTTTCACAGGCCGGCTGCCAATCGGCGGCACAGCCCATGGCAACGTTGTGACTGCCGGGCACTGAGACCATATTGATCTCGGGCTCAGGGGCCTCGACCTCCTCTGTGGTCACGGCGAATCCTGCGGAGCCATACGTTGAGGCGGCGCTGTGGTTGCCTGCGGCATCCGTCGTCACCGCGCGGTACTCAACCAGCGTGCCGGCCGGAAGTGATTCGCTGTCGTGGAACACCCGCGGCGAAGTGCTTTCCGCGGTGCCGAGCGGCTGCCATTCCGCTCCACCCACAACGCGGTAGGCAAAGCTCGTCTCGGCCCAGGAGTCCGGCTCGATGCTTGCGCTCACTGCGGTGCTTCCGGTGAGTGCAGCACCCGCGGCCGGGAGCGTCAGTGTGATCTCGGTGGCGGCTGCGGGTGCCGTGACGCCCTTCTCGGCGCGGTACACAACAGCACTCATGGCGGGCACGGTGATGGTGGTGGCACCTGCGGCATCGCTGGAGACGGCCGACGTCGTTCCGTAGAGCGGGGCGAAGTCGGCGCCCTGGGTCAGCGTGGCCAGCTCAACGGACTTTTCCTCGGTGGCGTTGTTCAAGGCAACGAGGTATTCGACCTTTTCTTCACGATCAACGCGGGAGAACGCATAAATGCCTGCGCCGTCCTCTGCATAACGCTGGATCTGTGCGCCCTGTGCCAAGGCGGGGTGGTCGGCACGCAGCTTGGCCAATGCCGCAATGTGTTTGTAGAGGGGCGCCTCCGTGTCGAAGCGGTCGGCGGTGCCAATGGTTGCGCCTGTGACGAGCTTCTGCTCTGCATATTCGGCCACCTGCGTGCCGAAGAGGCTCTGGCGCGAGTTCTTGTCTTTTCCGTCGCCCTCGCCGGCGAAGCCCTGCTCGTCGCCGTAGTAGATGACCGGTTGGCCGCGGGTGAGGTAGAGCAGCTCGTGGGCGAGTTCGTCACGTTCCAGGGGGTTGGCGGTGTTGTTCGCGAAGTAGCCGATCCGGCCCATGTCGTGGTTGCCGAGGAAGGTCGGCAGCGCACTCGGTGAGCTCGTCGTCGTCGTGAAATAGTCGTCCCCGGCAAACAGCGTTTGCAGTCCGCGCGCGGAGTTGCCGGTGGCATAGCCTACCGCTCCGTCCTGGAAGGCAAAGTCGAGAACCGAGTTCATGTCAGTCTTGCGCACGTACGGGGACAGGATCTTCTGGTCGGCGCTGTAAACCTCGCCAAACATGAAGAAGTCCTCCTTGCCCTGTTCGTGGGCGTAGTCGAGCACGCCGGTAGTCCACTTCTGCCAGAATTCAAGGTTGACGTGCTTGACGGTGTCGATGCGGAAACCGTCGATGCCGAAATCAACCCAGTCCTGGAACACCTCGACAAAACCGTCGACCACCTTCGGGTGTTCGGTCATGAGGTCGTCGAGACCGCTGAAATCGCCGTACGTTTCAGACTCACCCGACCAGATGGAGTCGCCTCGGTTGTGGTACAGCGTCGTGTCGTTCAGCCACGCCGGAACCTTGAGGTTTTTGTCCGCGTCCTGGACTTTCGGCGTGTACGGGAAGCTGGTGGCCGCGTCGAGATCGGGGAAGGTGTCAGTGCCGGCGAAGTCTGCGGGGTCGAAGGGCACTCCGGCCGCGTCCTTGTAGGGCGCATCTTTCTTTTCCTGGTAGGTGTACTGGTTTTGTTCGTTGGCGATGACATCGGCCGTGTGGTTGGTGATGATGTCGAAGTAGACCTTGATGCCCTTGGCGTGCGCCTCGTCGATGAGTGCGGAGAGTTCGTCGTTCGTGCCAAGGTGTGGGTCGATTTGGGTAAAGTCAGTCACCCAGTAGCCGTGGTAGCCGGCCGAGGCGTCCGCCCCTTCGCCCTGCACGGGCTGGTTCTTGAAGCTCGGCGTCAGCCAGATGGCGGTGGTGCCCAGACCTTCGATGTAGTCGAGCCTGTTGCGCAGGCCGGCGATGTCGCCGCCGTTGTAGAAGCCCTTGTCGCTCGGATCGTAACCACTTTCCAGGCGGCCGCCAGCGATGCCTGCCTCGTCGTTTGAGGTGTCGCCATTATCGAAACGGTCTGTCATCACAAAGTAGAAATTTTCGTCGGAACCGGCTTGGCGGACGGGAGCCTCGATAAGCGCATCGTCCGCGTCACTGTAGTCTCCGCGCAGCTCAAGCGGCTGCACACCAATTCGTTTGGTGGTGTCATCAAAAGTGACCCGGATCCGACTCTCCCCCGCAAGCGCCAGCGGAATGTTCTCCCCGCCGTGCCCGTAGGCCTCATCCCATGACTTGTTCACGGCGACCTTGTAGTTGAAGGAACCTCCCGGCAGCGTGAAGTCCGCTGCATAAACGCCGGCGGTGCCGGTCTCTGTCAGTAAAGTCTCCGGGCAATCCACTGCCCAGTCAGCAGCGCAACCAAGTTCGTCCTGCAAGTCACCCACCAAGGTGAACACGCGGCCGTCCGCCGCATCGGCTCCAGTGGCTGTGGCAATGGTAAATGCAGGCGCCAGCAAGGCTGCCGCCGCCAAAGCGCCCGAGATCGCCAGGGCAAGCGATCGTCGGGCGCGCAAATATTCTGTCATCTTTGACTCCAATGGTGATGTGGCGCACAGGGCGCAAGGCAATGCCTGTGACACTAGCAGCGCTGGAACCGCAATTGCAAGCGTTTCCATTAAATCACCTGAAATTGCCTAACCAATCGGACAATTATGTTAATTCATACTGGAAGCGTTTACAAAATAGTGGCATTGAGATAGGAATACTTCGACGGTTCCCTTGCGACGCTGCGCACCCGGGGATGTTGGCCCGGCTCGGCGGGGGCTTCCCACTGGCCAGGGTCACCAGTATCACTGCTGGTACGCCTGACCTCGGGGACCCTCACCACAGACAAGGTCGTCCTGGGGCTGTAAAACGCTTGGTCCGCGACGGCTTCCTGCTCAATCCGCAGGTACGCGCGGGGTGCAGCGCCTCAACCCGGCGCACCTCTTCAACACATTCAACAAAGGTGAGTTCAACAGGATAGGCGCGCAAAAACAAAGGCGCGTGGAATGGTCACCTGGCACCTGAACCCAGGGTGACCACTTTTCTCGGCCGCTCCACTGATCGCTCCATTGATTTCGGTTAGTGGGGACCCAGCTCTGAGGTGATTGGCCGCAACGACGACTCCGGCGAATGTCTGCACAACGCTTGGCCGAGCAACGAAAACCTTGCACGGGACATCCTCCCGTGCAGACTCACCACTTCAATATCGGCCGGGGTCGGCGTTCAGCCGCCCGAAGCCTCTCCGTCGTTGTCTTTCAAGCTCTTTCGAATCCAGCGCGAACCCGGGCCTTCGGATGCGGCCTCGTCCTGCGGATTGAAGAGGTGGCACTTCTTGAGGGAGAGGCAGCCGCAGCCGATGCAGTCATCGAGGGATCCTTGAAGTTTTTCCAGCTGGCGGATTCGTCGTGCGACCAGTTGCGCCCAATGGGTGCTGAGCTGATGCCAATCATCCTGGGTCGGGGCCTTGTCGGCAGGGAGTTCGGCCAGTGCCTCTGCAATCTCGGCCAGGGTGAGGCCCACTCGTTGTCCGGCGGCAATGACTGCCAAGCGACGCAAGGTGTAGCGGCGAAAGAGGCGCTTGTTGCCGGCGGTTCGTTCGGAGGTGATGAGGTTGCGGGATTCGTAATACCTCACGGTGGGTACCGACAGCCCTGACCTGCTGGCAATTTCACCGATGGGCAGCAGGCTCTTGGATGCGGTGGCTGTCATGTGCCCATGCTTGCATACGGCCAGCTTGACCTCAAGCTAGCTTTAGCTAGTTCCATGGTGCATACGCCGTCGAACCCAAGGAACACCATGACCGCTGCACTCTTCTACACCGAACAACGTGAAGCCCCCGATAGTGGGGATCCAGGCCAAACTGCAGCGCACCTTCCAAACCCCGCCCGAGAACGTCGCCAACGACTGCGACTCCTGAGGAAACAGCTCCGCAAGGAAAGGGACCCGAGCCGCACAGCGGGCATCCCCCGTCCACACGAATCACCCCAGTACCTGTTGGCCGGAAGTTTTGGCTCCAGAATCATCTGAGCGACAAAGACATCGAACCCACTTCCAAGAGAAAGCATGTCAAGAATGAAAATCATCGACGTAGCCATCACCGTCCGCGACCTCACCAAAGCGGTACAGTTCTACCGCGACATCCTGCTGCTGCCGGTCAAAGCGACTCCGGCCAGCGCGGAGGTCACCATTGGCTCAAGCCGACTGACACTTACCACCGGGGATGGATTTGACGGCGCCCATCACCTCGCCTTCGGAATCCTGCCGTCAGAGTTTGACATGGCCCACGAATGGCTGGCCTGTCGCGTCCCCCTCCTCCAGGCCGACGGTTCGGAGATCATCCTCGGTTCGGATGAGTGGAAGTCCCGATCCCTGTATTTTTTGGGCCCGGAAGACATCATCTTGGAGTTCATCGCCCGCGACGCTGATGCGTCCACGATCTCCAGCAAGGGCAAAAACCCACGCATGTTATCCATTAGTGAGGTTGGAATTGGCGTGGAAAACGTGCTGGACACCGTGGCGACGCTGTCCGAAGAGATGGCCATCCCCAACTTTTACGATCTCTCCAGCACCTTCGCCTCAATGGGAAGCCACGATGGTCTCCTGATCGTTGTGCAGCAGGACCGGTTCTGGTTCCCCAACAAAGTATCCAAGCCGGCCCGCGGGCCCCTCACCGTTCAGACCGAATCAAGTGATCAGATCGAATCACCGGCGAGGAAATCTCGGGTGAATCTCAGCTCCAGCATCTCGATCGTCAGCGCATAGACGTTGACGCGGGGTCCTGGCAGGAGCGACATGGCGTAACTTTTCGCCTTCTATTCAACTGTTGTTCATCTTGATGGTGCACGGTAAGGCAGTGAACCCTGCCTCATTGAATATCCCCGCAACTCCCGCCATTGAAGCCTCCGTTGAACCTTCCGTACAACCGGCAGCCGAATTCGCCGCCCAAATGCCCGGCAGTGAGTTGGCTCCAGATCCCCGGACGCTGTGGAACATAGTGCAGGAGTCGGCGCGGCTCCACCCCGATGCCACAGCCTTGGACGACGGCGTCAAAGCCCTCAGTTACGACGAGCTCGTGAAGGCGGTGCACCTGCGGGCCGCCGAATTGACCCGGGCAGGTCTGGGCAGCGGCGACCGAATTGGCGTGCGCATCCCCTCGGGCACCTCCACGCTCTACCTGGCCATTTTGGCCATCATCTCGATCGGGGCCGCCTACGTGCCCGTCGATGCCGACGATCCGGAGGAACGCGCCGCCCTGGTCTTTGGCGAAGCCCAGGTAGCTGCAGTTCTGGGCGATCCGTTGACCGGCAAGGAACTGCAGCTCTTCGGCGAACGCCCTGCACCGTTCCCACATCCTCGCGAACCACTTCCCACGGACGACGCCTGGATCATCTTCACCTCCGGTTCCACCGGCACTCCGAAGGGCGTGGCCGTCAGCAACCGCTCCGCGGCCGCCTTCGTCGATGCCGAGGCCAGCATCTTCCTACAGTCCGAGCCTATTGGCCCCGATGACCGGGTCCTTGCCGGCCTATCCGTGGCCTTCGATGCCTCCTGTGAAGAGATGTGGCTGGCCTGGCGCTACGGCGCCGCCTTGGTTCCTGCGCCGCGATCGTTGGTCCGTTCCGGCATGGACCTGGGACCGTGGTTGATCTCCCATGGCATCACCGTCGTCTCCACCGTGCCCACGCTGGCCGCCCTTTGGCCTGCGGAAGCCTTGGAGTCCGTCCGCCTGCTCATTTTTGGCGGCGAAGCCTGCCCGCCGGAACTCGCCACCCGCCTGGCTGTCAAGGGCCGCGAGGTCTGGAACACGTACGGCCCCACCGAGGCGACTGTTGTTGCCTGCGCCGCCCCCTTGGGCGGAGAAGGCCCGGTCCGCATTGGTTTGCCGCTCAACGGCTGGGACCTGGCCGTGGTGAATGCCGCCGGCGAGCCCGTCGCCGAGGGCGAAGTGGGCGAATTGATCATTGCCGGAGTAGGGCTGGCACGTTATCTCGACCCTGCCAAGGATGCCGAGAAATATGCGCCCATGCCCGCCTTTGGCTGGGACCGTGCCTACCGTAGCGGCGACTTGGTGCGGTTGGAAAGCGAGGGCCTGATCTTCATGGGCCGCGCCGACGACCAGGTCAAGCTGGGCGGACGGCGCATTGAGCTGGGCGAGATCGATGCAGCTCTGCAGGCGTTGCCCGGCATTTCTGGCGCAGCAGCCGCGGTACAGGACACGGCAGGCGGCAGCCAGCTGCTGGTGGGTTATCTGGTCCCGGCAGCAGCAACGATCGCACCCGATGCCGCCGCGCTGCGTGCCGTCCTTGCCGAGTCACTCCCGGCAGCCCTGATTCCGCTGCTCACCTTCACCGATTCCCTGCCCACAAAAATCAGTGGAAAAGTGGACCGCAAGGCCCTGCCCTGGCCGCTGGAACAAGCCACGGACGACGGCGAATCCCTCACCGATACGCTCGGCCCGGAGGCCCAGTGGGTGCTGGATCAATGGCAGGCTGTGTTGGGCGGAGCCCCTGCCTCCCTCGATACCGACTTCTTTGCCAGCGGCGGCGGCAGCCTCGCCGCCGCCCAGCTGGTCTCGGCGCTGCGGCAGCGCTACCCGCGCATTACCGTGGCCGACGTGTATTCACACCCACGGATCGGCGCCCTGCTGGAATTAGCACTGGGCTCCGTGCCGAGCGGGGGCCCGATCGAACTCGTGAACCGCACCGTGGGCCGTACCCAGCGAAAATCCCAGGTGTTCCAAACACTCATGGGTGTTCCGCTGCATGTTTTGGTGGGTATGCGCTGGCTCACCTACCTGATGGCATTAAACAACTTCGCGGCCTGGCAGGGCCTGCTGCCTGGGGCTCCCACGGTTTCCTGGTGGTGGGTGGCGGCCTCCTGGGTGGTCTTTGTTTCACCCTGGGGGCGCATGGGGATCTCGGTGGCGGCCGCCCGCATCCTGCTCCGTGGAGTAGGGCCGGGCAGCTACCCCAGAGCCGGCAAGGTGCACCTGCGGCTGTGGCTGGCCGAACAAATTGCCGACATGACTGGCGCCGTTACGCTGGCCAGTGCCCCGTGGGTGCCGTATTACGCCCGTGCCCTCGGCGTTAAGATGGGCCGGAACGTGGACCTGCATTCAGTGCCGCCGGTCACCGGGTTGCTGCGCCTGGCGGAGGGCTGCTCGGTTGAACCCGAAGTGGATCTGTCCGGCTGGTGGATCGACGGTGACTGGGTCCACATTGGTGAGATCTCCATCGGAGCTGGCGCCGTGGTTGGCGCCCGCAGCACGCTCATGCCGGGTGCCCGCATCGGCGCAGGCGCGCACGTTGCACCGGGATCCGCCGTCCGCGGCAAGGTCAAGCCCGGCGTCACGGTCTCCGGCTCCCCGGCCGAGCGGACAGGTAAGGCCAAGTACTCGTGGCCCGAGCTGCCCACACCAGCCACCTGGCGGCGCGAACTGCCGTTTGCCGGCGCTTCAGCATTCCTGTCCTTAATTCCGTTTGCTGCAGCTGCCGTCGCCGTTTGGATTGTGCTGGTGGCCGTCAACGGACAGCAGTCACTTTCATCGGCGGTCCCCACGCTGCTCTGGTCGGTGCCGGTGGCGGCCCTTGCCTGGTTCCTGACCCTGCTGGTGCTGATCCTGGCCACTGTGCGCCTCTTGGGGATCGGCCTGCGCGAAGGGCACTACCCCGTCCGCAGCCGGATCGGCTGGCAGGTCTGGGCCACCGAGCGTGTCCTGGATATGGCTCGGGATCTCCTGTTCCCGATTTATTCGAGCCTGTTCACACCCGTGTGGCTCCGGCTATTGGGTGCCAAGGTGGGTAAGAACGTGGAGGCCTCGACAGTGCTTCTGCTGCCGAAGATGACCACCATTGGTGCCGGCGCATTCCTGGCCGATGACACCATGATTGCCTCCTACGAGTTGGGTGGCGGCTACATTCACATTGCCCCAGCCAAGGTGGGCAAGCGTTCCTTCCTGGGCAACTCGGGCATGGCCGCTGCCGGGCGCACCTTGCCCCGCAACTCGCTGGTGGCAGTGCTTTCGGCAGCCCCGTCCAAGGCCAAGGCCGGAACCTCATGGCTGGGCAGCCCTCCGGTTCGCCTGCGCCGCACCAATGTGCAGACCGACAAGTCCCTGACGTTCAACCCACCACTGCGGCTCAAAATTGCCCGCGCCCTGTGGGAATGCTGCCGGATTGTGCCCATGATTCTTTCCGTAGCCATCGCAGCGGCAGTGCTTGTGGCCCTCGATGCGCTCGCTCAGGCCAGCAGCTACTGGGTGCCCGCCGCAGTCAGTGGCATGGTGCTCATGGTGGCCGGCGCCGTCGCAGCCGGCAGTTCGGTGACAGCAAAATGGCTCATGGTGGGCCGCATCAAGGCCGGCGAGCACCCGCTATGGAGCTCCTTCATCTGGCGCAATGAAGTAGTGGACACCTTCATTGAAATGGTCAGTGCGCCGTGGTTTGGTCGCGCTGCCGTAGGCACCCCCGCCATGGTGTGGTGGTTGCGTGCACTCGGCGCCAAAATTGGGCACGGCACCTGGTGTGAAAGTTACTGGTTGCCCGAGGCTGATCTGGTCACTCTCGGCGAAAGCTCCACGATCAACCGCGGCTGTGTCATCCAAACCCACCTCTTCCATGACCGGGTCATGGCCATCGATACCGTTACGCTAGAAGCGGGAGCCACCATGGGTCCGCACGGTGTGATCCTGCCAGCCGCAAGTATCGGCACCAGCGGCACCGTGGGCCCGGCTTCCCTTGTCATGCGCGGTGAATCCGTTCCTGCCAGCAGCTACTGGATGGGCAACCCCATCAGCCCCTGGAAGGGACCGGAGTTCTCGGACCGTGCCTAAGCCTTCAATCGATGTGGACACCCAGCACAGCATGAGATTTCTCCACCGCACCCGCACCCTTGATATTGCAGATGCGAATACCGCTGCAGCTCCGGACCCGTACATCCCTCTGCACGGCAGCACCCACTACGCGGTGGAACACTACGATCTGCAGCTTCAAGTCCGGCTGGCGGGGAACCAGTTGCAGGGCCGGGCCACCATCACGGCCCACGCCTTGGTACCGCTGACCCAGGTGGAGCTTGACCTGACCGGCTTAGGCATGGACAAGGCTTCCGTGAACGGTACCCGGATACTCAAGTATTCCCAGCCGCAGGGCAAACTGGTGCTGCAGTTGCCTGAACCCCTCGACGCCGGTGCCAAGTTCACCATGGACATCCGCTACAGCGGTTTTCCCGCCCCTGACGACGGTGAGTGGGGCGAGGTGGGGTGGGAAGAATTGGACGACGGCGTATTGGTCGCCGGCCAGCCCACCGGCGCACCGACGTGGTTCCCATGCAACGACCGGCCCGATGACAAGGCCAGTTACCGCTTTAGCGTCACCACCGATGCCGATTACACGGCCGTGTGCAATGGGTCGCTCGTTTCTCACACCCGAAAATCCAGCCGCGAAACCTGGGTTTATGAACAAACGGCCCCCATGGCCACCTATCTGGCCACCGTGCAGATCGGCGCGTACCAGCTGCTGGCACTGCCGGCGACTCCTAGCCAAACACAGCTGCCCATCACGGTAGCCGTGCCCAAAAAGCTCCAATCCAAGGCGGCCACCGCACTATCCCGGCAGCGGGAAATGGTGGATGTTTTCATCCAAGCCTTCGGCCCTTATCCCTTTGACGCCTACACCGTAGTGGTCACTGAGGATGCGCTTGAGATCCCGCTCGAGGCACAGTCGTTGTCCATTCTGGGCAGCAATCACATGAATAGGACATGGGAAGCACAGAGACTCATTGCCCATGAGCTCTCACACCAGTGGTTCGGCAACTCGCTGACCTTGGCATCGTGGCGCGACATTTGGCTCCACGAAGGCTTCGCCTGCTACGCGGAATGGCTCTGGTCTGAAGAGAGCGGATCGATGACAGTGGCCGAACGTGCAACACAGGCTCACGCCAAGCTCACTACCGATCCGGTCGCTTTGACAGTCTGTGACCCGGGTCCTGAGATGATGTTTGATGACGCGGTGTACAAGCGCGGGGCCCTCGCCTTGGCGGCCATCCGGCTGAGGGCCGGGGATGCCAACTTCTTCGCCCTACTGCAGCGCTGGGTAGCCGAGAACCGCCACAGTTCCGTGTCCACGGCCGCATTTGTGGCCCTAGCCGATGAGGTCTGCGCCAATGTTTCGGGATTCTCGGCAGCGGACATTCTCACCCCGTGGCTTTTCACAAAGCCACTGCCGCCGATGCCCGGGCACTAAAGACTGCTGCGCACTGCCACGGCAGCAGCGAACCCTTCCGGCAAGCCGACATCCTCGGGCACCAGCTCCCACACCTCGGTGTTCACCCCGCCTTCCCCGAGCTCAGGTTCCGGGAAGGCGGGGATGTGGGCCGGCTCAGTGCGCAATCCCAGACCGGAACATTTGGCCAAGGCTTCCTTGCGCGCCCAGACACTGGCCCGCCACGCCTCCCGCGCTGCAGGGGCGACCCGGGCCAACGTGGACTTTTCCGCAGGACTGAGCGCTACGTCGTCGAACCCGGCAAAGCCCACCTGGGCAATGTGCTGGACATCAACTCCTAGAGACACGCCTGCGGCAGGCAACGTGGCCACCAACGCCCAGCCATGGCTGCGCGACAAACTGATCGACAGCGCCGCTGCTGCTTTACCGCGCAGCAAGTAGCCAGGCCGGCCATGGCTGGGCACAGGATTCGGTCCACATTCGGGGCAGGCATAAGCGATCATGAGGTCGTGCGGAGCGACGGCCAACACCTCGGCGGCCATGAGCCGCTGCACCACACGCCCGGCCAGAAAGTCACGGCGCGTGGTCGGTTGCACGATGGCTTCGGCGCGAGCCAGTTCAGCCTCATCCAGCAACCCGAACAAGCCCGAATCCACGGCTGCCAGCTCGAAGCCTCGCACCCTAATCTGGCTACGCATGAGACCGGCGCCACTGTGTGCGTTCACCCTAATTCCATCCTCTGTTCACCTTGGGTATTTCCTGTCACTTTAGGCTCGAGTCATGACTGAACCTGCTCCGAACTTCACTGGTTTTACCGTTATAGACAACGACGACGACGATCCCGTCTTGTTAGCCCCTGACGGATCTCCCGTGGATACGTGGCGCGACGGTTACCCCTATGACTCCCGGATGGAACGGGACGTCTACGATGCTCAAAAACGGTTGCTACAAATTGAACTATTGAAGTTGCAGCAATGGATCAAGGCTACCGGGCGCAGGGTGGTGATTCTGTTCGAAGGACGCGATGCCGCCGGCAAGGGTGGGACCATTAAGCGCTTCACCGAACATTTGAACCCTCGCGGAACCCGTGTGGTGGCACTGGAGAAGCCCAGTGCGCGCGAGTCAACCCAGTGGTACTTCCAGCGGTATGTGGCCCATCTGCCCAGTGCCGGGGAGATGGTGTTGTTTGATCGCTCTTGGTACAACCGCACGGGCGTGGAGCGCGTCATGGGCTTTTGCACCAAGGAACAATATGACGAGTTCATCCGCCAAGCACCGCAGTTTGAACGCATGCTGGTCAATGACGGCATGACGGTCATTAAGTTCTGGTTCTCGGTCACGCAGGCCGAGCAACGCACGCGTTTCATCATCCGTCAGGTGGACCCTGTGCGGCAGTGGAAGCTCTCCCCCATGGACCTGGCCTCGCTGGATAAATGGGACGGCTACACTGCGGCCAAGGAGCGCATGTTCAAGCGGACGGACACCCGCCATGCGCCTTGGACCGTAGTGAAATCTAATGACAAGAAGCGGGCACGGCTCGAGGCCATGCGTCATGTGCTGAACTTGTTTGACTACACGGGCAAGGACCATGAACTGGTGGGTGTGCCGGATCCACACATCGTAGGCCCGGCCTCAGATGTGGTGGGCGAGGGCGAGGAGTTCTAGCCTCCGACTCTCCGGTTCTCACGCCGGCCCGGCTCGAGGCCGACTCCGCCCACGGGTTATGCTGTGCATTCATCCGACACTTGAAAAAGTGCCTACGGTGATGCACATCGAAACCTGGGGGTTCACATGGAATTGGATTGGGTCGACAAGTCACAGAAGTCCGGACGCCAAGCGATCCCGATTGTCTTGGTTGTCTTGGTTGTCTTGGCCGTGCTGTGTGGTGTCTGCGGCATCTATTTGCCTCTCACAGATGCTACGTATGTGCCCGCCTTCATCGCAGCAGCTACGTTCGCCGTAGCTGCTCCCTTGGCCCTCATCGCGGCGGCACCCAAAGGCTTGCTGAAGCGAAACCGGGCCTTTCGTTGGCTATCCATTGCCAGCGTGTTCTTCGCAGCATGTGCTGTTGTGACCAGTGGATTGTTGATGTCCTACGGGAGCGCCCAAGGAGCAGCTGGTGACATTGGCGGCTTTGGGATGTGGTTGCTGTCGACGATTGCCCTAGTGACTGTCACGAGTTGTGCCGTCAAGGTGTGGCGTGTGGAGTATGCAGCACCCCCAACAACGTTGCGTGGCCTGCAGCGCCAGGCGCGACGGGAAAACCGCGGCTAGCCCTTCTTAGGGCAGAACTCTCGAGCCGGCTGCGAACCATGTCCGCTCCCGGCCGGCCCGTCACCCAAGCTGTGCCTCAACGGTCTGGGCGGATCCGGCGTGGTGAGTGCCGCCGTCGTCCATCCGGTCACGCAAGGCGAGCAAAAGGCTAGCCGCGGTGGCCGGATCGGCAACGGTGACGGCGAATTGCTTGTCGGCCGCGGTAGTGACGATGAGTCCGGGACCGGCACCCATGACGACGGCTGAGCGGCCGGCCATGACCCGGTATCCCCAGCCACCCCACTCGGAGGGACGGATCTCGGTGACCTCGACGGCAGCAATGTCCTCGAGGCGGATGCGCTTGAGCGGGATGCGGCCCAGGGTGGAAACGATGCGCAGGCCACGCCAGTCGACAGTCACTTGCATGTGGGCGATGAGTGCGAGGACCACAATGCTGGCGAGCATGGTGCCGCCGCCCATCCAGACGGCGGACAGATCGCCTTCGGTGAAGGCGGGGATGAACATGATTGCGGTGACGGCGAGCAGCGCAACCGGCAACCACAGCAGCACTTTTGAGGTGATGGTTCTTGACCAGGCGCCAGATTCGTTGGCGCCAAGCTGGAGTCGCGTTTCGTGCATTGTGGTAGTGAATTTCGGTTTCGGGGCGATGAAGTAAGGCAAGGCTCCGAAGAGGAATGAGACGATGAGTGCCGCGAGCCACCAACCGAGCACTGCCTTCTCGGCGCTGCCGGCTTGCAGTGTGAGGCCGGCTGAGATGAGCCATGTGCCGGCACCCATTCCGGAGACCATGCCGGCGAATCCCAGGATGCCCCGCAATAGGGCCGGGCGCAGGCTGGAAATGACTGCCGCGATGAGGCCGATCACTGCCGGGATTCCTGTCAAGAGCAAACCAAGAGTGAGGGCCGCCCCCGTGGACATGAAGCCATCGGGTTCGCCGGTGCCCGACCAGTGCGAGGCCAGTTCCGCCGGCAGCCTGTCGTGCCATGCTAGCCACGTTGCACCCACGGCGCCCAGCGGTATCAGTCCCACCAATCCAGCGGCGATGCGCCGGGTGGCGCTGGTCCTTTGCTGTACTTCGGTCATGCTTTTGCAACTCCCCCAATAATGCGCACAAGGTCCTGCTGGGTCATCCCCAGTTTCCGTGCTTCAGCCAATAATTGTTGTGCCATTTCCGTGAGACGAAGCAATCCGGGACCGGCGTCCAGGGACACAAACGCGCCGCGCCCTTGGCGCATCTCAATGATGCCTTCGTCGCGCAACTGCTTGTAGGCGCGCAGCACTGTGTGCATATTGATGTGCAAGGCAGTGGCCAGGTCACGGGCCGGTGGCAGGCGCTCACCCGGCACTAGGCTTCCATCGACCACGCCGGTACGCACCTGAACAGCTATCTGATCGGCCAGCGAGAGTGTCGAGGCCGCGTCAACACGAAATAACATGTTTGCAATACTAGTAGAACAATGCGAACGCTTCAAACTGGCTGGGGGTTGTCTGCGGCGGTGTCTTGGCCATTTTTCTCACGAGGCCAATTTCACGAGCCCTGTCAGCAACGTGAGCCACCACTGGACGTCACCTTTGCGATGCCGCTTCTTCGAGTCCGGCCTTGATCTCTTCGACGGCGGCGATGAGTGCAGCGACAGATTGCGGGCCACCGTGGCCCTCCTCCTCCACAATTGTTAGCTTGCTGGTGCTCCACTGTTGGTGAAGTTTCCACGGCGTGATGGCGGGTCCGCTGACGTCGCGTCGGCCATGAATGAGATGACCCGGAATCCCGTTGAGCTGATGGATTCGAGGAATGATCTCCTTTTCGCCAGTAAGAAATGCATCGCTCGACCAATAGTGCGTGACCAGGAGCGCGAAGGTCATGCGCAAACGTTCGTCGTTGAACATGGGCCCCGGCTGCCAGTAGGAGCTAAATGAAATGTGCCACGCCTCCCAGCGATCCCAATCCATCGCGGCCACCCGAGCGTCCTCCCGGTCCTTGCCGGCTAGCCTGCGCGCGTAAGCTTCCACCACGCGCTCCCCCGGCAGCGCTCCTGAAGCCGCGGCGAACTCATGCCAGGCCTCCGGGAAAATCCGGCCCACACCTTCGGTAATCCAATCAACCTCATCACGGTTCGTAGTGGTGACGGCCATGAGAGCAATGCCCAGGACGCGGTCAGGATGTTCCAGCGCATAGGCCAAGGCTAGGGTACTTCCCCAAGAAATACCTGTCACAATCCACTGTTCGATGTCCAGATGCGCACGCACCGCTTCGATGTCTTGGATCAGCGTCGCCGTAGTGTTGTCCACCAAATGAAGCAGATCGTCCTGAACGGTGGGCGTGCTTTTTCCGCAACCACGCTGGTCGACGCCGATGGTACGGAACTTTGCCGCATCGTGGCGCCTGCGGTACCCGCCCTTGCCTAGGGATCCACCGGGCCCGCCGTGCAGATAGAGGACGGGCACACCCTCGGGGTTTCCGCTGGATTCCCAGTAGATCTTGGCGTTGTCGCGGGGCAGCCAGCCGTACTCGCTGGGCAGGTTCTCTTCAGCCATCTCCCCACACTATGCTCCAGGAGCCCAACGTGCTGCGGAAGACCCGGAGCGGGCCCGGTGCCGACGCACTGCAGCGCGGTTATTGCAGCGCACTGAACAATATTGCTGACGCCCGTTTCGAGTTACATCAACAACCACAGCGGTACACGGGTCCCCCGGCGCCTGCCCGGCCGCGCAGCGCGACAGGCGATTCATGCCCCGGGTACTCAGATGCAGGGCCGTCCCCACACTGATGACCGCATGCAAAACATGAGGCAAGGTCTGACTCTCATCCCGGTAATGCAGGTGCCAGCCTTCACCATCGTGGTCGGTCAGGCGGGGATAGGCGCTCGCGGCGGCCATGTGAGCGTTGAGTAATGCTGCCCGTGCCGAATCATCAGGGGCATCAACCACGTTCAGCCAGTCATCAATCACCTTGCGGACCAATGCATGGTCATCATGCCTTTGCGTGAAACTCATGGTCATGCCGAAATCACGTGTCCGCTCGAAAATGCCAGTACGATCCGCGGGGAAGTCATTGGCGAGCGATCCAGCGAGCAGAACCGCATACTCGCCGTAAGGGTTGAGATGCATAAGACCATTACAACGTAGTGGAATGCATGACCCTATCTACTGCACTCAATGACCCCACGTCCACCACCAACTCGTCCCAGCACCACCACGTGTGGGAGCTTGAATCGAGCCACTCGACCTCTCAGGGACAGGTGAACTATATGAAATGCGCTGCCGGCTGCGGAACCCGCCAGATCGAGCTTGTTGCCCTTCATCCGCAGCAGTCTTTACTCGTACATACCACCACAAGCAAACGCTGAAGCACCCGCACGTGCTGCGAACGCCATCCGGATTGAAAAATGCGCCCGTCCCCCATAAATGCGCCCGTTCTACGGGGCGCATTTATGGGGGACGGGCGCATTTATGGTGAGCCGGCGGTGGGACGACGCTGGTGAGCAGGTAGGGCTTAGCGCTGGGTGGCGCCAAACCTTTCCGCTGCAAGCTCGACGGCGGATGCCCTCGCTGCCGATGCCTCATCGGAGGTCAGGGTGCGATCTGCGGCACGGAAGCGCAGGCCGAAGGCTAATGACTTGCGGCCTTCGGGAATCCCGGTGCCCTGGTACTCATCAAACAGCGTCACGTCTTCGAGCAGTTCGCCGGCGCCTTCGCGCAGGGTCTCCAGCACGGTGGCGGCAGCAATCTCTGTAGGAACAACCAACGCAACGTCCTGCGTGGCCACCGGGAAGGTGGAGATCGGTTTGGCCACGATGACGTCAGCCGCAGCGGCAAAGACCTTCTGGGCGTTGATTTCCATGGCGACTGAGCGAGCTGGCATGTTCAACTCGCTCAGCAGCTTCGGGTGCAGTTCGCCGGCGTAGCCAACAACCTCGCCAGTGCGCAGCGAAAGCTTGGCAGCACGGCCCGGGTGGAAGGCCTGGTGGGAGCCCTGCGAAACGAGCAGTTCCACACCCACCACATCGGCCACCAAGCGGGCGGCGTCAATAGCGTCGGCCCAGTCCCACGCACGCGGGGCGTGCGCAGGTGCAGCCGGGGAATCCTTGCCAGTAAAGATGGCCGCCATGGTGAGGGGCTGGTCCGGAATGCCCTCATACAGGGCATCCAAAACCTCCTCCGATGGTTTCACACCGAGCGGCGGGATCGATGCCGTACCCATGGAATCGGACGGCAGGAACACCAGCCCGGATTCGAACAGCGCCAGGTCGTGGAAACCGCGCGAGTGGTTGCGCTTGGCAATCTCAATCAGGCCCGGCAGTACGGATGTCCGCAGGAATCCGAACTCCTCGCTGAGCGGGTTGGCCAGCTTTACTGCAGGACGGGCAGATCCGGCTTCGGCCACACCGAAGGTGTCGTTGGACGCCTTGGACACGAACGGGTAGGCCAGGATCTCGGTCAAACCGGAATCGGCCAGGGCCTGCACCACGCGGCGGCGTTGCTGCTGCGCGCGCGAATAGCCGCGACCCGGAGGTGCCGTGGGAAGCGTGGACGGAATCAGCTCGTAACCCACCAAGCGGGCCACTTCCTCCGTCAGGTCATCCTTGGTGACCAGGTCGTGGCGCCAAGAAGGGGCTGTGACGGAATATCCGCCGTCGACCTTTTCCACGTCCGCGCCAAGATCAGACAACGATCCCATGATCTGGGACTGGGTGAACTCGATGCCAATGCGGGCCGAGGTGTAACCCGACGGCAGGAACACGGGAGCGGAAGCCTCCACGGTGTTGACGTCGGTGGCGGTGGCTTCTTCTGTGCCACCGGCCAGCTCAACCAACAAGTTGACGGCGCGCTGGGCAGCAATGTCAGCCACCAAGGGGTCAACGCCGCGCTCGAAGCGCTTTGACGCTTCGGAGGGCAGCTTGTGCCGGCGGCGCGAGCGAGCAATGGATATCTCCTCGAAATGCGCAGCCTCAATCAGCACCGTGCTGGTGCCGGAAGTGACCTCGGTGGAGGCCCCGCCCATGACGCCTGCAACGCCAATGGCGCCGGAGGCATCGGTGATCAGGAGGTCCTCGGCGTCGAGCTTGCGCACCTTGCCATCGAGGGTCTTCAGCGTTTCGCCAGCGGCGGCCCGGCGAACCGTGATGGCGCCGTCGAGCTTGTCAGCGTCGTAGAAGTGCAGCGGCTGACCCAGTTCCAACATGACGTAGTTGGAGATATCCACGGGCAGGGAAATGGAGCGAATCCCGGCCAGGCGCAAACGCGATGACATCCACGGCGGAGTTGGCGCAGCCGCGTTAATTCCGCTGACGGTGCGGGCCACAAAGCGGTCGCAGCCGGGCTTGCCGTAGATGGGTGCCTCGTCGGCAATGACGACGGGGTGGCCTTCGCCCGTGGAAGCGGTCACCGAAACCAGCGACGCCGGATCCGTGAACACACTGTCCGTGGCATGCGCGTATTCGCGGGCAACGCCGCGGATACTGAACGCGTAGCCACGGTCCGGGGTGACGTTAATTTCGGCGGCTTCATCGTCCAAGCCCAGCAGGGCGAGGGCGTCGGTGCCCAGTTCCGGGTCAAGGCCCAGGGTGGAGAGCACCAGGATGCCGTCGTGATCCTCGCCTATGCCGAGCTCACGCACGGAGGCGATCATGCCAGCTGAAACGTGACCGTAAGTCTTCCGCGGGGTGATGCGGAAGTCTCCGGGCAGCACGGCTCCGGGCAGGGTGACAACAACCTTGTCCCCCACCTCGAAGTTGTGCGCACCACAGACAATGCCCTGCACGCCGGAGGGGTCAATGCCGTCAATGTCCAGCGCCTGGGTGCTACCTTCGGGCACCACGCGGACGGTGCACCAGTTGATGGTTTTGCCGTTCGTCTGAGCCTCCGGCTCCTTCGTCAGGACCTGGCCCACCACAATGGGGCCGCTGATCTCATCGAGGGGACGGTGCACATCTTCTTCTTCAAAACCGACCTTGACGAGGTCGGTCATTACGTCTTCGGCTGTTGCGCCAGCCGGTACCTGCGCGTATTCGCGCAGCCAAGTCAGTGGAATACGCACTTACTTAGATCTCCATCCCAAAGTGTTCGCTGAATCGTACGTCGCCCTCGATCATGTCGTGCATGTCGCCCACTTCATTGCGGAACATGAGAGTGCGTTCAATGCCCATGCCGAAGGCAAATCCGGAATACTCTTCCGGGTCAATGCCGGCAGCACGGAGCACGTTCGGGTTGACCATGCCGCAGCCACCCCACTCGATCCAGCGCGGGCCACCCTTGGCACCGGGGTGCCAGATGTCCAGCTCGGCCGACGGTTCGGTGAACGGGAAGAAGTTCGGGCGCAGCCGGATACTGGCTTCCTCGCCAAACATCTGACGAGCAAAGTGCTCCAGTGTGCCGCGGAGGTCCGCCATGGACAGACCCTTATCGATGGCCAGGCCTTCGAACTGGTGGAACACCGGGGTGTGCGTGGCGTCCAGCTCATCGGTGCGGAAAACCTTGCCCGGGCACAGAACGTAGACGGGAAGTTCGCGCTCCAGCAAGGAACGGACCTGCACCGGTGAGGTGTGGGTGCGTAGCAGCAGGTGAGCTTCGGGCGGTTCCACGAAGAACGTGTCCTGCATTTCGCGTGCCGGGTGATCCGGGGCAAAGTTCAGTGCATCAAAGTTGAACCACTCCGATTCCAGCTCCGGGCCTTCGGCGATTTCCCAGCCCATGCCCACGAAGATATCGCTTACGCGGTCTTGCAGGGTGGACAACGGGTGGCGGGCACCGGCGCGACGGCGGCGCGGGGCGGCCGTAACATCCACGGTCTCTTCCACGAGAATACGCGCGGCATCTTCGGCTTCCAGGACTTCGGTGCGGGCTGCGAGCGCTTTGGCAACGCGGCCGCGTGAGCCGCCCATGAGCTTTCCGGCGGCAGCCTTAAATTCCTTGGCGAGCCCGCCGATTTCACGGTTGGCAAGGCTCAGCGGCGATTTTTCACCGGTGTGCGCCAGCCGCGCAGTCTTCAGCTCATCCAGGGTTGCTGCGGCGGCAATGGCTGCGAGCGCGTTCTGGACGGCTGCGCCAATGGCGGCTTCGTCCAGCGGGTCCGGGACTGCTGCGGGTTCAATGGTTGGTTCGGGCATTTCTGCCGTCGTGTGGGGCATCTCAGACATCTACAGTTTTTACCTAAGCTCGTGTGCGAGTAAGCGGCGGGGTAGCTCCTCCCGCCTGAACCATTCTAGTTGACGGGGCCCGCGGTTTTTGAACCCTAAGTCTTTACTCAACTTACGCCCCGAAGTACGCTCCCCCTTGCTACGCTAGCGGCCATGGGAACCCTTAGCCGCAGAAGCACGACGCCGGCCTTCCGCCATGCGCCGTCAGCCAGCCTTGCGCTGGGGTTGTTGCTGACGCTCACTCTGTGTGGCTGCGGGCTGTTTCCCGGCGGGTCCGGAACGTACACGCCTGAGGCGGCCGTGATCCAGGAGAACGTGGACTGCCCGGGGTCCACCCTCGGGTGGCTGCCAGAACCGGCCAGCCCGCCGGCGTCGGACGCCTCGGGTGCACCATCCGAGGAGGTGGTGCTGGCCGGTTCCGTCCCCGAGGGATTTGTGCCGGTCCAGGTCATCCGCTGCTCCATAGTTGTCAAGGATCCCACCCGTGATTTCACCCAGGTGCTCCAAGAAGAGCCTTTGGAGGGCGACTACTCCGATTTACTCGCCGCGCTGGCTAAGCCCAGCGATAAAGGCGGAAGCGGCCCGTGTACCGCGGACATGGAGATCATCCCGCCGCTGTGGATGGTCGATGCGCAGGGCCGCGCCATTCAAGTTGCGTGGCCGCTGGACGCCTGCGGCAAAACCCGCGGCAAGCCGGATACGGGCAAGGCCCTGGAGCAGCTGAGCGTTGGCCGCGTTATTGAGCATCAGCAAACTGGCTCATGAACACCCGCCAGCGCCATGCAAAACAGGAGGCCGCTTGCTTAGCGCTCCGTGCCGCGGCTGTCATGGTTGCGGCACTGCTGGTATCGGGTTGCAGCTCGTCATCGCAGCAGACATCGCCACCACCGCAGACCTATCTGCCTGAACCCGCCACACTTCAGGACGCCGTCGACTGTTCCACATCCACAGGCTGGGAACCGGCAGCCACGACTCCGGCCGCTTTACTCAAGGGGCGTGTTCCAGACGGGTTCATTCCGGTAGATGTTGTGCGCTGCTCTATCGATTCTGCCACCACCGACGTGACGGAGGACCACTTATCGGGCGACTATACTCCCCTCCTGGCAGCTTTGGCGGTCCCCAGCGAGCGCGGAGGCCCCATGAGCTGTCTGGACTATGGGGAGATTCTGCCGGGCATCTGGCTGATCAATGCCGCTGGGCAGGCAGTAAACGTCCAATGGCCTATGGACTCCTGTGACCATTCCAAACCCGATACCGCCAGTGCTTTGGCCATGCTCACGGTTGTCAGCAGCGCCCCCGTTCCCAAGGAAGGAACCAGTATCACGCCATGAGTTCTCCACTCACTCGGCCCGAGCTCGTCCGTGCCGTAGCCAATGCCATGAACCTTTCGACGGCGGCCGGGTTGCTGCTGGCAGGTCTGTCGCGCACCCGTGTTGAGAAGGGCCCGCACGGGCTGATCTTTGGGACCAACTACCAGCCCAAGCTGCCGATAGCTGGCGCGTTCACGGTGGGCAATGTGATCTTCTACCGAACAGACCGAGCTCACATCGATGCACGCCCTGATCTGCTGGCCCACGAATCCGGGCACGCAACCCAGTACGCGTGGTGCCTTGGTCTACCGTTCCTCCCCCTCTATGCGGCGTGCGCCGCATATTCACTCTGGCGCACTGGAGATCCGGGCAGCCGAAACTTCTTTGAACGCAACGCGGGGCTGGCTCTAGGCGGATACCGGGAACTACCCACCATCGCCAGGCTTCCCCGTTTGCGGAACCAATTGCAGCGTCTTGCGTTTGTTATGTCACCAGCCATTACCGCCGGGCAGAACCAAGCCGGGCAGCACCAGACCCTACAGAACCAGGAAGAGAAATAACTATGAGCGAGAGTAACAACTCCATCACCGTCACGGGGCACGGCGCAGTCCAAACCGCTCCGGATTTCTTCACCATCAACATCGGTATTGAGGCATCACAGCCCACTGTGCGTGACGCCTACTCACAAGCTGGGGAGGCCCTTAATGCTGTCAACGCCAAATTGCAGACGTTGGGCGTGGACCGCACAGCGATCAGCTCCTCCACCTTGGATGTTCGCGTGGACAGTCGCTGGCAAGAGGGAGTGGGCACGGTCGTTACCGGATACACGGTCTCCAGCACCCTCTCGGTTTCCCTGCGCTACGATCAGGGCGCCCAGGACATCGTTGCTGCTGTCGTTGACGTCGGCAACAACAATGTTCGACTCAACGGCATGTCCCCCGTCGTGTCCGATCCCTCCGCAGCCCAAGACAAGGCCCGCGCCGCGGCGTGGGCTGATGCACGCCGTGCCGCCGAGGTGTACGCACAGCTGGCTGGCCGCACTCTTGGCGCCGTGGAAAAAGTGCACGAAGGGAATATCCCCTCAGGCGGCCCGCGCCCCATGATGGCCCGGGCGGCCATGTCGATGGATAGCTCCATGGCGATTGAGCCGGGGCAAAGCGATGTCACCATCGCCGTCCAGATCACTTGGTTGCTGAACTAAAGCTCAGCAGCATAACCACCTAGAAAAGGCCTCAAAGCAGTCAGAGGAGCGGCCCCGGTGAGGTTCACCGGGGCCGCTCCTCTGCGAGCGCCTAGCGTCTAGCCCTTTTCACCGGACTTGCCGCAGACGCACCCACAAGCTGCGGCTCAAGAAACGTTGATCTCTCGCTTGAGGATCTTCCCTGTTGGCCCCTTAGGCAGTGCATCAACAATTATGACCTTGCGCGGATACTTGTAAGCGGCCACTCGAGCCTTGACGAACTCTTGAATCTCCGCGGCCAGCGCCTCCGGATTCTCGGCATCAGCAGCACCGTCTTTCAACGCGACCACGGCACACACTTCCTCACCATGGACGTCGTCGGGCTTGCCAAGAACGGCAGCCTCGGCCACGGCCGGGTGCTCGTACAGCACTTCCTCGATCTCGCGCGGGTAGATGTTGTAGCCACCGCGCAGGATCATGTCCTTCTTCCTGTCCACAATGAAGAACACGCCGTCTTCATCCCGCCGCCCCAGATCACCCGTGCGGAACCAGCCATCCGGGATGGCTGCCGCCGTCGCCTCGGGATTGTTCCAATACCCCTTCATGACGAAGGGGCCCGCCACGGCGATTTCCCCCACCGCGCCAGGTTCGACGTCGTCCCCCGACTCATCAATGACCCTCAGTTGCGCCCCGGTCACCGCAGTGCCCACGGAACCTGGTTTGCGGATGCCGTCGGTCTGGTTGAAGCTCACCACCGGCGATGTCTCAGACAAGCCATAGCCTTCGAGCAAGGTGGCCTTGAAGGTTGATTCGAATTCATGCAGGATTTCCACTGGCAGAGCCGAGCCGCCGGAGGCCGCAAGCCGCAGACTGCTCAGATCATAGTTTTCCCGGCCGGGAGCACGTAGCAGCGCAATGTACATGCTGGGGACCCCTTCAAAGATGGTGACCTTATCCCGGGCGATAATCTCCAGCGCCTTGACGGGATCGAAGCGGGGCAGCAAGGTCACGGTAGCCCCGGCCATGACCGCCGAGTTCAGCGCGCACGTCTGACCAAAGATGTGGAAGAAGGGCAGCCCGCCGAAAATTACGTCTCCGTCCCGACTGCCGAAGAGAGCGACCGACACTTCGGCGTTACTGCGCAAGTTCTCGTGCGTGAGCTCAGCTCCCTTGGGCTTACCTGTGGTGCCCGAGGTATACAGGATGACGGCTGTGTCATCCTTGGCAGCCTCAGCTACTTCATGGCGTGGCTCAAGAGGGCTCACAAGGGCCATGAAGTTCGCGTCGATGGGAATGATGTCAGTCCCGGTTTCGCTGGCTCCGGCAACGACCTCAGCCATGACGCCTTCCCACGCGAAGGCCAGTGTGGCACCGGAATCCTGTAGGTGATAGGCCACTTCGCGGGCTTTCAGGAGTGGATTCAGTGGGACCACAATGGCCCCATATCGCAAGATGCCGTAGTAGATCGGTGGCATCTGCGGCAGGTTAGGGGATATGAGCACCACCCTGTCCCCCGCTTTGACACCCCGTTCAGCCAGTAGCGCCGCGACCTTGGCGCTGAGCACCTCGAGGGCGCCATAAGAAATTTCAATGTCATCGAGTTTGATGACAACCCCACCCGGATTCCTTGCAGCGGAGGCGGGGACCATCGAAGCCAGATTCGTCATGGTACTCCTTCGTGATGAAACTGCCTTTCCGCGGTGGAGACCACATCAGTGGACCGGACCGGAAACAGACAGCAGAAGCATCCTCGCTCCTAGTTCCACCCTATCGCCTCAGAATGTGATCTGGCTCATATATTACTGGCGAGTAGTGATGAAATCTCCACGGATCGACACCCTTGAGGTGAAGTAGAATATATGTTCTAATTTCTATATGCGGTGGACACAGCAGGAACTCAACCAGCCCCTCTTCCCCGAACAAGGGGTAGGCGAGTCAGACACGGCACCGGAGGGTGCAACAGAAACGGGTTCGCCCGGATTGCAAGTACCCCTTTTACCCTTAGCTGGATTAGTTAAAACTGTCCAGACTCCCGATTTTTCTGGCATCACCTTTCATGAGGTGTTGTCCAAATCGGCACTCAACAAGGTGCCACCCAGCTCCACCATGCCCTTTGAATGGACAGTGAACCCGTATCGCGGTTGTTCGCACGCCTGCGTGTATTGCTTTGCCCGCAAGAGCCACACCTACCTAGACTTCGATCCAGGCGTAGATTTTGATTCTCAGGTTGTGGTGAAGGTCAATGTTGCTCAGGTTCTACGCAAGGAATTGTTCAAGCCGTCGTGGCAACATCACCACGTTGCACTGGGCACCAACACCGATCCATACCAACGTGCCGAAGGTCGCTACCAACTTATGCCCGGCATCATCAGCGCTTTGGCAGATTCCGGGACTCCCTTTTCTATCCTGACCAAGGGGACACTGCTGGCACGGGACATTCCGTTGCTCCGTGCGGCTGGTCGCGACGTTAGTGTGGGCATGGGAATCTCGCTGGCCTTGTTGGATGAGGACCTGGCCCAGACTTTGGAGCCGGGCACGCCCTCCCCCAAGGCTAGGTTGTCCCTGATCAGCAAGCTGCGCGACGCTGGCCTGCCGTGCGGTGTCATGGCCATGCCGATTCTGCCGTGGCTCACCGACTCGGAGGAAGCTCTGGATACGCTCTTTGCCGCTTTGGCCCAGGCGGGAGCAACAGGGGTGAGTGCCGGGGCCTTGTATCTGCGTCCGGGCACGCGGGAATGGTTCCTGCAGTGGCTGGCCCGCGAATACCCGTCCTTGGTTGGCCGGTACCAGCGGCTCTACGGTTCTGGGTCTTATGCCTCTAAGGAGTACCGGCAATGGTTGGCGGCACGGGTCAATGAAGCAAAAGCCCGGCACGGTTTCGGGAAGCAAGGCTTCATTCATGATCCCCGGCAGGAGGAGGCCCAGTATCCGGCTGGCAGCATGCCCAGCGTCCACAACGACAACAGGGAAAACAAAGACCACACCGACCGGCTAAAGCCGTTAGCAGGCAGCCGATTCCGCGGCATCCCTGCGGCCACAGCTACCGAGGCCGGAACAAAAGCGGGGACCCCGAGTGGGACCCCCGCCTCTGCCGAGCTTGCACCTACTCTGTTCTAGGCTTTCGAGCCGAGACCAGTGGGTGCGCTACCGCTGCCGTGTCCGGCTACTACTTATAGTTATTGAGCCGTCTTACTTGATGAACTGAACGTTGAACGGGAACTTGTACAGCTGCCCGTTACGGAAGGCAGTAGGAGCGTTCAGCGCGGCAATGATGTGGATGACGAACAGCGCCACTCCGGCAATGCCAAAGATGAAGCCCAAGTAGGGAATGAACGTCAACACGATCGCGATGACACGCAGGATCGAGAAGTTCAAGTTCTGGCGGTGGAAGTCATCCGCGAAGCTGTTCTTGCCCTTTTCCGTGAGGAAGAAGATCAGTGCCGGAATCCAGTTGAAGAACACCGAGAGCCAATAGTTCAGAACCACGGTACCTGCGGGGTCAACAGCACCCTGCTGGTACTGCGGAGCCTGAGGCGCCTGCTGGTACTGCTGCTGGGCCGGAGCTTGTGGGTCGGGCGCCTGCTGGTACTGCTGCGGAGCCTGAGGCGCTTGCTGGTAGGGCTGCTGCTGGGCCGGAGCTTGCTGACCATAGTTGGCCTGCTGACCGTAGCCGGGCTGCTGGTAGGGGGCCGATCCAGGCGTCTCGGGTGCGTTGTAGCCCGGCGGTGTCGGCTCGACCGGCGGTGTCGGGGAATTGTTCTGGCTCACGTGATCTCTCCTCAGTTTGGATTCTTGCTTACCAACCTAGTCGCTTTCCGCGCGGCCCGCCCACAAATGACACACGGGCAATGGCCTTAAAGCAGCAAAGGCGGCAGGACCTGGGAGGTTCCTGCCACCTTGTGCACTTGCGAATCCGATTCCGGGGGTTATCCGGACTTGCGGCGGAATTCACGCTTGTGTGCTGCTGCTCCGTGGGAAGCGTTGATCTTGGGCCCACCTGCGGCGGAAACGCTGCCGTGCTGCTGGTTCTTCTTGTTCTCCAGGGCCTGCCGAAACTTTTCTTTCGTTTCCTCGCTGGCGCCTGCGGGTGCTTGTTCGTCGTGGTTATCACTCGTCATGGCACAACCTCCTTGGGGTCTTCAGCACCCAGTCTCGCACAGGACAATACTTTTCCACACCCGGGAGGGGGTTCAATGTTGGGTGAAAGCGATCAGGGCGTGCACAATCGGCAGGTCGGCAGGAATCCAGGGCAATTCCAAGATTTCCGGACCGGCGAGGTCAACCCACAGCAGCAAATCGTGATCCTCCAGCGGTTCCGGGGTTCCCTCCGTTGCTTCAGCCAACCACACGCGCATGGCGGCGCCACGGTTCAGAGGCCAGCCATCCGGCGTCGTGCCTTCTAATTCGGTACCCAGGCACACAGTGATACCCAACTCTTCACGAACTTCTCGATGCAGTGCCTCTTCTGGACCTTCTCCGGGTTCTATCTTCCCGCCAGGGAACTCCCACATGCCGGCAAACTCAGGTGGTGCCGTGCGTCGAGCAGCTAAAAGGTTTTGCGGGTTTCCAAGCGAGTCAACGAGTGCTGCGCCTACGATTTGTTTCATTGTCGTCACCAGGTAAGTCTAGGTCGAACTAGACTGGTAGGGACATCTTCATGTCGAGCCGTTGCGCACTGTGGCGCCGGCACCTGCCGCCCTTGGCGGAACCGGAACCCCGCCTTGTGAAAGTTCGTTTCAATGCCCCTGCTTAAAAACCGGCCCGTTACCACCCCGCTCTCTCCCAACGCCGTTGCCTGGGCAATCTTCGCTTTGGCCATTGGTGGCTTTGGCATCGGCACCACCGAGTTCGCCATGATGGGCTTGCTGCCCAATGTGGCCGAGGGCGTGGGTGTCAGCGTACCGACGGCGGGCCATGTCATCTCCGCCTATGCCCTAGGTGTGGTGGTGGGCGCACCCTTACTGGTCGCCATTGGCGCGAAAATGCCGCGCAAGACGTTGGCACTGGGCTTGATGGCACTGTTTACTGTGGGCAACTTGCTCTCGATCTTCGCCGTGGACTACAACACCTTGTTGGTCACACGTTTCATTGCGGGATTGCCCCACGGCGCCTTCTTTGGCGTAGCCGCAGTCCTGGCAGCTTCCTTGGTAGCCCCTAGCAAGCGCGGGCGTGCCATTTCGATGGTCATGATGGGCTTGTCCATTGCCAACGTGCTCGGTGTTCCGCTCGCTACCTTTGTGGGTCAGCAGTTCGGGTGGCGCTGGATGTTCGTACTGGTGGGCATCATCGGCGTCATCACCATGGTATTCATCGGGATCTTCATTCCAGCCCAAAAGGCTCAGCCTGGAGCAAGCCTCCGCAAGGAACTCGGCGCCTTGCGTCGCGGCCAGGTCTGGCTGACCCTGTTGGTGGGCGTGGTTGGCTTCGGCGGCTTCTTTGCCGTCTACACCTACGTTGCCAACACCATGACTGACGTTGCCGGCTTCGATTCAGGATTCCTGCCCGTGATCGTTGGCCTCTACGGAGTGGGCATGGTGGTAGGAAACTACATTGGCGGACGGCTCGCCGACTGGTCGGTCATGGGCAGCATCTACGCCGTCATGTCCTTCATCGCTGCCATGTTGGTGTTGTACGCAGCCTCGGTTCACATTCAGTGGATGGCGCTGCTGATGATCTTTGTCATTGGCGCTTCAGGGGCCATGCTGATTCCTTCATTGCAGACGCGGCTCTTGGACGTCTCCCCAGGGGCACCAACATTGGCCTCATCCCTGAACCACTCGGCGCTGAACATGGCCAACGCCCTCGGTGCGTTCGTGGGTGGGCTCGTCATCACGTGGGGCTGGGGCTTCACCGCTCCGGCACTGGTCGGAGCCGTTCTGGCAGTGTTGGGGCTGGGCATTGCCCTGCTCAGCGGACTGCTTGATAAGAAGGACAATAAGGGCCTGAAGGCTTGAACGCCCCGACGATTTCGGAACAGTAGAACTCGACGGCCCTGCAAAAGATCCTCCCCGCACAATCCCTGAATGGGTGGCGCGGGGAGGATCTTTTTTCGTTGCGATGGTGCCTGGGTGCTAGTGCTCGCTGTCCGGCGCACTTTGGGACGTTTTTGGCCCCGAAACGTCCGACAACTGCGCACTCGAGGCACAGTGAAGCACCTAGGACAGGTTTCGGCGGGCCTCAGGGCTTTCAGCCGTTGAAGACAGCCGACATCAGGAAGCCGTGAGCCTCCGATGCGTAGAACAAGCACCCAATCCGCCGAGACTCAAGTCCCCTAGTGGCTTCGGCGTTGTGCCCTTGCACTGGCGTACAGGCAGACAGTTGCTGCAGTTCCGAGGTTGAGGGATTCAGCAGCACCATAGACGGGTACGGCTACACGGTAATCAGCCAAAGCTTTCTCTTCCCCAGCCAGGCCCTGAGCCTCATTGCCGAAGAGCCACATGGTGGGATCTGCCAAGTCATAACTAGAATCCGGGATCTCTTGGTCAAAGGCGCGTGCGGCGCTCTCGTCCTGCAGCAGGTCTAGATTCAGTTGGCCGTAGCCGTCGGCGGCGAGGATGCCCACACCTGCTTCCTTGGCAGCGGCGACAACCTGAGCCACGTCGGCGCCAAGCACGACAGGCAAGTGGAACAGTGAGCCGGCCGTGGAACGGACCGCCTTGGGGTTGTAAATATCTACGCTCGATTGGGAGAAGATCACCGCGTCTGCGCCAGCAGCATCGGCTGCACGGAGAACTGTTCCAGCATTGCCCGGGTCTTGCACACGGCACAGCATGGCGATCAGTTTCGGCTTGGTAGCCAAGACTGCCTCAAGGGGAACGTCCACAAAATTGCACACAGCCACCACGCCCTGCGGCGAGACAGTATCTGTCATGGCGGAGAGGACCATGTCACTGGCGATTCGAACTTGCAGGCGGGAGCCGGGGGCCGAGGCCGTTTCCAGCAGCTCCGGAAACTTCTTCAGGCATTCAACGGTGGCGTACAGCGCCTCCACCACCGGCGTCCCGCCAGCGTCCAGGCAGTCGCGGTGGGCACGCAGCGCTTCACGAACAGCCTGGGGACCTTCAGCCAAGAATTGGCGACGCTTTAAACGGCCCGAGCGCCCAACCAGCTTGGCAACATCCCTCACTCGATCTGCTCGAGGATTGGTCATTGCATCTGCTGGAGGGCGCCCGGTTTCGTTCATGCTTAGGACTTTAGCAGTCACTCCACAGGAACTTAGAACTCAACGGCTCCAAGGTGAAACGGTCAAACAATAAAACGAAAAACTACTTTGCAACCGGTGCTGAGGTGTCAGCAGGCAGTGCAGCCTTGGCCAGGCCAACCAGTGCGGTGAAAGCACCGGCGTCGTTGACGGCCAGATCGGCCAGCATGCGACGGTCAACCTCGATCTGCGCAGCCTTCAGGCCCTGGATCAAGCGGTTGTAGGTCAGGCCGTTGGCGCGTGATGCAGCGTTGATACGCTGGATCCACAGGCGACGGAAGTCACCCTTGCGCTTGCGGCGGTCGCCGTAGCTGTACACAAACGAGTGCAGCAGCTGCTCTTTGGCCTTACGGTACAGACGTGAACGCTGTCCGCGGTAACCCTTTGCGCGCTCAAGAACAACCCGACGCTTTTTGTGGGCGTTTACAGCCCTCTTCACACGTGCCACGTGCGTACTCCTTCAAGTTTAAAGATCCCAAGCCAATCATGCCAGGGAAGGCTTTGATGAAATGGTGTTAGACCCTGAACTGGGAATGACACCGATTGACTTACGAAATTAGATGCCGAGCATCTTCTTGATGTTGCGCACATCTGCCTTGGCGACCAACAGGTCACCCTTCAGACGACGCTTCAAGCTGGAGGGCTTGTGCTCCAGGTAGTGGCGGCGGTTAGCCTGCTGGCGACGCAGCTTACCGGAACCGGTCAGCTTGAATCGCTTCTTCGCACCACTATGTGTCTTCATTTTAGGCATGAGGACCTATCTCCTTACGTATCCACCGGCGCTGCCTGTGGTTCTCTTGCAGCGACTGGTTGGGTCACTGTGTGGGTGTATTCACCGCTGAAAGGTGTGAACCTTATTCAGCTGAGCTGGGGGTTTCGACTGCCGGTTCGCTCTTTGCAGATGCGGGCTTGGCGGTCGGTTTTGCTGCTGCCTTGGCGGGCTTGGCGGCAGGCTTGGCTGCTACGGGCTTGGCCATGGGCTTCGGCATGGGGATGGGCTTTGCAGCCACGGGCTTGGGAGCAACTGCCGGCTTGGGTGCTGCGGCCGGCTTGGCTGCGGGAGCCTTTGCAACGGCCTTCACCGGAGCGGCCTTAGCAGCAGGTGCCTTGGCTGCAGGAGCCTTAGTGGCAGCAGCCTTGGCAGGTACGACGGCGGGAGCCGGCTTTTCTGCCGGAGCTTCCTTCGCGGGGGCTGCTTCGGGCGCCGGGGCTTCGGTTACAGCGGCAGTCTCAACGACTTCCTCCGCAACCGGGGCGGCAACTTCCTGAACAGCTTTAGCGCCGGGAGCCGGCAGGTCCTCGTTAAGGTGCAAACCATCTGGCAACAGATCAGCCAGTGACTGGGTCATGGGGGCCTTGTTGTCACGGTCTACGTCAACGCGAGCGGTGCCATTGGCCACTGCCTCGTTGTGCGCTTTCGCCTCGGCGCGCTGCTGGTTGCGGCGTACCTCTGCCTTGGCTTCGGCCTTGTTCTTCAACGGACCGATGACCATGACCATGTTGCGCCCGTCAATGCGAGGGCTGGACTCGATGATGCCAACTTCAGCAACATCTTCTGCAAACTTCTGCAGGAGACGGATGCCCATCTCTGGACGCTGCTGCTCACGACCGCGGAACTGGATCATGGCCTTGACCTTGTCACCGGTGCCGAGGAAGCGCAGTGCGTGACCGCGCTTGGTCTCGTAGTCGTGCTTATCGATTTTGAGTCGGAAACGGATTTCCTTCAAAACGGTGTTGGTCTGGTTCTTGCGGGCTTCACGAGCCTTGACGGCGGCTTCGTACTTGTACTTGCCGAAGTCCATCAGTTTGCACACCGGCGGCTTAGCCGTCGGTGCGACCTCAACCAGATCCAAGTCGGACTCTGCTGCTAAACGGAGGGCGTCTTCAATGCGGACGACACCTACCTGTTCGCCTGCTGGCCCAACCAACCGCACCTCGGGGACGCGGATTCGATCATTGATGCGTGGCTCGCTAATGTGTGGCTCCTGTTGCTTGAAAAGTGTGAGTACCATCAGCAACGAAGAAGGCCCCCAATTTGCTGATGCAATGGAGGCCTCGAGGGATTGGCTTGCAGTCCCCTATAACGGGAACAGCCTGGCTCTCCGTACTACGGAAAGCGCCAACCTAAACCAGACAACTCCATTACTGGGTCGAAAGGTGGGAGAGGACTCCACTTGCAAACACGATTGTAGTACATTCCCCATCCCACAGAAAACCCAATTGCGGATCCTCTGGAGAGCTGGCGAAATAACAGCATCGCGTCGGTCTATGACAAGCTTAGCAGTATGAGTAGCTCAGATAATAATTCGGACACACGTAACACCTTCCAGCCCGCCCCCGAAGAGGCCCTGAGTGATAGTCAGGCAGCTTCCGTAGTGCGTGATATCGCCGAAGTCCCTGCCATTGAGGTCATCACCACGGCGGCCGTTCACCTCATGAGCGCAGCAGCGGTCAAGTGCGGTCTGGCTGCAGGCCCGGACGCTGAGGAGCTCAAGGACCTAGACGAGGCTCGCAAGCTCATCACCGCGCTAGCCGGCTTCGTCACAGCTGCAGCACCGGAAATTGGTAGCCAGCATGCCGGACCGTTGCGCGATGGTCTGCGTTCACTGCAGCTCGCTTTCCGTGAAGCCTCAGAGTTCCCGGATGCACCGGGCAAGGGACCGGGCGAGAAGTTCACTGGCGCCGTCAACTAGGCCCCACCCGCTCGCGCGCTCTACTATCAGCTTCATCTTCACCGCGAACGATGAGTAGTTAGCAATGTCACCCACAAACATTGTCATCTACTCACCGTTCGCGGTGCTTAAAGGAAGATTTAGGGCAGCTACACCGGGTCCGGCTCACCTAGAAGGTCATCAAAGTTATCTGTCTGCTTTGATTCCGTCGATTTTGTGTCAGTTATTAGTGGCTTACGGCGGCGCCAGATAGCCATGCTCACCAATCCGATGATCGACAAGACGCCACAGACCAAACCGATGATGGCAAAGCCAGCCCAGGGACCGATGCCATCGATCATGGCCCCTGCAAAAGGAGAACCCATGGCGCTACCGATCGTCATGGACGAGCCGTACCAACCCATAGCTTCACCGCGGCGGCGTTCTGAAACCAGATCGGCAATGTGTTCGGCACTTGAGGTCAAGACCGGAGCACACAGTAGACCAGGAAGAATCGATAACAGTCCCAGCGTCCAAGCATTGGTGGCAAACCCCATTGGGATGATCAGGATCGCCATGGCCATCAGCAGCCACAGGGGATTGACGGAGCGCTTGAGGGCGCCGTAGAGAATGCCACCAACGATCGAGGCACCACACCAGAAGATGAACACGATCCCAAGATCGCCGACGACTTCATTTTCGCGCATGACCGCGACCATTCCCACATTGGTTCCAGCCAAGACCAGCCCGGCGCCCAGGGAGGTGCCCAAAATGGCCAGTACCGCAATATTGACCCAGCGCAGATTGTGCCGAGTCCCACCCCACAATCGGACCAGCGCGCTCTTGCCCGAGAGGTCTGGTGCTTCGCGGTCCTCAACTGCATCCAGAGGATGCGCCTCAACCACACCGACGGAAACGAAGGATCCTTTTTGGCCAGTTCTTGTGGGCGGGTTGAACACCATCAGAAAGACTCCGGCCATGGACGCGGTGACACCGATGATGACTAGGCCCACCACCGTGTGAATGGTGGTTGCTAGCAAGACTCCGGCGGCGGGCCCGATCATGAACGTGATTTCAGCGCCCATGGAATCCAGTGCGTAGGCGGTGCGCCGCTGCTCTTGGGGCACCATCACGCTGAGTGCTTGACGCACCACAGAGAAGATCGGAACGGCGAAGATGCCGCCAATGACGGCAGCCACTACCAGAAGCTGGAAGCTCAGGAATGGAGCCAGGCTCCACACCACTACTTCGGCAACTACTGACGGCAGGAGTGCCTTACGCAGTCCATAGACGTCCACGAGTCGACCGCGCCACGGGGCGCCGAACGCCATGCCGATGGTGATGGCCGCTGCAACAAGGCCTGCTGAGGCATAGCTAAGCTGCATCGTTTCAACCACATGCAGAGTCAACAGCACACCTGCAGCTGCATGCGGGATGCGCGCAAACATGGCTACAATCAGCAGCCTGCGCACGGGTCCGACCGCGAGTATTTCACGGTAGGCGGCAAAGTTCACCTGGGGGCTCTCTTTCGTGATCCATCACAAGAGAGCGCCGAGGCTACCATGCGATGAGGTTGTCCTGAATGTGGGGATGCCGTAGGCGAACATGAATTGAATCCACTGCCTGAGCAAAGTACTCATTCGCCGCCCAGGACGCTTGCAGCGCAGCGAGCACACCGTTTACCGCGGCTTGGTCCAGCCCGGGCAATAAGGTGATGGTGACACAGAGTTCTGGGCCCACTCCACCGCCGGAGACCAACAGTGCCGACGGTTCAGCTTTTGGGTACCACTGGGATTGTATGCCCTGACCGGCGCTGGCAGAAATGTCCACAACGGCTGTGTTACCAAGGGCCGACACAGACTCGCGCAGAACGCGCTCAACCGCTGCATCCCCGTAGCTGGGCTCCCACTGTTGCTGTTGCGCCAGCGACCACATTGCCGGGCGGCGGACCACAAAGGGCCGCTCCGAGCCAGGGTCTACCACCAGCAGTTGTGCTTCCTCGGCCACCGCAGACAACGCTGCCCGCGCCGCATAAACAGCAACCGGTCGCGCTTCGGGATGCCACCGTGTGAGAGCTTCGGCATTGGAAAAAACAGGGAGGGCCCGGCGGCCATCGGGACCTTGCACTGTCACCAGAGCCATGTCCGATTCCTTATCCGAGACCAGACCGTTTTCACCTACTGTCTGTTCCGCCAGCTGCGCCACGATCGGAATGAACACCCGGGCGGTGGCGAGGGAGGCAACTACCTGCGCTTCGCTGCCGTCACCGGAGGCTAGCGCCGCGAGGGCGGCCGCAAACCCGGCGTCCATGGCGCCGTCGTCGGTGTCAAAGTTGTGGTACTTTTCCTGCGCAGGAAGATCGCGGCCCGCCCAGGGCTGTCCAGCAGAATCGGTGCTGCCGCCAGCCCCGGCCAGAGCTGCTGCGATGTGTCCGGGCAGATGCTTCTTGGGCATCTCGGTCATGATTTAGCGACGGCCTGCAACGTCAAGGGCCTGCGGGAGCGTGAATGCGCCGGAGTACAGAGCCTTGCCAACGATGGCACCCTCAACACCTTCGCCGACCAATTCGCGCAAAACGCGCAGGTCCTCGAGGCTGGAAATTCCGCCCGACGCCACCACAGGCTTTGAGGTGCGGGTGCACATTTCGCGCAGCAGTTCTACGTTGGGGCCGCGCAAGGTGCCGTCCTTGGTGACATCGGTGACCACGTATCGTGCGCAGCCGGCATCTTCAAGGCGAGCCAGGACCTCCCAGATGTCCCCGCCTTCCTTGGTCCAGCCGCGGCCTGCCAAGGTGGTGCCGCGAACATCAAGTCCGACGGCGATTTTGTCACCAAAGCGGTCAATGACCTTGGCGGTCCACTCCGGGTTCTCCAGCGCAGCCGTGCCCAGATTTACACGGCCCACACCCAATTCCAGGGCGGCTTCCAGCGTTGCGTCATCGCGCAGCCCACCGGAGAGCTCGACCTTGACGTCCAGGACCTGCACCATTTCGCGCAGCAGTTCCGTGTTTGAGCCGCGACCAAAGGCCGCGTCAAGGTCCACGAGGTGAACCCATTCGGCGCCGTCGTTCTGCCACTTCATGGCGGCGTCGAGCGGGGAGCCGTAACTCGTTTCCGAACCAGCCTCGCCCTGCACCAAGCGCACGGCCTGGCCGTCCACAACGTCGACAGCGGGCAGCAATTCCAAAATGGGGGTGGTCATGGGGTCCTCAACGTTGTTTGTCCTACGGGTGGAAACTACAGGAAGAAAGCTGCGGCGTAGCCGCGGGTTACTGCGTGAAACTTGACGAGCGTGAAACTAGACGAGCATCAAGCTAGAGCGTGAACATGTAGGCGGCTATGAGAGACATGGCGGCCAACGCGGCAAAGCTGATGGGGATCCAGCGCGGGGTTTTCTGCTGGTAGAACGTATAGGCTCCACCGATCAGCAAGCCTGCCAGTGCCATCAACAACAACGAGTACATCAGCGAGCCGCCTTAGTCAGGGAATTGACCCAGTTACGCAGCATGCGGGCTCCTGCGTCACCGGACTTTTCCGGATGGAACTGTGTTGCGCAGAGCGGGCCGTTTTCAACGGCCGCGATGAACGGGGCACCGTGCTCGGACCAAGTCACCATGGGCGGACGCATTTTGGGCTGCAATACCTCAAAGTCCCACTTCTGCACACCATAAGAATGCACAAAGTAGAAGCGCTCAGATTCAACGCCTTCAAAAAGCATGGAGCCTTCAGCTGCTGTGACGGTATTCCACCCCATGTGCGGGACCACGGGGGCCGGCAATAGCTCCACAGTCCCCGGCCACTCCCCCATGCCTTCGCGGTGGGTGCCGTGTTCTACTCCGGCGTCGAAGAGGACCTGCATACCGACGCAGATGCCCAGCACTGCCCGGCCACCGGCAACGCGGCGGCCGATCATGCGCAGCGCATCAACGGCCTTGAGCTCGTCCATGACCGAACCAAAGGCGCCCACGCCAGGGACAACCAAGCCGTCGGCGTTGAGAACATCCTCGGGTTTAGCACTGAGCGTTACCACTGCCCCGGCACGTTCCAGCGCGCGGACGGCTGAACGGACGTTGCCCGATCCATAGTCCAGCACCGTGACCGTGGGCTTGTCACTACCTGCCGTGTTGCTTACTGCTGACTCGGTAGCTGCCGAACTCACAAAAGGCCCTTCGTGGACGGAATGCCGGTGACGCGGGGATCGGCTTCAACGGCCGAGCGCAGTGCCCGGGCGAAGGCCTTGAACTGCGCTTCGACGATGTGGTGCGGATCGCGGCCAGCAATGACTGTCATGTGCAGGCAGATCTGAGCATGCAAGGTGATGGCTTCAAAGACGTGGCGGGTAAGCGAGCCAGTGAAGTGACCACCGATCAGGTGGTATTCCTGTCCGGCAGGCTCGCCACCATGTACCAAGTAAGGACGGCCGGAAAGATCAACCACGGCGTTCGCGAGGGCTTCATCCAAGGGGACCGTGGCTTCGCCGAAGCGGCGGATCCCGGCCTTGTTCCCTAGGGCCTCCTTGAGGACTTCACCCAAGGAGATGGCCACGTCTTCTACCGTGTGGTGGGCATCGATGTGGGTATCGCCAGTGGCCTTGATGTTCATGTCGATCAGGGAGTGCTTGGACAAAGCCGTGAGCATGTGATCGTAAAAGGGCACGGAGGTGTCAATGTTTGACACGCCGGTGCCGTCGAGGTTGATCTCCACCATGACGCTTGACTCGCTCGTGGCACGCTCCAGGCGGGCAGTGCGTCCCTGGCCGGGATTCGGGCTGTTCTGAGTCATTGCGGCAGTCCTTTGTTGTGGTGCGCCTTCGCAGCCGGCAGTTGCCGGGCAGGGACGGGCGCGTAAACGAATTGGTGTAGTGCTACCAGTTTAGGAGAGAAGACATGGTTATACCCAAACCTCTCCCCTGGCGAGAAGGAACCAGCCATGTTCGACGGCGGATCCTCCTCACAGAATTAAAAAGCGTCCTCAGGCGGCAAGGAAGGCGCGCAGTCCTTCAAGGAAAGCTGTGGTCTCGGCTTCCGTACCTGCCGTGACACGCAAGTGGCCCGGAATTCCAACGTCGCGAATGAGTACGCCGTCGGCCAGCAAGGCTTCCCAGACCGCATGCGGATTCTCAAGTCCACCAAAGAAGACAAAGTTTGAATCGGACGGCGCCGGGCTAAGCCCTAGAGCAATGAGCTCCTTGACGATCCGGTCCCGCTGGACTTTGATCTGTTCGACATTGGCTAGCAGTGAGGTGGAGTGCCGTAGGGCTGCCACAGCTGTTGCTTGGGTAATGGCGGAGAGGTGGTAGGGCAGGCGGACCAGACGCAGGGCGTCGGTGACTTCCGGCGCAGCAGCCAGGTATCCCAGTCGTGCCCCTGCTAAGGCGAAGGCCTTGCTCATGGTGCGTGAGACCACCAGTCGAGGCCGCCCCTCGAGCAAGCTCAGAGCACTCTCGGTTCCTGTGTGGGCAAATTCTGCGTAGGCCTCGTCAACAATAACCACTGTTTGAGATGCCTCGCCGGCTGCATAGACGGCTTCCACAACGTCCAGGCCCAAAGCCGTTCCGGTGGGATTGTTGGGCGAGCAGAGGAACACGAGGTTCGGAGCATGCTGGCGAACCTGCTCGGCGGCAGATTCCGCAGAAAGACTGTAGTCCTGGGCGCGAACACCAGCGATGTAGCCTGTCCCGGTTCCGCTGGCGAGTAGCGGATACATGGAATATGTGGGAGGGAATCCCATGACGGTGCGGCCCGGACCTCCGAATGCCTGCAGTAACTGCTGGAGCACTTCATTGGATCCATTGGCCGCCCAAAGATTATCTTCACTCAAGCCGTGGCCAAGATAAGCCGCCAGCTCTTGGCGCAGAACGGTGAATTCTCTGTCCGGGTAGCGGTTGAGACCATTTAGCTCTTCGGCCACTGCTGCAAGGATTGCTTCCTTGGCATCGGCCGGAACACCAAAGGTGTTTTCATTAACATTCAGCAGCACCGGAACATCAAGCTGAGGTGCACCGTAGGGGTGCTGTCCACGCAAGTCGTCACGAAGCGGCAATTGACTTAGGCGTTCAAACTGGTCCATGCCCTCCAGCATATTTGCTTGCCGTGGAAAAGTTCGAAACGGCGACACAATGCGGACACCATCACCTGCAGGAGCGCTACTTCGGGATGGGAACGTAAAGCCGCTGACCTGCCTGCAGGACACCGGTGCCCAGATCGTTCAGTGCAACGATTTCGCGAACCACATGGCGTACATCGCGGGTGGGATCGGCAGCACCGGCAATGCTCCACAAGCTGTCGCCCTGCAAGACCGTCACGGCGACGGCGTAGTCGGCCATGTTGACCGCCTTCACCTCAGCGGCCGCGTTTGCCGGACTCGCGAGAGATCCGGCCATGATGGCAAAGGAGACAAACAAGATCAGCGCCGCGACAGCGAGAGTCGGGATGCCGAAGAACACCAACCGACCACGACGGGTCAAGCTGAGCCGAGTGCTGCCAGCGAAGTCCGCTGTGCCACAATCTGCTCCACCGATCTTCACTTCCCCTGATCGAACAGCTCCATGTTGGGCAGCACGATCCATGGTCGGTGCAGGGCCGGGCAGGGACACGCCAAAGGATGCGTGGGAGATAAGCAATGCGTTCATGACTTCTGGTCCTTTCACCGTGAATCCACTGCCCAGGGGCCAACTGCAGCCATCGGACCAAGATTCCACACTCAACATCTTCGATAGAACGTATGTTCTAATTTGCTACTAGTACAGTTTTAGCATCTATAGACGACACTTGCCAAGAGCAAATAGAACAAATGTTTGAAATTCGTCTCTTCGTGGCTTAAACTTGCAGAACAAGGATTGGCCGCTAGATGCAGTCCACCAGCAGGCACTGACATTGTTCAGGGCAGCCACGAAAGGACCGACGGAACCATGGCGCTTCCAGACCCGCCGCACCGCATTCCCCAAGCACCCAGCCGCGCTGGAATGAAGGGCCTGACGGTAAGGCAGAAGAAAATTCTCGAGTGCATCCAACGGTGCATTGCCGACAAGGGCTACCCGCCCTCAATGCGCGAAATTGGCGATTCCGTGGGGCTGGCTAGCCTTTCCAGCGTCACTCATCAGCTGACCCAGTTGGAGCGCCACGGCTATTTGCGCCGTGATCCCAAGCGTCCCCGCGCCATGGAAGTTCTCATCCCGCTGGTATTGGACAGCGGAGTTGTCGAAATCGAAGGCGTTAGCGCACCGAAGACTCTGCGCAGTTCGAACGGTCTGAACTTTGCCGAGCTGAGCAGTTCTTCGGACACCGCTTTTGTGCCTCTCGTGGGCCGCATCGCAGCAGGTGGCCCCATCTTGGCTGATCAGTCAGTGGATGACATCATGCCTTTGCCGCGGCAGATCGTGGGCAGCGGTGAATTGTTCATGCTCAGGGTCCAGGGTGATTCCATGATCGACGCCGCCATCTGCGACGGCGACTGGGTTGTTGTGCGTCAACAGCCAACAGCCAACAACGGCGACATTGTGGCGGCATTGCTCGAGGATGAGGCGACCGTCAAGACGTTCCGTCAGCGTGACGGTCACACCTGGCTCCTGCCACAGAACACTCGCTATGAGCCGATTCTGGGCGACCATGCCACCATCATGGGCAAGGTCGTCTCGGTGCTGCGAAGCCTCTAACCGAAGTCTCTAACGAAAAAACCGATAGCCGGCCGCCGTTGGCGCGTGCCGAAGAAGTACGAAGGCACCCCGTCAGCTCATGAGCTGATGGGGTGCCTTCGTGTGTGGCAGCCAAAATGTGTGTACAGCCCGGAGTGTCAGTGGCTTCTGCTTCCAAACAGCAGATGACGCGCTTAACCAGTTCGAGACTGCAGAAGACGCGACAAATCCGCGATTTTCATGGCATCATCTGCGTTTTCAAATCCAGCCCGTAACCCTGCCTTCGTGGGTGGCACTACTTGCCGGAGAGCCGCTTCAGCGCGCCCAACGCCACGGTTCTGTCCTTAGTGGACCAGAAAGGCGGTAGAGCGGCACGCAGGAAACCGCCGTAGCTGGCATTGGCCAGACGGGAATCAAGTACAGCAACCACGCCCCGGTCTTGGCTGGAACGGATCAACCGGCCCACCCCCTGCGCGAGGCGCACCGCTGCATGGGTGGCAGAGATGGCAATAAATCCGTCGCCGCCACTTTGCGCCACGGCACGGGCGCGGGCAGTGACCAGCGGATCATCCGGGCGCGGGAACGGGATCCTATCTATCACCACCAGACGGCAGGAGGCTCCTTGCACATCAACACCTTGCCAGAGCGACATGGTACCGAACAGGCAGGTGTCCGGTTCATCGGCGAACTGTTTAATGAGCCCGGACATGGAGGAGTCCCCCTGGCACAGGATCTTCACCTTGAGCTTTTTGCGGAGCTTCTCGGCTGCGTCTTCTGCAGCACGCCGCGAAGAGAACAGAGCCAAGGTTCCGCCACCGGCGGCGGTGATGAGCGCTTCCAATTCATCTAATTGCTCAGCGGACATCCCGAAGCCGGGTTTCTGCAGATGGGCGGCGACATAGAGCATGCCTTGTTTGGGGTAGTCGAACGGCGAACCGACATCGGCCCCCGTCCAAGTGGGAGCGCTGGGCCCCAAAAGACCGAGCCCGCCAGCTGTGGCTTG
The DNA here is from genome assembly GCF_040686795.1 of Specibacter sp. NPDC078709. NCBI lineage: Bacteria > Bacillati > Actinomycetota > Actinomycetes > Micrococcales > Micrococcaceae > Specibacter > Specibacter sp. NPDC078709. The sequence goes on from NZ_JBFBLU010000001.1 coordinate 67,225, forward strand.
GAAGGACTCGCCAATAGCAAGAGTGGCCGAGGTGAGCACTACCGTCCGATCGGCAAACAAGCCCTCCCGCAATTTCATCGCCACGCTCAAGGGTGCGATGTTGAGCACTGCCGGCTCATTTTCATCCGCCTTCTGATAGCCCTTGCCCGGTGCGAAGGAACCCGGCCGCGAGGCCCACACCACCTCACGGGCATCATTGGCAACCAGCAGACGCTCGCACAAATCGAAGATCAGATTGAGCCTGGATCGGGCAATCGAACGCCCGCCGTCGGCGGCAGCATTACCCTCAGGCTTAGAATCGGACAAGGCGGCACGTACCGCGTCACGCAATTGCTCCACAGCTTGAGATTGCACCTCGTTGAGCCCCTGTGGGAATAGCCCCTCGGGAACACCAGCTAAGGCAAGGTCCAGTGCCGCGGCGCTGGCCTGCAAGGCGTCCACGGAAACAGCGGTGTGCTTGCGCGTGCTTGACGCCGCCGCCTGCACCATCTGCACAGAGAGTTGCCCGGTGACCGCGCCTGTTACGCGATCCTGGAGCTCATGTGCTTCATCGACCACCACCACGTCATAGTCGGGAAGCACGGCGATGCCTTCAAAGGCACTGATGGCCAGCATGGCGTGGTTGGTGACCACAATGTCAGCCTCTGCTCCGCGGGCACGGGCCAGCTCCGAGAAGCACTCGGTAGCCATCGGGCACTTCTGGGCGCCCAGACATTCCATGGAGGTTACAGAGACCTGCCGCCAGGCTTTGTCCGTCACTCCCGGAACAATCTCGTCCCTGTCGCCGGTGTCTGTTTCCTGCGCCCATTCGCGCAGACGCACCACTTCCTTGCCGAGCTGTGAGGTGGGCCCGGAGGTGGCACTGGGAGGGTGAGCCACGTTGTCTTCGCCAAGACTAAAAAGGGCGCCCTCGCCGGTGTCTTCGGTAGGGAAACCACCTGCCAGTTTTTGCCGGCACACATAGTTGCTGCGGCCCTTGACTAAAGCAACGTCAATGGCCCGCGGCAACATCGGTTTCAGGGTAGCCAACAACCTAGGTACGTCCCTGCCCACGATCTGTGCTTGGAGGGCAAGGGTGGCGGTGGCAATCACCGCAGGCTTGTCGCTGGTCAGGGAGTTGACGATCAGTGGTATCAGGTAGGCGAGGGACTTTCCGGTCCCCGTGCCCGCCTGAACCAGCAGGTGGTCCCCGCTCTCAAGAGCGGCAACTACCCGGCGTACCATTTCATGCTGGCCATCGCGGCGTTGCCCGCCCATGGCGTCAACGGCCCGATCCAAAAGGTCCAGTGCCTGCTGCGAAAGTTCACTATCAGGCATGCTGGACAAACGGTTCAACCTCTGCAGCCAAGTCTTCACGGACACGAACCTGAGCCAAGGTGCCCTGCTCTCCATGTTCCAGACTGATGATCTCAGCATCGCTGCGATGCAATTTGTTCAGCACATCGCCACGGTCATAAGGGACCAGCAATGTCAGCACGACGCTGGGGTGCGGAATCCCTTCCTTGATGGCTTCGAGCAACTCCTCGATGCCTTGTCCTGTCCTGGCCGAGACCACCACAGAGCGGGACTCACGCTGGCGAAGACGCTCCACCACAAAGGGATCGGCGATATCTACCTTGTTCAGGATGATGATTTCCGGGATCTGCAGTGCCTCGACTTCGGCAAACACCGAGCGAACCGCAGAGATCTGCCCCTCCGGGTCTGGGTGGGAAGCATCGACAATGTGCAGGATCAGATCCGCGTCGGCGACTTCCTCCAAAGTGGAGCGGAAGGCTTCCACCAGTTGGGTGGGCAGTGCGCGGACAAACCCGACAGTGTCAACCAAGGTGTAGCCCAAGCCGTCAGAAGTCTCGGTTTTACGGACCGTTGGATCCAGTGTTGCGAACAGTGCGTTCTCCACGAGCACGCCCGCATCAGTGAGACGGTTCAGCAGCGAGGACTTGCCAGCATTGGTGTAGCCGGCAATGGCCACTGAAGGCACATTGTTGCGTTTGCGGTTGGCGCGTTTGGTTTCCCGGGCAGGAGCCATTGCTGCGATCTCGCGGCGCAGTTTCGCCATGCGGGTGCGGATCTTGCGTCGGTCCAGTTCCATCTTTGTTTCACCGGGACCACGGGAACCAATACCGCCACCTGCAGCACCCACCCGGCCACCAGCCTGACGAGACATGGATTCACCCCAGCCACGCAGTCGTGGCAAAAGGTATTCCATCTGGGCCAGTTCAACTTGAGCCCGGCCTTCACGGGATTGGGCATGCTGGGCAAAAATATCCAGAATCAGTGCAGTCCGGTCAATAACCTTAACCTTGACAACCTCTTCAAGCGTGCGCCGCTGGGACGGTGAGAGGTCACCGTCAATGACCACGGTGTCTGCGCCGGTGGCGTGCACCATCTCCTTGAGTTCCTGGGCCTTGCCCTGTCCCAAGAACGTTGCCGGATCAGGCTTGGCCCTGCGCTGCACCAAACCGTCCAGGACTTCCGATCCTGCCGTTTCAGCCAGAGCAGCCAGCTCTCGCAGCGAGTTCTCGGCATCGGCCATGGTGCCAGAGGACCACAGACCAGCGAGCACTACGCGTTCAAGGCGCAACTGGCGGTATTCGACTTCGCTGACGTCTTCGAGCTCAGTGGACAGGCTTGCCTGACGGCGCAGCGCGTTGCGGTCAGCCAACTCGCTCTGATCACCATCAGAGAGGCTGTGCTGGAAATTCAGGGTGGACACGGCTTGCGCCCGTCCTTCAAGCGGCCTGGTGGCAGGGGCCCCACCGAACGGATCTTGGGCCTCAATGCCCTCATCCGCACGCGTGGCACGAGAAGCGGCCGCGTCCTTGGCCAAAATCCGGTCAATCACGGCTTCAATCTCCGCGGCAGAAAGGGACTCCTCCCCCGTGCTGTGGCCCTGTGAAGGTGCCGTGTTCTCCCCGTCACGGGGCAGCTCGTTGCCGTCGGAACCATTGTGTGCAGATGCGTGGGACATATTCTCCTTATAGGCTGTTACCCTCAATCGTAGTCCGAGCCACCGACACTCACACCTTTTGAGGTTCTTGGCTTGTGGATAATCACACGTGTGCATGTGCTGCGCTTAGGCGCGCCTAGATACACAAAGCGGTCGTTGGGCACTAATCTGGCATGACTATGGGTACTCAGGGTGCAGATCACTATTTCAGTTCACAACCGTCCACGCCGATGAAACGCCGGCCACTTCGCGTGGTTTTGGCTGGCGAGGAGCGCAACCTCCACACAGCCGGGGGCATCTTCAGCCCCGATGGTGTGGACAAAGGCACCACCATCTTGCTCAATGAAGCACCACCACCGGCCACTGCCGGCAACCTTTTGGACATCGGCTGCGGCTGGGGACCCATTGCCCTCACCTTGGCGCTGCGCTCCCCTGCAGCAACGGTGTACGCAGTGGACGTCAATGAGCGTTCCATCGAGCTGACCCAGGACAACGCCAAGGCTCTGGGACTGGCCAACGTCAAAGCGTCAACTCCCGACGCCGTTGATGCAGACCTGCGTTTCACGACGATCTGGTCCAATCCGCCCATCCGCGTGGGCAAGGCCGAGCTGCACTCGATCCTGCTGATGTGGCTGCCCCGCTTGGCCCACAACGGCACGGCCTACCTTGTGGTGCAAAAGAACTTGGGCGCTGATTCGTTACAGCGCTGGCTGACCGCCGAACTTAGCGAGCAGTTCCCTGATGCCGGCTTTACGGTGGCTCGCGATTCCACGAATAAGGCCTTCAGGATTCTGAAGGTGACCCGCACCAAGCCTTAGGCGCTCAGCCCGTCGGCAAAAACACCTTCTGCCACGATGACGGCGGGCCCACTTAGCTCCACATGCTCGCGACCATCGGGCCCGGGGAAGAAACGCACGCCGACGATGCCGCCGGGCACTGCTACGGCCCAGTTGTCCGGGGCCTGGTCACCGGCCCAAAAACGGGTGGCGGCTGCCGCAGCACAGGCACCGGTCCCGCAGGAGAGAGTCTCCCCCACTCCACGTTCGTGAACACGCATACTGATGCGTCCGACGTCGTCCGTCACCAAAGGCTCGGCAGGCACCGCAAACTCCACATTGGTCCCGTGCGGGGGCTCCGGGGTGACGGCGGGCGCCACGGTGAGGTTGGCTGCTGCCATCTCACTCAAATCCGCCAGCGCCACCACCGTGTGCGGGTTGCCCATGGTGACGGACAGGGCAGGGCGTGCCACGGCCAGCCCGGCCGTCTCGACTAGCGAGTCGCTGCCGCTCAGGGCCTGCTCGGGGTGAATGAAACCCCAGGGGCCCATGTCCGCGCGGTACCCGTCTGCAGTGCGAGCCACCACCTTGACGCCGGCCCGGGTGCCGATCACGAGCTCTTCACCGGCGCCCAGCTCCACGAGGCCCTGTGTCACGAGGAAGTGCACGAACACTCGCACCCCATTGCCGCACATCTCCGAGATGGAACCGTCGCCGTTGTAGTAATCCATGAACCATTCGGCGCCCGGATTTTCCTCCAGCAGCGCCGTTCCTTCGGGGATATTCTCGGAGCGGACGGCACGGATCAGGCCATCTGCGCCCAGTCCACGGCGCCGATCGCAGAGCCTGGCAACCTGTTCTGGCACCAGTTCACGCTCACCCCCGGGATCGGCCACGAGCACAAAGTCGTTGCCGGTGCCGTGGCCTTTTCCAAAGCGCAGGCCTGTCAGGGAGGTGATAGTTGCAGTCATGGAATAACTCTAAAGCACCCCACGCACGACGCCGGTACTTGGCTTTCTATGCGCGGGCTTTACTCAGCTGTTGGCTGGGCTAGCTGGGCTGGCTGGGCTAGCTAGGCTGGCCGCCGCGACGAGTGCCGCTGCCGCCTCAACGAGGTCCGGCTGGGACCAATCCAGCCACTGCACACGCGGATCGGCCCGGAACCAGGTGAGCTGGCGACGAGCGAATTGGCGCGTGGCCACAATGGTTTCTTCGCTGGCCCGCTCCACAGTGGATTCGCCGTCAATAACGCGCAGGAACTGCTGATAGCCGAGTGCTTTGTGTGCGGTGCGCCCCTCCCGCAGTCCTTCGGGAATGAGTGCCGCGACTTCATCGAGCAGGCCAGCATCCACCATCTTGTGAACCCGTGTACCTAAACGCTGGTGCAGCTGGGCACGGTCGCCGTTGAGCCCGATCTGCACGGTGGGGACCACATATTGGCGATCGGGCATGAAGGAACTGAAAGGCCGGCCCGTAATCGCGTGTACTTCCAGGGCCCGCACCGCGCGTTTACCGTCGTTGATACGGGCAGCGGAGACTGGGTCCACCTCGTTGAGTCGGTGCAGGAGGGTGGCCAAGCCATCGCTCTCCAGTTCAGCCTCGAGGGCTGCTCTGACGGTGGGCTCGGTGCCGGGGAATTCCAAGACATCCAATGCCGCCCGGTTGTACAGACCGGAACCACCCACCAGAATGGGCAGCTTACCCCGTGATCGGATGTCCGCAATGGCGGCACGGGCCAGCTGCTGGAAGGCAGCCACCGTGGTGTCCTCTTTGACGCTGAGGAAATCCATCAGATGGTGCGGGATGCCGCGCCGTTCTGCCAGGGGAAGTTTGGCCGTACCAATGTCCATACCCCGGTAAAACTGCATCGAGTCTGCGTTAATGGCCTCGCCATCGAAACGCTCCGCCAGTGCTAGGGCCAGCTCCGATTTCCCTGAGCCCGTGGGGCCAACAATAGCCACCACTGGAAGCATCTCCGGCGCTGCCACCACAGGGGCGTTCGCAGAAGCCTCCGGTGCTGGGGTCATGCTGAACGAACCGGAAGCGTCGGCATGCCCAGGCTTACCTTGGGCCGGACGGCGTCGGAAGTTCCCGACGCGGTGGGGACGCCGCATGATTCGGCTTGGGCCAAATCCCAGGCATCGCCGGCACGTGAGCGGCGCAGCTGGTAATTGGCCAGATCCGGGTCAGCCACGAGGTGGAAGGCTGCAGCATCGGTAATGGTGACGGTAACCAGATCGCCGGGGCGCGGGGCCTGGGCGCCCTCGGGGACACTGAAGTGGACCAGCCGTTGATCCCGGGCACGCCCGGACAAGCGATTGGTCTCCGCGGCCTTGCGTCCGGAAGTGGCCGTCACCATGACCTCCACCTTGCGACCAATCTGCAAAGCGTTTTCCTCGGCACAGATCCGGTCCTGGAGTGCTGTCAAACGCAAGAAGCGTTCCTGAACAATTTCCTTGGGCAACTGATCTGGCAGATCCGCGGCCGGAGTGCCGGGGCGTTTGGAATATTGGTAGGTGAAAGCGGTGGCGAAGCGCGACTTTTCAACGACGTCGAGCGTGGCTTGGAAGTCTTCCTCGGTTTCACCAGGGAAGCCGACAATGATGTCAGTAGAGATGGCGGCGTGCGGGATCTGTTCGCGCACACGGTCCAGAATTCCTAAGAACTTAGCTGACCGGTACGAGCGGCGCATGTCCTTGAGGACCTTATCGGATCCGGATTGCAGCGGCATGTGCAGCTGCGGCATGACGTTGGGAGTTTCGGCCATGGCGGCAATCACATCGTCGGTGAATGCGGCTGGGTGCGGGCTGGTGAAGCGGAGCCGTTCCAAGCCCTTGATCTCGCCGCAGGCGCGCAGCAATTTGCCAAAGGCTAGTTTGTCTCCGAATTCGACGCCGTAGGAGTTCACATTTTGGCCCAGTAGCGTGACTTCGATGGCGCCGTCGTCGACCAGTGCCTGGATCTCGGCCAAGATTTCCCCGGGGCGGCGGTCGCGTTCCTTGCCGCGCAGTGAAGGCACAATGCAGAAGGTGCAGGTGTTGTTGCAGCCGACGGAGATGCTGACCCAGCCCGAGTACACCGAATCGCGGCGGGTGGGCAGGGTCGAGGGGAACACTTCGAGGGACTCGAGGATCTCCAATTGTGCATCGGCGTTGTGCCGGGCACGCTCTAGCAGAACGGGCAGGGCACCCACATTGTGTGTACCGAAGACAACGTCCACCCAGGGTGCCCGCTTTTGGATGGTGTCGCGATCCTTTTGCGCTAAGCAGCCGCCCACGGCAATCTGCATACCGGGGTTGGTTTCCTTGATGTGCGCGAGCATTCCCAAGTTGCCATAGAGCTTATTGTCAGCGTTCTCGCGGACCGCGCAGGTGTTGAAAACCACCACATCGGGAACAGCATCACCGTTGGCGTCAATAATGCGTGCCGGACCGGCTTCTTCAACGGCCACCATTCCTGCTGTTTCCAACAGCCCTGCCATGCGCTCTGAGTCATGGACGTTCATCTGGCAGCCATACGTGCGTACCTGATAGGTGCGGGGATGGCTGGCTGGGACTACTGTGCTTACGGGGCTGGCGGAAGGATCTACGCTATTTGGGATCAGGCTCACCCATCCAGCTTAAGACCAACCGTCGCGGAACAGCTAAACGGCTCCACTGGCGCGCCAGCGAGTGGGGATCAGTACCAGCCGACGCTTTGGGAGTGGTTCCATGCTCCGCACGGTGAAACGTAACGGTTCTTGATGTACCCCATGCCCCATTCGATCTGGGTGCGGTAGTTGGTCAGCCAGTCTGATCCGGCGGAAGCGTACTTCCCTGGGGGCAGCGACTGGGCAATGCCATAGGCGCCGCTGTAAGGGTTGGTGGCGTTGGTACGCCAATTCGATTCCCGTTCCCATAGCAGGTTCAGGCACTGAAATTCGCTCTGCGCCCATCCATAAGCGCCCAATCGCGACGACGCGTAGGCCTTGGCCCCAGCTGGATCGTTGACGGCACCGCCAGGGATATTGGGCAGTAGAACCTCTACAGGAATATAACCCCCAGGGTTGGTCTCTACCGGCGGGGCAACAGGTTTGGGCACAACAGGCTTAGGAGCAGCGGGTTGGGGCGCCGGATTCGGATTGCCAGGCCGCGGCGCCGGGTGGGTGGCCGCTGGGTTTTGTTGTGCGGCCTCTGCTTTGCGATCAGCTTCGGCTTGTCGGGCGGCTTCGGCCGCCGCGGCCGCTTGGCGTTTAGCTTCCTGTGCCTCGTTGTAGGCGGCCAGTGCTTCCTGCCCCTGCCTGTACTGCGCTTCTTTGGCTGCGGTGGTGTTGTTGAGAGTAGCCAACTGGGCCGTGAGCGTGGCGCTTTGCTCCTTTTTTGCATCCAACTGAGCCACCACGGCATTTTGGGCGGCAACGGCGGCGTCCCTAGATACCAGCGCTTCGGCAGCGAGTAGCGCTTGTGCGTCCTGCGCTGCTTGGCGGGTCTTCTCGAGGGCAGTCGCTGCCGCCTGTGATTGTTGAGCCCTGGCCTGTTTTTGGGCTGCCTGCTCCCCCACTTGTTGCAGCAGTTCCACACCGTTGAGACTTTCCGGTGTTTCTAGTGCGGCCATGGTGGCAAAAAAGCCTAGATCGGTGCCACCGTTCTTGTAGCTTTGCACGGCGATGGCAACGGCGTCTTTTTTGTGTTTCGCGGCCTCCTCAGCAGCGCGGCTGGCCTGCTCACTCAAGACGCTCACCTCCGCAGCGGCGGCGTCTAGTTTGCGTTCAGTCAGGGCATAATTGGCCCCTGCGTCAACGGCGGCTGTGCCCAAGGTGCCGGCCTCGTTTTCCAGTGAGTCCAGCAACTGCCCAATCTTGGACACCGCCGCGGCTGTAGCTGCCGCATCGCCCTTGGCAGCTTGGACTTCAGCCCATGTAGGGAAGCCCGACGGCGGCGCGTCTTGCGCAAGTGCGGGCCCCATCGTGACTCCGTAGACGAGAAAAATCCCTGCCGTCACGGTGCCAGCAAGGAATCTACTCAGGGGTGGAAGTTGAGTACGCATATGTCGCCAGCATAGCGGGTACCGGAGCTTTCATGCAGAAAAAGACACCAGCTCCCCTAGCTGCAGCAGCTTTCAGCTCAGGCTTCCATCATTCTGCTATCAAACTTTCATCAATCACTTCGCCGACAATTGCGAAGGCGTTGGACGGGTTGAAGCCTTTCCTCGCCAGCATGGCAACCCACCGACGGGTGTATTTATCCCGTTCGGTCCGGTCCCCTAGATTCATGGACGGACGGACCTTGCGCTGCACCAGATCACGAGCCTGTTCCCGCTCCGTATCGTCATCAACCTGTGCAAGGGCCTCGTCAATGAGATCTTCAGCAATGCCCTTCTCTGCCAATTCACGCCGTAACGCACCACGGGCCAGTGATTTGTACAGTGACCGGGTGCGGACCCATTCTTGGGCGAACTCGGCGTCGTCAATAAGCTTGACCACCTCGAAGCGGTCCAGCACTGCTTCGGCAACATCCGCAGGGATCTCCCGTTCGGCCAGTTTTTGGCTGAGCTGGAAGCGACTCTTGGCAGAGTGTGAGAGTTGGCGCAACACAATGGATCTGGCAGTTGACGCCGGGTTGGCGTCAACTGCCGGATCCGAGCCGCGAGGTACGGAATTCATCTCGGCCTAGAAGCCGTCCACTGCTTTAAGCTTGGGGGCTTCCTCATCTTCGGTGGGAGCAATGACCCCAACACCGAGCTTGGCCTTGATCAAACGCTCCAGTTCATCGGTGAGTTCCGGGTTGTCTTTCAAGAATCGACGTGAGTTTTCCATACCCTGACCCAGCTGGTCGCCATCGTAGGTGTACCAAGAACCGGACTTGCGGATGATGCCGTGCTCCACACCCATGTCAATGATGCCGCCTTCACGCGAAATACCCACACCGTAAATGATGTCGAATTCGGCGATTTTGAAGGGCGGGGCCATCTTATTCTTGACAACCTTGGCCTTGGTGCGGTTACCAACGGCGTCCGCACCTTCCTTCAAGGTCTGGATGCGGCGTACATCGATACGGATGGAGGCGTAGAACTTCAGCGCCTTTCCACCCGTGGTGGTCTCCGGGCTACCAAAGAACACACCGATCTTTTCACGCAACTGGTTGATGAAAATGGCGGTGGTTTTTGTCTGGCTCAGGCGTCCGGTAATCTTCCGGAGCGCCTGGCTCATCAACCGTGCCTGGAGGCCGACGTGGCTGTCGCCCATGTCGCCTTCAATTTCCGCGCGCGGCACCAAGGCTGCCACGGAGTCAATGACAATGACATCCAAAGACCCTGAACCAATGAGCATGTCCATGATTTCCAAGGCTTGCTCACCGGTATCCGGCTGGGACACCAGCAAGGCATCAGTGTCGACACCGAGCTTGGCGGCGTAGTCGGGATCTAGGGCGTGCTCAGCATCGATAAATGCGGCAAGACCGCCAAGCTTTTGGGCGCTAGCCACCGCGTGAAGAGCCAGGGTGGTCTTACCGGAAGACTCCGGCCCATAGATCTCAACAACTCGTCCGCGAGGCAGGCCACCTATACCCAGAGCCACATCCAAGGCGATGGATCCGGTGGGGATCACTTCAATGGGTGCACGGATGTCATCACCCAAGCGCATGACGGAGCCCTTGCCAAATTGCTTATCAATTTGAGCCAATGCTGCTGCCAGCGCTTTGTCACGGTCTGCGGGAGCGGCCATGATTCACCTCGGTCTTTCCTGTGCGCCGTTTCCGGCCCCTTGAACTGCGCATTGGGCGCCATTCACGGTCTGTGGTTGATACGGTCAGTGCTCAGTGCCCTGACTCAATAGCCTGGACACTTTGTGGTTCTTCACCGGTTTCCCGGCATCCTGCCAAGCCCATGGCTCTGCAGGCTTTTCTCCATACCTAAAACGCTAGTTCAAGGGTCTGACATTGTCTGCTGTCACCGGCGCTCAAGCCCAAAATTGTGGAGAACTTTTTTGTTTCCTCCACAGGACGGCACTAAACCAGTATAAAGAAAATAGAATAAGTATTCGAACATTTCAGGGCGTGTCGCTAGGTCCTCGTTTGTCGAAGTACCGGAAACGTCCGAGACGCAAAGCAAATCTAGAGCCCCCTCGAGTGCCTGGGCACCACTAGCTCTTGGGCGCTACGTCCCTGCCTAGCCATCGCGAGGGAGGCACATCTTGCATCTTGCACACCTCGTGCCAGATTTCCTTGGGGTCGAATCCGGCACGTAACGCCTCACTTGCGGTGTTCCCCCCTACCCCAGCTAAAACCAGATCCCGGGCAAGCACCCGTGAATAGGAGGGACTAAATTCTTCATCCATCAAACGCCAAAATTCGCTAACTCTCACTCCCCCATTCTCGCACGACAGCCTCCTGCGGCAGACCGTTGCACAGGGGTGGCTCACTTAGAATTGATCCATGACAAGTCCTGCCGCGCCCGGCACACCTGCGAGCAGCGCCAAGGTCGCTGCCATAGAGCTTCTTGATTCCCAACTAAGCCTCTTCTCGCGCAGGGCCCGAGCCATCAACCACCAGCTGACACGAAGCGTCCACCCAGATTTGGAACCAGCAGCTTACGGTCTCTTGTCCGTCCTGATGCGTCAGGGTGGGATGCGTCTGACGGAGTTGGCAAAACGGATTGGCGTCGGCAAACCCTCGGTCAGCCGCCAGGTTACTTTCCTGGTTTCCCTTGGACTGGTGGCTAAGGAAGCAGACCGGCTTGACGGGCGTGCCCAACTCATTAATTTAACTCCCGCCGGCCTAGCGAAGATGAACTCGCTGCACGCCGGACGCCAACTGGCCTTCCATGAGCAGTTGGCTGGATGGGATGAGCGCGATCTCACCGATCTGGCCCGGCTGCTTGAGAAGCTCAACGCCGACTACGGTCGCTAACCCCCGGTCGCTAGCCCGAAACCCGAAGAGCAGAATTTTCAGCAATAAAAAACCGGCCCTCACCGTAGATGGGGCCGGTTTTTTATTGCTTGTTAGTAGACGCTGCACAGGACTGATGCCCTTGGAATGCTAGACGTTGGACATCAAGCCCTTGTTGAGTTCGTCGGAGAGTTCCTCGTTCAGGTCTCTGCCATAGCGTGCAGCAAATTCCTGGGGAACAGTGTCCGGGACAGCCACGCCTTCGGCAATGGCCAGACGGTCGCTCACTTCACGGAGCATGAGTGACAAGGGAACGTCCAGGGCGGAACAAATGGAAGAGAGCAACTCTGAGGATGCTTCTTTTTGTCCGCGCTCGACTTCACTCAAATAGCCCAGTGAGACGCGTGCATTGTGTGAGACTTCGCGGAGAGTGCGGCCTTGACGTTGACGTACATCTCGCAGAACGTCGCCAATTTCGTGGCGTAGTACCACCATTTTGCGTTCCTTCTGCTGATGTGGTTTTGCGTCCGCCAAACCCACATCCCGCCAGCGCACCACGCCGTTTACGGATACGGGTTGTTTCACCATCGGTATCGCCTAACTCCTAGATTATTCACTGCAGTTCAATGGGTTGGGCTTCCCCAGTGAATGGTCCACTGGAAACCCCTTTGCCCGCTTGGTGTTCCCATCCTAGAGGGAAAGGGAGCATTTAGCGTTCATCATGACTAACTATCTGGTTACAACTTTTGTTCCCGAGCAGCTTTAACTGCTTCAGCCACGAGCGTCAAGGCAGCCTGGGTGGCCTGCACTCGGATAGCTTCCCGGTCTCCGTCAAAGTGGAATTCTTGAGCATGGGCCACCCCGTCAAGGGCCACCCCAATATAGACCAAGCCCACTGCTTTGCCTTGGTGCGGTTCAGGCCCAGCCACGCCGGTGGTGGAGATTCCTAACCGTGCCCCCACTGCAAGACAGGCGCCCAATGCCATACCGCAGGCCACTTCGGGATCCACGGCTCCCCTACTGGCCAAGAGCGCCGCTGAAACCCCGAGCTGCTTCTCCTTGACCGAATTCTGGTAGGCGATCACCCCACCTTGCAGCATGGCAGAGGCACCAGGAACCTCTGCGATGGTTGCGGCCACCATTCCAGCTGTGAGTGATTCCGCTGTGCCTACCGTGACGTTTTTCGCAATGGCACTGGCCACGAGGGCGGCCAATCCACTGGGCACGAATGCGGCTACGAGTGAGTCCATGGAGCGTCCTTAGCCCTGTGCCCCATTGCGGGTAGCGCCGTTGCCCCCGTTGTTCCCGCGCCCCGACCGGACCAACTGTCCGGCCTTGACGAGGTAGTCCACGCCCGTGACAACCGTGACGGCCAAGGCCACCAGCATGACCACGAGCGCAATAATACTCAGCCAGTCGTGTGCCGGGGTGACGGGAAGCAGATAGAAGAAGATGGCTACCGTCTGCAGGACGGTCTTGAGCTTGCCGCCCTTGGAGGCGGCCATGACACCATATCGGATCACCACAAAGCGCAACAGGGTAATACCGATTTCACGCACCAGCATGACTATGGTGACCCACCACCACAGCTCACCCACGGCCGAGAGCATGATCAGGGCCGAGCCAATCAGCAATTTATCGGCTATGGGATCGGCAATCTTGCCGAAGCTCGTGATGAGCCCGCGCGCCCGGGCGATGTCGCCGTCGAGCTTGTCAGTATAAATGGCCACCACAAACAGGCCGACGGCCAGCCAGCGCAAAGGTCCGTACTGGCCGTCGTCGGCGATGAAAGCCCAGACGAAGAAGGGCACCATGACAATGCGAAAGAGCGTCAAAGCGTTGGGAAGGTTCCAATTCGAAGGGCGCGGCGCCACCGTTTCACTCACAGTGCAAGGCTATCGGCAAAGTGAGCTTGCGCAGTATTCTCGGCCGGAACATTAGCTTGGGCTGCCGAGACTTTGCTTAGCGTCCGGTCAACGACCATGCGTCCTCGCCACCTTCTTCATCGTCATCACCGTCGTTGTACTCCACAGCTTGGGGGCGACTGGCCAGATCATCAGCTACCAGGTCACCACCCCAACCATGGTTGGCGTTGGCGTTCTCGGCCAGTGCCGCGGTCATAGGATCCAGGGCGGGAGTGGGCCCACCCGATGAAGGTTCGACGCCGGCCCCTCCTTCCAGCGGTCCGTCACCGCGGATGGCGGCCAGGGTTTCGGCGAGATCGTCCGGCTTGACCAGCACATCGCGGGCCTTGGAACCCTCTGAGGGTCCCACCACGCCACGGGACTCCAGCAGGTCCATGAGGCGGCCAGCCTTGGCGAAGCCCACGCGGAGCTTGCGCTGCAACATGGAGGTGGAGCCGAACTGTGTGGTGACCACCAGTTCGGTGGCCTGCAGCAGCAGATCCATGTCATCGCCAATGTCATCCTCGATGACCTTCTTGGGCGCCTCGGTGGCAATGACGTCGCGATAGGTGGCCTTGAGCTGGCCCTTGACGTGATCCACCACTGCCTTGATTTCAGCCTCGGTAACCCACGCACCCTGCACACGTACGGGCTTGGACTTGCCCATGGGCAGGAACAATGCGTCACCTTGACCCAGCAACTTCTCAGCACCGGGCTGATCCAAGACCACGCGGGAGTCGGTGACGGAGGAGGTGGCAAACGCCATACGCGAGGGCACGTTCGCCTTGATCAGACCCGTCACCACATCCACGGAAGGACGCTGGGTGGCAAGGACCAAGTGGATACCGGCGGCACGGGCCAGCTGGGTGATACGCACAATGGAATCTTCCACATCGCGCGGAGCCACCATCATGAGGTCGGCGAGCTCGTCCACAATCACCAGCAGGTACGGGTAGGGCCGAACCACGCGCTTGGACCCTTCGGGCGGATGGACGTTGCCAGCCTTGACGGCTTTGTTGAACTCGTCAATGTGCTTGAAGCCGAAGTTGGCCAGATCGTCGTAACGCGTATCCATTTCGCGCACTACCCACTGCAGGGCTTCGGCGGCCTTCTTCGGATTGGTGATGATGGGAGTGATCAGGTGCGGCACACCCTCATACGCCGTCAATTCCACGCGCTTGGGGTCCACCATGACCATGCGCACCTCATCCGGTGTGGCACGCATCAGGATGGAAACGATCATGGAGTTCACAAAAGACGACTTACCAGCACCGGTAGCACCGGCCACCAGCAAGTGCGGCATCTTGGCCAGGTTGGCCACCACAAAGCCACCCTCAACGTCCTTGCCCACACCCATAACCATGGGGTGTTCGGTGCGGCGGGCATTGGCTGAACGCAGCACATCGCCCAGGACAACAATTTCCTTATCGGCGTTGGGGATCTCAATACCAATGGCACTCTTGCCCGGGATGGGGCTGAGGATACGCACATCGGAGGACGCCACGGCGTAAGAAATGTTCTTGCTCAGTGCTGTGACCTTTTCCACCTTGGTGCCCGGCGCCAGCTCAATTTCGTAGCGGGTCACGGTGGGTCCGCGGCTGAAACCGGTGACGGCAGCATCAACATTGAACTGCTGCAAAGTGTTGGTCAGCGCATCCACCACGGCGTCATTGGCGGCCGTGGCATCTTTGCCGGGAGGTCCGGCTGGCAAGTATTCCGAATCGGGCAGCGTGTAGGTGACATCGCCGGAGAGCTGGAGCTGTTCCGAACGTGCCGGGATGGGCGTTGGCGGCGCCATCGGCGGGGCGGGAATGGCACGTGCCACCGCCGCATCGACGTCATACACTCCCCCGGCGGCCGGTGCGCCAGCACGTGGTTCACGCGGCGAGTTATCGGCAACGACGCCGATTGCCTCGGTGACCGGTTCGGCATTTTCCTGCTGCGCGTCAAACACGTCAGAGGAGGTGGGCAGCCCTTGGCGGGCCTTGATCTTATCGGCCGCCAGCTGATCCCGTGTGGGCCGGCGGACTCCGGGGCGGAGCGCAGGAGCGGACGACGCCGGCTCCTCGGTCTCGCTGTCATCGGCCGCGATGAGCGGGGTGTCGAAAGCTTCAATACCGAGCAGCTCCGCTTCTTCCTCGGCTGTCTTGGCCGCCTTCTGGCGGGCTCGCAGACTGCGAGGCTTCTTGGCAGCGGCTTGCCCGTCATTTTCGTACAGGTAGCTTTGATCGTGCCCGTCGCCGCGTGGTGCAGTGGCCGGGGCGGTACCCATGAGCTGTTCGTAGACTCCACGCAGGCGGGCCGGAATGTGCCGTACTGGGGTATTCGTCAGGACAAGGACGCTGGCGAATGCCACGAGGGAGAAGAAAATAATGGCGGTGATGTTGCCCAGTTTCGCGACGAGGCTACCGCTGAGAGCACCCACCATGCCGCCTGCAGCGCTGAGGCCGTCAAAGCCGTCAGCAATGTCGGGGTTCCCGGCGACCACATGCGCCAGGGCACAGCCGGCTAAGGTCATGATGGCGAAGCCCAGAGCCACCCTGTTATTGGTGGACATATTGCTGGGCTGGCGGAAGACCAGCACCGAGAAGATCAAGAACATCGGCGGGAGCAATGCTGCGAACCAGCCAAAGGTGCCCTGGAAGATGCCACGTACGCCGTCAGCGACAGGGCCGCCCAAGCCCCACCATTCAAAGGTGGCAATGAGTACGGCCAGCAAAAAGAACAACAGACCCGAGCCATCTCGGCGTTCCTCTGCGGGCATTTGGCTCTTGTCCGTGCCCATCCGACGGACAGCGCCGCCCACCAGGTGGCCGAAACCCTGCCAGAATGCCACAACCATGCGCACAGGCCACACCAAGTGAACCTCTGGCTCGGCAGCGGTTGATTTGTTGCGGGGCACGGGCATCTTGCTGGTCTTGGGGGCGCGCGAAGATGCGCCGCCCTTCTGACCAGAGGACGGACGGGTGGGTGTAGAACGAGTCGCCATGCCTCTAACGGTACCTGCCACGGCCCGGAACAACACGAATTTGCCCCTCGAACCGGCCGTGGTGGCAGGCACAGCGACGCGCCGGGTCCACAACCACCGTGTGGTTTAACTGTGTGGTTTAACTGCGTGGTTTATACCCACCCCACACCCGATGGCAGCGCAAGGTGAGAGTATCCGGCGTCGTACGTGAAGAAAGTGCGCATACGCAAAGTGGCCCGCAGCAGGGAAATCCTACTGCGGACCACTGAGGCACATTCCAGGCTAAGCCTCCAGGACCACCGGGATGATCATGGGGCGGCGGCGCAACTTCCGATTGACCCAGGTGCCAATCACGCGACGAACCACTTGCTGGAGCTGATGCGCGGTGTGATCGGTGCTGGCCATAACGGCTTCTTCCAACGCTGCGGCGATCTTGGGCTTGATCTCGTCAAAGACGGAATCGTCCTCGGCAACACCACGGGCGTGGATGTCCGGGCCGGAGACAATCTTGCCGGTGGCGCGGTTGACCACGGTGATGATGGAGATGAAGCCTTCATCGCCCAGGACGCGGCGGTCCTTCAGATCGGCATCGGTGATCTCGCCAACGCTGTGGCCATCCACATAGACAAAGCCGCATTCCACCTGGCCCACAATCTGGGCCACGCCGTCCCGCAAATCGATCACGGAGCCGTCTTCGGTGAGCAGTACGTTTTCGGCCGGCACGCCGGAGGAGATGGCGATCTTGGCGTTGGCGATCAGGTGGCGGGTTTCTCCGTGCACCGGCATGACGTTCTTCGGCGTCAGAATGTTGTAGCAGTACAGCAGCTCACCGGCAGCGGCGTGGCCCGAGACGTGCACCTTGGCGGTGCCCTTGTGGATCACGTCGGCGCCGCGCTTGAGCAGGCCGTTGATGATCCGGAACACGGCATTTTCGTTGCCCGGGATCAGTGATGACGCCAGGATGACGGTGTCGCCGTGGCCCACGGAAACCTTGTGGTCCCCGTTCGCCATGCGGGACAATGCGGCCATGGGCTCACCCTGTGAACCGGTGGACATCAGCACCACCTGGTTATCGGGCAAGTTGTCCACGTTCTTCAGGTCCACCACAACATCGGCCGGCACGTGCAGGTAGCCCAGCTTTTCGGCAATGCCCATATTGCGGACCATGGAGCGGCCCACAAAAGCTACCTTGCGCCCGTGCAGGACAGCGGCGTTGAGGACCTGTTGCACGCGGTGTACGTGGGAGGAGAAACTGGCCACGATGATGCGCTTGTCAGCTTTGCCGAACAAGGCCTCCAAGGTGGGCCCAATCTCTGCCTCACTGGTGGTGAAGCCGGGCACGTCGGCGTTGGTGGAGTCCACGAGGAACAAATCCACGCCTTCTTCGCCCAGCCGGGCAAAGTGGCGCAGGTCGGTGATGCGGCCATCGAGCGGCAGCTGGTCCATCTTGAAGTCGCCGGTGTGCAGCACGGAGCCGCCCGCCGTGCGGATGAAGACGGCCAGCGCGTCCGGAATGGAGTGGTTGACGGCAATGAACTCGCACTGGAACGGGCCGAGCTGTTCCACCTGTTCTTCCTTGACGGTCAGCGTGTACGGCTTGATGCGGTGCTCCATGAGCTTCGCCTCAACAAACGCCAGCGTCAGCTGCGAGCCGATCAGGGGAATGTCATTGCGCAGACGCAAAAGGTACGGGACGGCACCAATGTGGTCTTCGTGGCCGTGCGTGAGAACCACGCCCACTACATCGTCGAGCCGGTCCTTGATGTAGGAGAAGTCCGGCAGAATGACATCGACGCCGGGCTGGTCCTCTTCGGGGAAGAGCACACCGCAGTCAACGATGAGCAGCTTGCCGTCCATCTCAAAGACGGTCATGTTCCGGCCGATCTCGCCGATGCCGCCCAGCGGCACAATCCGCAGGGTCCCCGGAGCTAATTCCGGCGGGGTCCGCAGGCCCGGCTCAGCAATTTGGGTCATGTTTAGAGTTCCATTCCAGCTTCCGCAAGGTCAGCCTTGATCAGTGCGATCTCGGCAACGCCTGGCTCCAGGAGGGGCAGACGGACAACCGAGTTGGACAGGATTCCCTGCCACTTAAGAATTTGTTTGACGGCCACGGCGCCCTGAACATGGCCCATGGTGGCCCGGATAACCGGATCCAGCGCGAAGTGAATGGCGCGTGCCGTGACAAAGTCCCCTGCGGCGGCAGCATCAATGAGCGCGCGGAACTGCTGGGGCGCCACGTGGGCACTCACACTGACAAGTCCGACGGCGCCAGCAGCCATGAGCGGCAGCGTCAGTCCGTCGTCGCCCGAGTACACATCGAGGTCCGTGTTGGCCAGGACCCGGCTGGTTTCGGTGAAGTCTGCCTTGGCGTCCTTCAGGGCAGTGATCTGTGGGTGATCGGCCAGCTTGATGATGGTTTCGGTGGTGATGGGGACACCGGCGCGGCCGGGGATGTCGTAGAGCATCACGGGAAGATCGGTGGAGCTGGCAATGGCTTCAAAGTGGGCTTGAATGCCGGCTTGGCTGGGCTTGTTGTAGTACGGGGTCACCAAGAGCAGTCCGTCGATGTCCAGCTTGGCCGCGCGCTGGGACAGGCTGATCGAGTGGCGGGTGTCATTGGTTCCGGTGCCGGCGATCACGCGGGCGCGCCCGCCCACGGCGTCGATGACGGCCTGGAACATGCCAAGGTTTTCTTCATCGGTCAGGGTGGAGGTTTCACCTGTTGTGCCGGTGACCAGGATGCCGTCGCAGCCGTCGTCCACGAGCTTGTTGGCCAGTTCCCCGGCTGCTTGATAATCCACTTCACCATCGACGGTGAAAGGGGTGACCATCGCGGGCACCAAGGTTCCAAACGGGCGAAGTGAAATCTTTGAGGCAGACATAGCTAAAACGTTACCCGCTACTTGCTGTTTTCACGCAACGGCGTCCACCAACGCAGGCAACACGACGTCGCCGCCGGCACCGCTAAACCTGTTATTCCTAGCGCAGGGATTCTAGGAACGGCAACCATTCATCAAGCACGGCTTGCGCTGGAAAAAGAGTGTTGCCGTGATTGCGGCCGGGCAGTTCCACGAAGCGGGCCTGGGCCATCAGGCTGGCAGCACGTTGCGAATCGGCAAACCGTCCGGTGTCCGCGGTTCCGGCCATCAGCAAAGCCGGGGTGGTGATGGCCGCCAGGGCGTCCTCGGGAACTGCAGCGTCAGCCTGTGTCTGAGCGAAGTAGGCACGCAGGGCCGCGGCGTCGTTGGCCAGGAAGGCAGCCTTGGTCTGGGCATCCAGCGGGCGCCCGATCCGCGCTTCCCAACCCTCAACAAAGGCGGGCATGCCGCCCGAGGCGAGAGCGCCGTCGTACTCGGGAAAGAACAGCCGCCCAATACTGCCGGTCTCAATCTGGTAGCTGCCGCCCAGCGAGGTGACGGAGCGCAGCCGTTCCGGGGCCGTGACGGCCAGCGAAAAGGCCATGCGCGCACCCACCGAGTAGCCGCCGTAATGGGCCTGTTGCGCGCCAACGGCGTCCAGGACCGCGAGGGCGTCCGCCACCAGAGTTTCCATGCGGTACGCGTCCGGCGTGGCCGGTTTGGCGCTGCGGCCGTGCCCACGCAGGTCCATGGTGATGACCTGGTACTGATCGCGGAACGCCTTGGTGTAGCCGAATCCGCGCCAAATAGCCTTGCTCAGCGCGCTTCCGTGGACCAGCAGCAGGGGTGTGCCCTCCCCCACCACGTCAAAGGCGAGTTCGACGCCGTCGTGCGGGTTATGCGCAATAGGCACGGCTTAAGCCTGTTTGAACAGTGCGATGGCGTCACGCATGGATTTGCGGGCGCGCTTGCGGTCACCGGCGGCATCGTAGGCGCAGGACAGCCGGAACCAAGAGCGCCAGTCCTCCGGCGCAGCCTCGGCCTCGAGCTTGTACTTGCCGAACTCCGCGTCAGCGGCGGCCCGGTCAATCCGGCCACCGGGTGACCTGGGCAGATTGTCCTCGGGCAAGCCACCTTCGGCTTCCAAAATGCCGGCCATCTTCTCGGTGCGGGCGCCAAACATAATCTCGGCGATCAGCGCCCAGGCTGCCACGAACGGGATGACCAGGTAGGCGGCACCCATCAGCTTGGCGACCCAGTCGGAGTCACCCAGCAGCAGGACGGCGCGCTGGAGCATGACCACCATGTAAAACACCAGCAGCAGGGCGATCAATGCCACCCAGATCTTGGTCTTGGAAATTTTCATTTTCGGTGCCTTCGCGCTGGAATTCGTTGTCTCTGCCATGGTCCTAGCCTTCGAGGTCTAGGTAGCCGTCAAGGCCTACGGTGAGTCCGGGGCGGGTGCCCACGGTGCGGACACCGAGCAGCACGCCGGGCATGAACGATTCGTGGTTGTAGGAATCGTGACGAATGGTCAGGCCCTCACCGTGGCTGCCGAAGAGCACTTCCTGGTGGGCCACCAAGCCGGCGAGGCGGACGCTGTGCACGGGCACGCCATCCACCGAGGCGCCACGAGCGCCGTCGAGCTCGGTTTCAGTGGCGTCAGGGGCGCCCGGAACGCCGGCCTCGCGGCGGGCGGCGGCGATCAGCTGGGCCGTGCGCAACGCCGTGCCCGAGGGCGCGTCGACCTTGCGGGGGTGGTGCAATTCAATGATCTCCACCGAGTCAAAGTACTTGGCGGCCTTGGCGGCAAAGTAGCTGGCCAGCACAGAGCCCAGCGCAAAGTTGGGGGCGATCAGCACGCCGGTTTCCGGGTGCTGCGTCAGCAGGGATTCCAACGCTGCGAGCCTGGTGGCGTCCCAACCGGTAGTGCCGACCACGGCGTGGATGCCGTGCGCAACGGCAAAGTGCACATTCGCCTCGGTGGAATCGGGCACCGTTAGGTCAACTATCAGCTGCGCACCGCGTTCCAACAGCACGTCTAGGGAATCGGACCGACCCAACGCCGCTACCAATTCCATATCCGGTGCGGCGTCGATGGCCGCAACGGCAGCCGTTCCCATTCGTCCCTTGGCGCCGAGCACGGCCACCTTCAGCATTTCACTCATAGCTTTAAGCCTACTGGTTTTTGCCGGAGCCCTGATCCGCGCCTGGCTCCGTGTTTTCTCCCGGGTCGCCTTCGCCGGGGACCTTCCCGGCGCCGACCCATTCCACCGAACCGTCGCTGAAGAACTGTTCCTTCCAAATGGGCACCTCAGCCTTGATCCGCTCCACCAATGCCGAGCACAGCTCGAAGGCTTCGGCGCGGTGCGAAGACGCTACGGCGCACACCAAGGCGGGTTCGCCGATCTCCAGCGGTCCCACGCGGTGTGCCACCCAAATGCGGACGGGGTGCCCGTCGGGGTCGCTGACGGCCTCGATCAGGGAGGCCACCACCTCACCGAGCACTTTTTTGGCGAGTGGATGGGCTGTGTAGCTCAAGCGCTCAACGGATGCTCCGCCGTCGTGGTTTCGCACCACGCCGCTGAAGCTGACCACGGCGCCTGCGGTGTCGGATTCGACGGCGGCGATAGCGGCGTCCACCGAGATGGGTTCGGCGCTGAGCAGCGCGGCCACGATCTGCACGTTAGTGTCCATGACGGCCCGCTATCTGATCGCACACATGCACGATGATCGGATCCAGCACGGCCAGTCCGTCCATGACGCCCGACGGCGATCCCGGCAAGTTCACAATCAAGGTGGTTCCGGCGATCCCGGCGTGGCCCCGGCTCAGCGCCGCCATGGGCGTCTTGGCCAGTCCGGCGGCGCGCATGGCCTCCATGATGCCCGGAATCTCGCGCTCGAGCAGCGGCAGGGTCATCTCCGGAGTCAGATCGTCTGCGCTCAGACCTGTCCCCCCGCTGGTCAGCACGACGGCGGGATGTTGCGTGAGCACGGCCCGCAGCGCCGCTCCTACCGGGGTACCGTCCGGCACCACAATGGGTTCCATGGCCTCGAAGCCATGTTCGCGCAGCCAGTCGACAATGACCGGACCGGTGGTGTCTTCGTAAGCGCCCAGTGCTGCCCGGGTGGAGGCAATGATCACGGCGGCTGTTCCCTGTGAGGTGCCGGGTTCGCAGGCACTCATGCTAGGTCTCCTCGTGAAGGTGCCGCTGATTCGGATGTGGCTGCTGCTGGGTCTGCTGCTGTTGCGTCCACAGCCCAGCTGCCGCTTTTTCCGCCACTCTTGGCCAGAACCTGGATGCCGGAGATGACGGCATGTTTGTCCACGGCCTTGATCATGTCGTAGACGTTGAGTGCGGCCACGGACACAGCTGTCAGAGCCTCCATTTCCACCCCTGTTACGCCACGGGTTTTCACGGTGGCCAGCACCGTGACGGCAGTGTCCCCCAGCTCGAAATCGACAGTGACTTTGGAGATGGGCAGTGGATGGCAGAGCGCGATCAGATCCGGTGTTTTCTTGGCAGCCATGATGCCAGCAACGCGGGCCACGGCAAGAGCGTCACCCTTGGGCAGTCCGCCAGCGCCCAACAGAGCCATGACCTCGGGCGTGGTGCTCACGGTTCCGGTGGCAGTTGCTTCGCGGGTGGTCACTGCTTTCTCGGAGACATCCACCATGGCGGCGGTGCCGTCCTGGCGCAGGTGTGTCAGGTGTGTCAGGGAAGAATTTTCGGGTGTAGTCACAACAGCCATACTTCCACTTTTGCGCCAGCCTGCAGTTCAGTGACACCTGCTGGGATATGAATCAGGGCGTTGGCGTTCGCTAGGGCCCCCAGCAAATGTGATGATTCACCGCCCACTTGACGCACGGATGGGGAAGATTCATATTCGGGACCCGAATAGATCCCGCGCCGGAGCTGGTGTTTTCCGGCTGGCGAACTCATGGCGGTTTCCAGCGCAGCGACCACGCGCTGGCGCGGTGCCGGAACTCCCACGATTGCCGAGAGTGCAGGCCGCAGGTACATCTCCAAGGAGACGAAGGAACTGACAGGATTGCCGGGGAACCCAATAAACGGGACGCCGTTCACTGTTCCCAGCCCTTGAGGCCCTCCCGGTTGCATGGCTACAGAAAGAAAGTCCACTGCGGCACTGCTTCCGGCAAGGTCGATTGCTTGCCGGACTACTTCAAAGGCACCTGCGCTGATGCCACCCACGGTGATCAATAGATCATAGGCCGGCACCGCTGCGCCGTCGTCCCCGGTCGACCGCGTCGAGGCATCCATGAGTTGCCACAACTTGGCAGGATCGTCGCTGACTCGCTCAGGACGGAAAACCTCAACCTGGGCCTGCTCCAATGCGGCTTTGAGCATCGCCTGATTCGCGTCAAAGATCTTCCCAAGGGGCAGCCCATCAGCGGCAGCGGGATCGCCTGGAGCCAACACTTCATCGCCGGTACTGATCAGCAGCGCCTTGAGCCTGCGGCGTACGGGCAGTTCGGTCAAACCTAGAGCAGCAGCAAGGCCCACGTGCGCAGAGTTAAGGAGCGTTCCAGCAGTTATGACTGTGCTTCCGGACTGGATGTCACTGCCTTGCACCCTGACATAGCTTCCGACAGCCGTGGGCGGCAAGGCTACTTTCTCCCACGGTGCGGCAAACTGTGCAGGCAGGGCCTTCTCAATCGGCACCACGGCATTGGCACCCGCTGGCATCATGGCCCCGGTCATGATGGGTGCGGCGAAGCCAGCTTCCAGCCGGGCAGGCACGGCACCGGCGGCGATGGTTTCCGCCACCAAGTATGTGGTTGATTTGTCCAAATCAACGGTATTCGACTGATCATCGATGGCGTCAGTGACCTGGATGGCATAACCATCCATCTGCGAATTAGGGAAAGGGGGTAAGTCCAGGGGCGCCACCAGCTCGCTCGCCAACACTCGCCCCCGGGACTCTCCTACAGGCAGTAACTCTATGGCGGGGCTGGGCACCGGGCCCTCGCCCAGAAGCGAGGCACCAGCCAGCACGGACTGTGGCAAGAGCTCCCAGGCCTCCCGCAGCAGTTGCTCAACGGCTCGTTGGTGTTCAGCAAGGGTTCTGCGCATGGTTTCCTTTCGGCGGGCGCCGTGTGGCACCGCTGTTCCACCATCCTAGGCGAGTCCTATGCGAGGCCTATGCGAGGCCTATGCGAGGCCACCTTCCATGTCCTGCACTGTGTTGGCGACCCAGTGTTGGCGGCACTGTGTTGGCGGCAAAGTGGCTTCCACGCGCTGTTGGCCAAGAGCGTTTGTTAGTCTTGAACCTTCCCTCCGACCGAAAGCGCTCGCGGTTTTGGCCCCCTTGTCTGCTTTGCCTCCGTTGCCCGGATCCATGAGCTGGCTGCTCGACGACGCCCTCCTGATCGGTGTCCCGCTACTCTCGGTGGTACTTGTTGCCTTGGTCATCCCGGCCTGCATGGCGCTCCGTGGCAACTGGCGTTCATGGACGGTGGCACCTCCAGCCATCCCCAGACTCAAGCATCGGCCAACAACGTACTTCTCTTTCTCATTGCTTTGCTCTGCTCTGGTACTCCTCACCGTGATGCCTTCCTTGGTCTTTGAGGCGCTGAACATGGAAGAGGCGAGGGTGTTGATGTGGACCGTACCTTTTTGGACTGCCATGGCACCTTTGATGCTCTCCATCGCTTGGTGGCCAGCGTGCCTAGGACCAAAGTGGTGCCGCCAATGGCGTGCTGCCGGGGGAAACCGCAAAGTTCTGCCGTGGCGCCGCGAGGACATTGCTGCCGCGATGGCCCTTCCTGACGGCCGGCGTAAAGACAAGATCTTGCGCAATATCGAGGTCTCCAAGTCATTCGTCGAGCTGGCCCTCGGCCAGGCTGCCAGACACGGCGGAGCACACCTTTCCTCAGGTTTACGAAGCTGACATGGCTGGCCGTAACGGCGTAAGCCCCGAAAACCCAATAATGGCGTAGCGTTAAGGAATGGATACCAAAGCTGTGGCACTGGGCATGCCGGAACTTCGCCCCGTTTCGCCCGGACTTGGTGTGCCCCGCCCCGGCGGCACCGAAACGGGCCTGTTAGACCAATTCGGCCGCGTGGCCACGGACATGCGCTTGTCCCTCACGGACAAATGCAATTTGCGCTGCACGTACTGCATGCCTGAAGCCGGCCTGGAATGGCTCAAAAAAGACAAGCTGCTGACGGCCGAGGAAATCGTTCGCCTCGTAGGTCTGGGCGTGAACCGGCTCGGTGTGCGCGAGCTGCGGTTGACCGGCGGCGAGCCGCTAGTGCGGGCCGATCTGGTACAGATCATTGCAGCGCTGCGAGAGAACCACCCTGACTTACCCATCTCGCTAACCACCAACGGCGTAGGCCTAGCCAAGAAAGCACAGGCACTGGCCGACGCCGGGCTGACGCGGCTCAACGTCTCCATGGACACCCTTCGCCACGATGCTTTCCTGCAGCTGACCCGCCGCCCGTTCCTTGACCAGGTCAAGGCCGGCATCGAGGCGGCTGCGGCAGCAGGGCTGAAACCCATTAAGATCAACGCCGTACTGTTGCGCGGAATCAATGACACCACCGCCGCGGAGTTACTGCAATGGTCCCTTGAGCGCGGCTACGAACTGCGTTTCATCGAACAAATGCCTCTCGACGCCGATCACGGTTGGACGCGCGATGGCATGATCACCGCCGCCGAAATCCGCACCCTGATCGCCACCGACTTTGAACTGACACCAGATCCGCGTGCCCGAGACGGTGCACCTGCTGAACGCTTCGAGGTCCGCCGCCCCGGGTCAACGCAGTTGCTGGGCACCGTGGGCATCATCGCCTCGGTCACCGAACCGTTCTGCGCCGACTGCCGCCGCACCCGCATCACGGCCGAGGGCAAGGTCATGAGCTGCTTGTTCTCCCGGACCGAAGTTGATCTGCTGGAGCTGCTGCGCGCTGGTGATTCCAAGAACGACGACGATGCCGTCACCGCCCGCTGGCAGGATGCCATGTGGGCGAAGCCAAAAGCTCACGGCATGGGACACCCGGGTCTGGGAGATGCAGACTTTGTCCAGCCGGACCGCAGCATGAGTGCTATTGGAGGATGAGCATGCACATACGATTCTTTGCCGCAGCCGCAGCAGCCACAGGTGTCGAGGAACAGCGCGTAGACCTAGCTACATTGGCAGGCACCGCGCCGTTCACATTGGCTGACTTGTCCGAGCTGCTCGTGGCGAGCTTCCCGGTGTCGGCCTCCAACCATACTCCCCCGCTGGCCGAAATCCTGACCCGCTGCAGCTTCCTGCTGAACGAGGTCTCCACCCGAGACCTGAGTTTGGCACTGTCCCCGGGCGACGTCGTCGATGTGCTCCCGCCTTTCGCCGGCGGATAGACGCGACGGGGCCATCCGGACTTTGAAGCTGCGCACCGTTAAGACGTAATGGCGCTCAACTCCAAGAGTTGCGTGCCATTACGTCTTAACGGTGCGCAGGTTCAGTGGGTCGGCCAGCACTCACGAGGGCGGACCCGCCAGCGCTAGGAGCCAAGAGACAGGAACGGCGGCATTTTTGCGCGGAGACAAAAATCAGAGGCCGAAGGTCTCAGTTTCCTCGAAGGGGCCCACCACTGTCATGGTGCGGGGCGCAGCGGCCAACTCGCGGGCCAGGTCCTGAACTTCAGCGGCGGTAACTTCACGGATGCGGGCTAGAGATTCGTCGATGTCTAGGTATTCGCCCGTGACGAGCTCGGCTCGACCCAGACGGGACATGCGTGATCCGCTGTCCTCGAGGGCGAGCACAATGCCGCCGGAGAGCTGACCTAGGGCCTTCTTCAGTTCTTCGTCGGAGACACCATGTTCGGCCAGCTTCTCCAGCTCGGCTTCCAGCAGTCCGATGACCTGTCCCACCTTGGCGGGGGCGCAGCCGGCATACATGCCAAAATAGCCGGTGTCGGCGTAGGAGGAGGCGAAGGAGTATGTGGAGTAGACCAGGCCGCGCTTTTCCCGAATTTCTTGGAACAGCCGTGAAGACATGCCGCCGCCAAGAATAGAGTTCAGGACGCTCATAACGAAGCGGCGCGGATCCGTGGCACGCAGGGACGGGCAGCCCAGGATGATGTTGGCCTGTTCAACCTGGCGGTTTATCACGTGCAGACCGGCTGTGCCGGAAACTGAAACGGGATCGCTGGAGCGCCGTGGCACGGGGACCACTCCCGCATCCAGAGACCAGCCAGCGGTGCGCAACGCATCCAGCACCAACGCACACACGGTGTCGTGGTCCAGCCCGCCAGCCGCTGTGATGACCAGCGTCTCGGGGCGGTAATGCTTTTGGTAGTGGTCCCACACCGAAGCCCGCGGAACAGCCTTGATGGCCTCCGGGGTACCTCCGATGGGACGGCCCAGTGCATGCTCGCCCAGCACTGCGGCAACAAATTTTTCGTGCGCAACATCCATGGGGTCATCGCCATCCATGGCGATTTCCTCCAAGATGACGTCGCGCTCTTGCTCGAGCTCTGCCGGATCAATCACGGCAGAGGTGACCATATCGGCTATGACATCAATGGCCATGGGTAAATCAGTATCAAGTACACGTGCGTAGTAGCAGGTGCTTTCCTTGGCGGTGGCAGCGTTGGACTCTCCGCCCACCTCGTCGAAAGCGGACGCAATTTCCAGCGCGGTCCGGCGCTTGGTGCCCTTGAACAGCAGGTGTTCAAGGAAATGGGTTGAGCCGTGTTGGCCCTCGGTTTCATCCCGAGAGCCAACACCAACCCAGAACCCGATTGTCGCACTGCGCTGTCCGGGCATGGACTCAGTCAGGACCCGCACACCACCGGGCAGGACCGAGCGGCGCACAACGGCGCCGCCGAGCTGTCCGGAAATTACGGTGGAGTCACTGCCATTGTGGCCGTCAGCAGCGCTAAGAAGCGGCAAAAGGGTGATCGCCATGAATTATTCAGCAGCACCTTCGGTAGCTGCTTCTTCAGCGGCGTCCTCGTCGCCGGCAACAACCGGTGA
The DNA here is from genome assembly GCF_040686795.1 of Specibacter sp. NPDC078709. Lineage (NCBI taxonomy): Bacteria > Bacillati > Actinomycetota > Actinomycetes > Micrococcales > Micrococcaceae > Specibacter > Specibacter sp. NPDC078709. The sequence goes on from NZ_JBFBLU010000001.1 coordinate 95,534, forward strand.
GAGTGAGAGCTTGCCGCGGTCATCGATCTTGGTGATTTCCACCTGGATCTTCTGGCCAACGGAAACTACGTCATCAACGTTGTCCACGCGCTTGCCATCGGCCAGCTTGCGGAGCTCGGAGATGTGCAACAGACCATCCTTGCCCGGTGTGAGCGAAATGAACGCACCGAACGTGGTGGTCTTAACAACTGTGCCCAGGTAACGCTCGCCAATTTCAGGAACCTGAGGGTTGGCGATGGCGTTGATCGCTGAACGAGCGGCGTCAGCTGACGGGCCGTTCGTTGCACCGATGTACACGGTGCCGTCATCTTCAATGGAGATGTCGGCGCCGGTGTCTTCCTGGATCTGGTTGATCATCTTGCCCTTGGGCCCAATGACCTCGCCGATCTTATCCACGGGGATCTTGACCGCAATGACGCGGGGAGCGAACTCGGAGAGCTCATCCGGAACGTCAATGGCGCTGGTCAGAACGCTGAGGATATGCAGGCGTGCTTCGCGTGCCTGCTTCAGGGCAGCAGCCAAAACGGAGGCCGGGATACCGTCGAGCTTGGTGTCCAGCTGGATAGCTGTGACGAACTCGGAGGTACCGGCAACCTTGAAGTCCATGTCGCCGAAAGCATCTTCGGCGCCGAGGATATCGGTCAAGGCTGCGTAGCGGGTCTGGCCGTCAACCTGGTCGGAAACCAAGCCCATGGCGATACCTGCAACAGGCGCCTTCAAGGGAACACCGGCGTTGAGCAGCGACAGGGTCGAGGCGCAAACGGAACCCATGGAGGTGGAGCCGTTGGAGCTCAGTGCCTCGGAGACCTGGCGGATGGCGTAAGGGAACTCTTCACGCGTTGGCAGAACGGGCATGATGGCGCGTTCAGCCAGGGCACCGTGACCGATTTCGCGGCGCTTGGGCGAACCCACGCGGCCGGTTTCACCGGTGGAGTACGGCGGGAAGTTGTAGTTGTGCATGTAGCGCTTGCGCGTTACCGGGCTCAGCGAGTCAATCTGCTGTTCCATCTTGAGCATGTTCAACGTGGTGACACCCAGGATCTGGGTCTCGCCGCGTTCGAAGATAGCCGAACCGTGTACGCGAGGCAGGACCTCAACCTCGGCGGTGAGCTGGCGGATGTCCGTCAGGCCACGGCCGTCGATGCGAACCTGCTCGGTGAGGATGCGCTGGCGGATGACGTGCTTGGTGACGGCGCGGAAAGCTGCGGAGAGTTCCTTCTCGCGGCCTTCGAAGTTGCCAGCCAAGGCAGCAACGGTCTCGTCCTTCAAAGCGTCAGAGGCGTTGTCGCGCTCCTGCTTGTCGGCGATCGAGAACACGGCTGCGAGCTTGGTAGCGGCAGCCTTCTCAACGGCGTCGTACACGTCGTCCTGGAAGTCCAGGAAGATCGGGAATTCAACCGTAGGCTTGGCGGCGCGAGCAGCCAAATCAGCCTGAGCCTCACACAGTGCCTTGATGAACGGTTTGGCAGCCTCGAGGCCCTCGGAAACGATCTCTTCGGTAGGAGCCTGGTGGCCCTGTTCTTTGATGAGCTTCCAGGAGTTGTCGGTTGCTTCAGCTTCCACCATCATGATGGCAACGTCGTCACCGGCAATGCGGCCGGCAACAACCATGTTGAACACGGCGTTTTCCAGCTCGGAGTGCTTCGGGAAGGCAACCCACTGGGGGCCCTGGCCGTCGTCGATCAGAGCAACGCGGACGCCACCAATCGGGCCGGAGAACGGCAAGCCGGAGAGCTGGGTGGACATGGAGGAAGCGTTGATAGCTACCACGTCGTAGAGCACGTCGGGGTTGATGGCCAGGACGGTCACAACGATCTGTACTTCGTTGCGCAGACCCTTGACGAATGCCGGGCGCAGCGGGCGGTCCATCAAACGGCAAGCCAAGATGGCTTCCGTCGAGGGGCGGCCTTCGCGGCGGAAGAAGCTGCCCGGGATGCGGCCAGCAGCATACATACGCTCTTCCACATCAACTGTCAGCGGGAAGAAGTCAAAGCCTTCGCGCGGGTGCTTGCCGGCCGTGGTGGCCGACAGCAGAACGGTGTCTTCGTCAATGTAAACCATGGCAGCACCTGCTGCCTGCTGGGCAAGGCGTCCGGTTTCGAAGCGGATAACTCGCTTGCCATAACGGCCGTTGTCAATGACGGCTTCTGAATACTGAATCTCGGGACCCTCCATATGAGAGTCACCTCCATTTCCTTCGTAGATGATCCTAATGAACCCCTGCCAAGGAACAGTGCCGCGTTCTTCCCAGGACACCACCGGATACTGCTGTGGCTCTCTGTACAACACCCGGTCTTCGATCGAGGCCCACGGGTATGAAACTTCATTGAGAGTTTCTTCCCGGAGGCCACTACCGAGGACCGCGAATGCGTGAATGCGTCGTCTTGTGCCTTGTAGATCAGGGGTTTTGTACTGCAATTAACAACTATTGCACTACTGCGCCAGCTTTTGCGGGCTGGCACGTTTCTCACAGTGGTTATTTATTCTTGCGAACCTTGAAAACCTTATAAACACTGTGAAAGGCGGCCCTCCCGAAGCAATGACGCAAGCGTCGTGGCATGGGAAGGCCGCCTTGGATCGCAGACTAGCGGCGCAGGCCGAGGCGCTCGATGAGCGTACGGTAGCGGGCGATGTCGGTGTCCTTCAGGTACGCAAGCAGGCGACGACGGCGACCAACCAGGGCCATGAGGCCGCGGCGGGTGTGGTGGTCATGCTTGTGCATCTTCAGGTGCTCCGTGAGGTCAGAGATGCGACGCGAGAGCATTGCAACCTGAACCTCAGGTGAACCGGTGTCGCCTTCGCTGGTTGCGAAAGCCTGCATGATTTCTTGCTTTACAGCGGCGTCTAATGCCACAAGTAACTCCTTGAATGTGCCGTGAACAAATAACTGCAACGAAGCCCATGACTGGGCCACACACAGGAAATTCCAGCCACCACGGACTGCAGCCGGATTCCACCTTTCAGTTTAGTGCAGAGAGCGCCCTAATGTCGAAGCGAGGTGACTAATCACTCAAGCCAAGATCTCGCGGGCCTGATCCACATCCTGATGCATCTGTTCAATGAGCGCCTCGGGCCCGGTGTAGGCGACCATGCCGCGCAGACGCTGCACAAACTCCACCACCACGTGCTGGCCGTAGAGGTTGAACGCCTCGAGCGGCTCTTCGGGCCGGTCAATGACATAGGCCTCAACTTGGCGGCTGACCCCCACGAAGGTGGGATTTGAGCCTACGGAAATTGCGGCAGGCCAGCGGTGTCCGTGCGCATCGGTCAACCAGCCGGCGTAGACACCGTCGGAGGGGATGATGCCGCACGCGTCCGGTGAGAGGTTCGCCGTCGGAAATCCCAGTTCCCGTCCGCGGGCGGCGCCATGGACTACTTCCCCACTCATGGTGTGTGCCCGGCCCAAAACCTCCCCAGCGGTATCTACCTCGCCATTGTGCAGCGCCTCACGCACCCAGGTGGAGGACCAGCGGCGGTCGTGTCCTTCATCATTGACAACCACGACGTCGAATCCGAGTTGGGTACCCAAGTCCACCATGGTGGATAGATCCCCCGTATTGCCTTTGCCAAAGCGGACATCGTGGCCCACCACCACGGCACAAGCTCGCAGTCCGTCAACGAAGACGTTGCGGACAAATTCTTCGGGGGTTTGTGCCGCAAATTCCAGCGTGTAGGGCATAACCAGCACCCCGTCCAGACCCAGCTTGGCCATGGCCGCCAGCTTGTCCGCCAGCCCCATGATTTGTTCAGGTGCCGATTCCGGGCGGTGAATGAGGGCCGGGTGCGGATCGAACGTCAACGCCACCGACTTGGCACCACGTGCTTGCGCTGCGGCACGCACCTGGGCAAGTACCTCCTGGTGCCCACGGTGGAGCCCATCGAAGTTGCCCAGGGTGACCACACAGGGGCCAAAGTCCTGGGGAACTTCCTCTAATGAGTTCCAAATCTGCACTACGTTTCCTCATTCATTAGGTATTTGGCCCATGGCGGTTGTGCGCGAATCAATCACAGATGTCTCAAGCAACTTCAAGATTACCCTTTAGCAGCTACTGCTCCGGTCCACGGTTGTTGGGGTGTCTGCGGATCCCCCGCTGCTAGCGAGAGCACCCAGCTATCTGCCGGCGTGCCACGATCGTTATAGGCGCCGCGGAGTTCCCCATCAAAGGTGAAACCCAGCTTCCAGGCCAGCTTGCGGCTGGCCCAGTTCGGCACCATGGCGTGCCAGTGGACAAAGCTGAGATTGAGCTGATCGAAAGCGTACTCAAGGAGTAGACGTACGGCCGCTTCTGAAGCACCGCCGCCTCGGGCCGGGGCGCCCATATTAATACCGATCGAGGCCACGCCGGGGTTCTTACATTGCAAATCAACGGTGCCAAGTAGCTGGTCTGTGACCGCGTCCGCCACAGCAAAGGTCAGCGTATGGCCCTGACGCCAACCATCGACGGTGATGTTCTTGATGAAGTATTCGGCGTGCTCTAGGGAATAGTTCAGCGGTACCGTTGTCCACCGAACCGCTTCAAGGTCTCGGCAGTTCTCCACCAGCGCCGGCGCATCGGCCAGCGTCAGGGCACGCAGGAGAACTTTCTCGCCACTGAGCACAGGGACCACTGGTTCTAGGCGCAGCTCACGCTTGTTCCAGGACTCAGCGCTCTGGGTGTAGACCAAGCCGTCGGCTACTTCGCCGCCTACCTGACCGTAGCCGGGGATCTGGGCCGCCAAGGTGAATCCGCTGCGGAGCGCCAAGGAGGTGCTCCCCCGGTTCCCTGCTGTGCAGGCCCAATGAAGGTGGCTCAGCCCTAGATTTCCGAAGGCGTAGCCACACAACAACTCCATGGCTCGCTGCGCAGCTCCGGTGCCACGGCCTGTTGGCAACATCTTGATGCCGACATGGGCCGATCCTCCAAGCTCAGTGGAAAAGATGTCCTGCAGGCTCAATGTCCCCACCACTTCAGGGGTACCGCGAAGAACCTCAACGATGGCGAAGCGCAAGTTGGTGCCGGCTTGCCAGCCGTCCGCAATGTGCCCCTCAATGAAACCTAGGGCCGCTGCATGATCCATACTGGCCACAGATCCGGTCCACGCAATGTTTAGCGGATCCCGGTGGATCGCCGCAAAAGCGTCAGCATCCGCGGCACTAAAACGGCGCAGTGTAGTAACGCCATCACTTAGGACGGGGTTGGTAGCCACGCTTTTGTGTGAGCTCACTTCACTTCGCGGTTACGGTAGAGCCAGATTAGCCCGATGATGGGCAGCAACAGCGGGATGTAGCCGTAGCCCTGGCCAAACTTGCTCCAGACACTGGCATGCTCAAAGTCGGCTGGGTCCAAGAAACTCAAGGCACCCACCACCAGCACACCGATCAATTCAATACAGATGGCGATCGTGGCAACCTTGGCCCAGGTGGCACCCGGCTTAGCCAAGGAAATAGTCGCCACGATGTACACCACGGCAGCAAACGCGGAGAGCGAGTAAGCCAACGGTGCCTCGTCAAAAGCCGTGGCGATCTGAAAGCTTGCCCGGGCCGTTGCCGACAGAGCAAAAATTCCGTACACAGCGATCAGCAGTCGGCCAGGACCAGAGGTTCGGCCGTGCGGAATCTGTTCAGCACTCGTGGCAGTGCCGGCCTTGGTGGTCTTGCCGGTGAGGCGCATATTCATAGTCCTAAGAGGGGGTTAAGCGCTTGCGCGGGTACGGAGGTCCCGTACCAGATCTGTCCCATGCGGGCCAGCATGACCACCGAGGTGATGCCCACGGCGCCCATAACGTAGTTCGACCAATGGGTGCGCTCCACCATGGCCCAATAGAAGGCGGCCACCGGCAGCATGGCCACCGTGAAGACGTAGCCCCAGAACTCCCACCCTGCACCGGCCAGCGTCTCCCCGCTGAACAGGCGGATAGCTGCTGCGATGGCGTAAATAATAATGAAAAGTTCGACGGCGGCCAGAGCCAGCAACGTGACATCGTTCGGTTTCTTTTTCATCACCGCAGCAACGATGCACACGATGGTGGAGGCCAGGCCCACCACCATGCCACTAATCAGCCAGGGGTCCAGAGTCATTTGTTCAGCTCCGAAGACGATTCAGGTGCTGGGTCCGGCGGGAAGACTAGAACAGGCTTGGCATATTTGCCGGCGTCCGCCAGCAAAGCAATCAAGGTGCCATCGGGTGCGAAGGCGGCCGCCGGTGCGGCGACGGTGTGGAGGCCATCGGCACTGGCAGGGATGCGCCTGCCAAAGGACAGCTCGATGGCTTCATCGGCTGTGAGTTCACGGACGGGCATGAGAGCCCTGGCGGCGTCGGCAATGTCCAGGATGCGCAAGTCCTCCGCCAGCTCCTCCACAGTCCGGGCCTGGTCCAAGGTGTACGGGCCCACACTGCTGCGCCGTAACGCCGTCAGGTGACCACCTACTCCGAGGCCATTGCCCAGGTCCCTAGCCAAGGCGCGGATATAGGTACCCGAGGAGCAGCTCACGGTGACATCGACGTCAACCCAAGCAACGCCGTCGTCCGTCTCATGGGTGCCGCGGCGGATCTCTAGGACCTTGAATTCGTGAATGGTGACGGGGCGGGCGGCCAGCTTGACGTCTTCTCCTGAGCGCACCCGAGCATAGGCCCGCTCGCCGTTGACCTTGATGGCACTGACGCTGCTGGGAACTTGTTCAATGGGTCCGCGCAGTGGTGCAATGCCCGCCTCGATGGCTTCATCAGTGACCCCATGAGCGGAGATGGTGTGAGTAACCTCACCCTCGGCGTCGTCGGTGACTGTGGCGACACCGAGCCGGATGGTGGCCTCGTACGTTTTGGAGGTTCCTACGATGTACGTCAGCAGGCGGGTGGCTTTGTTGACGCCCACCACCAAAACTCCCGTAGCCATAGGGTCTAAGGTGCCCGCATGACCTACTTTTCGGGTCCCTGCGAGCCTTCGCATCCGGCCAACCACATCGTGGCTGGTCCATCCCTGCGGTTTATCTACAATTACCAGTCCAGAAAGCACGCTTTGAAGTATATCCGCTCTGCGCCCTCCGCCGTGGTGGTAGCCCCGCATGGTGAGTTGTCCCCATCGCGGGGACCGTGCCCTTGTGGATACGCTATTCGCAGTAGTAATTCGCATTAGTAATTACGCAGCACATCACTCTTACACTTTTTAAGACGGAGAATCATGGCCAAGCACGCCTCGAGCATGTACAAACGATCCATCACAGCCCTGGGCGTCAGCGCGGCTTTGATGATGGCCCTGACGGGTTGCCTCGGCGGCGGCAATGACACTCCGCAGGAGCCGGTGGAGAGCAGCGCCCAGCAAAGCTCGGGATCATCTGCCAAGGACGCCGCTATCGCCGAGCGCGGCGGCGACGACTCTAAGAAGACGGAGTCCGCTGAAGCGTCCGCCGAGCCCAGCAAGGAAGCTACCTCGGAAGCCGCGAAGGAACCTGTTGCCGCCGGCGAGCTCACCCCTCCCGGAACCGCACTGAAATTCGGCGAAATCGCCAAGACTCGCAGCAACTCGGGCAAGCAGGGCGACGAGAAGTACAAGGAAGCCACCTTTGACACCACCGTCACCAAGATCGTCCCTGGCGATCCTGCTGACTTGGCCAAGTTGGAAGGCGCCGCGAAGTTTGCCGGCCAGACTCCTTACTACGTGTTCTTCGAATCCAAGCTGACCTCACTGTCCAAGCCTTCCGCGGGCATGTCGGATGCGTACCTGGATGCCCACCTCAAGGACGGCACCAAGGCCCAGAAGCTCATCGTGTTCGGTACATTGGGCGACTGCAAGTCCGGCTCCTTTGAGACCGAAGGCAAGGATGACACCTTCAGCTACGTGGTCGGTTCCACCAAGAGCTCCTGCAGCGTGTTCTTGGCACCCTCCGGTGACGCCGTAACCTCGGCCAGCTACTCCAGCTCTTCCTACAGCTACGAGAAGTACTCCGATAACGAGTACAACAAAAACCCCATCACCTGGGGCAAGTAGCAGCTCCTCAAGCCATCGCGGCTTGTTCAGCTATTCCAGTTCGAACAACTTGAGTAAAGGGCGTTTCCCCCGCGGGAGGCGCCCTTTGTTGTTTACCGTTGGTGCAGGACAGCAAAAACTGTTTGTTGACCGTGTCAGAGCGGGAGATCTAGGGTTGAGACACTCATTGTTGGTCCACGGTGACCCGACGAGCCACGCGGAATGATGACGCTGGGGGCAAAGATCCTGTTCGCCTGAGAAGGCAGGCATGTTGTGGATTCATGACTTCTTCATGGCCACGGCACCAGTTTTTTCCCCAGCCCTTCATCACAGGGCCCTTTCCAAGGGTTAATTATGAGGTCAAGATTTGTGGCTGTTGCAGCCGCATGCGTTTTTGCCATATCCATGACTGCCGGGCCTGCTCTGGCCCACTCCGGAAATAACTCCGGCCACTACCCCGGCAACAATTCTGGAAACCATTCTGGCGGACACCACGGCTCAGGCCATGGGAACCGCCACCCCTCCCCCGTCAACGAGGTGGCTTCCCAGCTGATCAGTCCCCTCAGGGTGGCTTTCGGCCCACGCGACAGTTACTTGGTAGCTGAATCCTTTGCCGGTCAACTCAGCAGTATCTCCGCCAAGGGTGTCAAGAGTGTTCTGGTCAGCGCCCCGGGACAAGAAATTGCTGGTGTGTCCTACGGCGATGGAACCACCTACTACTTCAACAACGATCAAGGTGCCGGCCCTGAACCTGGCGGAGAATTGCTGCCAGCCCGACTGATGAAGCTCGACAAACGGGGCAATAGCACCCAGATTGTGGACCTGAGCGTCTTTGAAGGAACTCACAATCCAGACGGCAACACCGTTTACGGTGTTCGTGACGCCGCTCCCGAATGTCTGAGCCAGGCCCCGTACATGCAGTCGCTGGGTGAACTGTTCTCGCACCCGTATTCCTCAGCACCGGCTAATAATGGCGTGTATGTGGGCGATGCCGGAGCCAACGCCATCTTGTTTGTGAACAAGCGCGGCAATGTCAAGCTCGTCAAGGCGGTGCCTGCCGAGCCCATCACCATCGATGCCGCTGTAGTGGCCGTTGCTGCCGAGGTGGGCATGGTGGTTCCGGACTGCATGATGGGCCTGAAATACTACGCCCAAGCCGTGCCCACTGATATTGAAATCAGTGGCCAGTGGCTGTACTACACCGTGCTGCCAGGAGTGCCCGGCGAGTCCCTAGGCGTTGGCAAGGCCTACCGGATGAATCTGCACAGCGGAAAGACCCAGCTGCTCGCGCAGAACCTCTCCGCACCCACAGGCATCGCCGTTGACCGCAACAACAACGTCTACGTGGCCCAGCTCATGGGCGACGGCGTGAGCGTTATTAGGAACGGAAAGGTGACTACCGTGCTCCCAGCCCCGATGGTCTCCGATGTGGCGATCAGCGGGAAGACACTCGCGGCGGTGACCAACGCTTTGGCAGAGACAGGGGGCAGCCTGGTCACCATGCGCCTGCGCTAGGCAGCGTAGTCACTAGAATGGCGCAGTCAGTAGCGCAAAGAGAATAAAGTACGACGGCGGCCGGTCACCTTTTCTACAAAGGTGACCGGCCGCCGTCGTGCCTAAAAAATGTGGAGAGAGCGAAGACTAAGCGTCTTCTTCTTCCTCATCCTTCTTGTACGGATCAGCTTCGCCAGCGAACTCCGCGTTGGCGGAGATCTCCGCAAGCTTCGCGTCGCGTTCCTTGGCTACCCGCAGGAGCGCTTCCAGATTGGAGGCGTTCTCGGGGATGACATCGGCAATGAACTCCAACGTGGGCGTCAGGCGCACGGTGATGTTCTTGCCGACCTCGGCACGCAGCACGCCCTTGGCGCGCTCCAAACCGATCTTGGCTTCGGAGCTTGCGGTCTCGTCACCGAAAACCGTGTAGTAAATGGTGGCGTGCTGAAGATCGTTGGTGACGCGTGCATCGGTGACAGTGATGCCCTCGACACGGGGGTCCTTGACCCTGGAGCGAAGACCCTCGGCCACCACAACCTTGATGCGCTGCGCCAACTTGGACGCGCGGGCTGAATCAGCCATGATGTTCTCCTTCAAACTTCTAAGACGTGAGACGGTCGTGAAACCATCTTAGGGAAAACAAAGCCGGTTGGGTGCCCAAGTGGACACCCAACCGGCTATGCAGTGTTAGACGCGGGGCTTCTCGCGCATTTCGAACGTCTGGATGATGTCCTCGGGCTGCAGATCGTTGAACGATCCCAAACCGATACCACACTCGAAGTCGGTACGGACTTCGGTTGCGTCATCCTTGAAACGCTTGAGCGAGTCAATGGTGAGGTTGTCACCGATGATCTTGCCGTCACGGAGCACACGGGCCTTGGAGTTACGGCGGATGATACCGGAACGTACGATCGAGCCGGCGATGTTGCCGTGCTTGGAGGAGCTGAACACTTCGCGGATTTCCGCGGTGCCCAACTGAGCCTCTTCGTACTCAGGCTTGAGCATGCCCTTGAGAGCCAGCTCAATGTCATCGATGGCGCCGTAGATGACCGAGTAGAAGCGCATGTCCACGCCTTCACGGTCGGCCAGTTCAGCAACACGCTCAGCAGGCTTGACGTTGAAGCCGATGATGATCGCGTTATCCACAGTGGCCAGGTTGACGTCGTTCTGCGTGATGGCACCCACACCGCGGTGGATGACGCGCAGCTGCACGCCTTCGCCAACATCGATCTTGAGCAACGAGTCTTCCAGTGCCTCAACGGCACCGGACACGTCACCCTTGAGGATGAGGTTAAGGGTGTCAACCTTGCCGTCAGCAACGGCCTGGTCGAAGTCTTCCAGACTGATGCGCTTGCGACGCTTAGCCAAGGCTGCGTTACGGTCCGCTGCTTCACGCTTTTCAGCGATCTGGCGGGCAGTTCGCTCATCGCCTGTAACGAAGAACGTGTCACCTGCACGGGGAACGTTGGACAGACCCAGAACCTGGACCGGACGTGAAGGTCCGGCTTCAGAGATGACGTCACCGTTCTCATCGAACATGGCACGAACACGGCCGTGTGCGGTACCGGCAACGATCGTGTCACCGACGTGCAAGGTTCCGGACTGAACCAGAACAGTTGCCACGGAACCGCGGCCCTTATCCAGGTTCGCTTCGATGGCGATGCCTCGAGCGTCCTTGTTCGGGTTGGCGCGCATGTCCAGAGCGGCGTCAGCGGTCAACAGCACAGCTTCGAGGAGTTCCTCGATGTTGATGTTGTTGCGTGCAGAGACGTCAACGAACATGGTGTCGCCACCGTATTCTTCCGGAACCAGACCGTACTCGGTCAGCTGGCCACGGATCTTCTCCGGGTTGGCTGAATCCTTGTCAATCTTGTTCACGGCAACCACGATCGGCACGTTGGCGGCCTGTGCGTGGTTGAGCGCTTCCACCGTCTGGGGCATGACGCCGTCGTCCGCTGCAACCACCAAGATGGCGATGTCAGTGACCTTGGCACCACGGGCACGCATGGCGGTGAACGCCTCGTGACCGGGGGTGTCAATGAAGGTGATGCTGCGATCGATGCCTTCATGCTCGTGGACGATCTGGTAAGCACCGATGTGCTGGGTGATGCCACCGTGCTCGTCGGCAACAACGTCCGACTTCCGGATGGCATCGAGCAGGCGGGTCTTACCATGGTCAACGTGACCCATGACGGTGACCACCGGAGGACGAACCTCGAGGTCTTCGTCGCCTTCTGATTCCAGCTCGGCTTCAAAGTCGATGTCGAAGCTGCTGAGCAGTTCGCGCTCTTCGTCCTCGGGGGAAACGACCTGGACCTTGTAGCCCAGCTCAACACCCAACAGTGCAAAGGTGTCTTCATCCAATGACTGGGTAGCAGTTGCCATTTCACCGAGGTGGAACAGCACCGTCACCAGTGCGGCCGGGTTGGCCTCAATCTTGTCAGCGAAGTCGGTGATGGAGGCACCGCGGCGCAAACGCACCACGGTTTCTCCGTTACCGCGGGGAACCGATACGCCACCAAGTGAAGGAGCACTCATCTGCTCTAGCTCTTGGCGCTTGGCACGCTTCGACTTGCGCTGCTTGCCACGGCCTGCGCCGCCCTTACCGAAGGCACCCTGGGTACCACCGCGACCGCGGCCACCCTTGCCGAAGCCACCGCCGGCGGGAGCGCCGCCTGGAGTTGCTCCGGGGGTTGCGCCGGGAGCACCCGGACGTCCACGGCCGGGAGCACCCGGACGGTCGTTACCGCGGCCGGGCGCAGCGGGGCGCTCGGTGCGGTTGGGCATCATGCCGGGAGTGGGGCGGGGACCACCGGGACGCGGAGCGCCGGGACGGGGGCCACCTGCACCAGCAGCACCTGCCGGACGCGGAGCGCCCGGACGGGGTGCCCCTGCAGGCGGACGGGGACCACCGGGACGGGGTCCTGCAGCGCCGGCTTCGGTGCTGCGAGGAGTACCCGGTCGGGGCATGCCCTGAGAGGGTGCAAACGGGTTGTTTCCGGGGCGAGGAGCACCGGCACCTGCGGGACGCGGGGCACGGTTGTCGCCGCCGCGGCCTTCGCCACGGTTGTCGCTTCCACGATTGTCGTTTCCACGGTTGTCGTTCCCACGGTTGTCCGAACGCTCGGTGCGTGCACCGGAGCGGGGCATGCCCTGTGAGGTTGCGAAGGGGTTGTTACCGGGGCGCGGGGCGCCGGGTGTTGCAGCCTTCGGAGCCGGTGCGGCCTTCGGTGCCGGGGTTGCTGCCGCAGCCTCAACGGGAGCCGGAGCTGCCGGAGCGGCCGGGGTAGCCGGAGCTGCCGGGGTAGCTTCAGCAACAGGTGCAGCAGGTGCTGCCGGTGTTGCCTTGGCGCCGGGCTTTGCAGCGGCCTTGGGGCCGGGCACAGCTGCTCCGGGTGTTGCGGATGCCTTGGGGGCGTCAGCCTTGGGAGCTGCCTCCGCCTTCGGTGCTGCTGCCGGGGCAGCTTCTGCAACCGGGGCCGCCTGGGGGAATGCGTCGCGAAGTTTCTTCACAACGGGGGCCTCAATGGTGGAGGATGCTGAGCGAACGAATTCGCCCATTTCCTGCAGTTTACTTACTGCTTCTTTTGAGGTGATGCCGAGCTCTTTTGCAAGCTCGTGTACGCGGGCCTTGGCCACATTTCTCCTGTCTCGGCCCGCACCGGACAGGTACGAACCGCTTAATTCTTACTGCGCCGCTCCATGTCGGAACGGGCGGCGTGAGAGCACATGAAATTGCTCATTTTTGGGCACTCATCGCTGGGTACTCATCGGGTTTCCATCGGTTTTCTGACCCGCTTTCACAAAAGGGACAATTGGTTCGTAACTTACTTACTCTGCCGAAGGTGGCAAATTGTGTTGCGCAAATGCCTCGACGTCGGACAGTTTAGTGACCCCAGGAAGGGCCCTGCCAACGGCGCGACGTTTGATCGCTAAGTTCCAACATTCAAGGTTAGGGTGCAGCCACGCTCCCCGTCCAGGCATGCGCCGAGCCACATCAACCAACGCTTCCAATTCACCAGAAGTGTTGCGTGACCTCACCAGACGCACTAGCTGGAGCCGGTCTGAAGTTTTCCGGCACCCAATGCATGTCCGCACAGCAAACTTAGAGTCAGTCGCATCGCTGTGCGCTGCCACTGCTTTCTGAGTCAATTCTGCTATGCCTTCACGCTATTTGGGTGTCGGGGCCAAATCAGGCCCGGTTCTCTTCATTCTACCGCGCGGTCTGACCTCTTACCTAAACCGCGGCCGCGTCAGAGACGATGTCGATGCGCCAGCCTGTGAGCTTGGCCGCCAGACGTGCATTCTGGCCTTCCTTGCCGATAGCCAAGGACAGCTGATAATCAGGGACCACAACCCGTGCTGAGCGCGCAGCCTCATCAATAATGGTGACTGAAATCACCTTCGACGGGGACAGTGAATTGGCGATGAAAGTTGCCGGATCCTCATTGAAGTCGACGATGTCGATCTTCTCGTCGTTGAGCTCGGTCATGACGGCCCGCACACGCGAACCCATCTCTCCGATGCAAGAGCCCTTGGCATTGACGCCGGCTTTGTTGGCCTGCACGGCAATCTTGGTGCGGTGGCCAGCTTCACGGGCCAAGGCAACGATTTCTACGGTGCCATCAGCGATCTCGGGAACTTCCATTTCAAAGAGCTTGCGTACCAGGCCCGGGTGTGAACGGGACAAGGTGATTGCGGGGCCCTTGGTGCCGCGGTGAACATCCACCACGAACGTGCGGATGCGATTTCCGTGGCGGTAGCTTTCGCCGGGAACCTGCTCGTTCGGTGGCAGCACACCCTCAACAGCACCCAGATCGATCTGGATCATGTTGGGGTTGTTGCCCTGCTGGATCTGACCGGAGACCAGTTCACCTTCTTTGCCGCGGTATTCGCCGACCACATTGTCATCCTCGGCGTCGCGAAGACGCTGCAGGATGATCTGGCGTGCCGTGCTGGCAGCAATGCGACCAAAGCCCTTGGGCGTGTCGTCGAATTCGCCAATGGCGGCGCCGTCGTCGTCGAGCTCGGCAGCCCAAATGGTGACGTGCCCGCTCTTGCGGTCAATCTCGGCACGGGCCATATCGTGGCAGCCCGGTGACTTGTGGTAGGCCATCAGCAGCGCCTGCTCAATGGTGGGGATCAGCACATCCACGGGGATTTCCCTTTGGCGCTCCAACTCCCGCAGCGCACTCATATCTATGTCCATAGTCAGCTTCCCTCTCCATCGACGGCGTTGCCGCCGGTCGCTTCAAATTCTAAGTCCAGCTCTGCCTCATCCAGGCGAGCAAATTCCAGTTCCACAACACCACGGCGAATGGCTGAAAACAATACTTTTTCCGGTTCACCCTGCTTGGGTTTCATACCCTTTTTGACCGGCAGTTCGGGCTTGAACAAAACACCCTCATCGTCCACGTCTAAGACGCGACCCATGAAGTTTTCCCGATCGACGGCGTTGACCTTGACCATGCGACCCAGAGCCCGGCGCCAGTGGCGCGGCTCTGTGATCGGCCGGGTGGCTCCAGGGGAGGAGATTTCCAAATCGTAGGCTTGGCCGTCATCGTTGGGGTCTGCATCCATGGCGTCGGAAAGCACCCGGGAAACGGCGGAGATAGCATCAAGGCCCACACCGCCGCTTTCGCCGTCAACAAGGTCGACAATCACTGAAACTGTGCGGTGGGTGCCAGCAAAGTGAACCTTGACTTCTTCAAGGAACAGTCCGGCGGCAGCCACTGTGGGGGCGAGAAACACGTGCAGCCTCTGGGCTTCAGCTATTGAGTCCATGGCTGAGGGCGTGTTCCCTGAGCGTGCGGCCATTTTGGGCCTGTCCGGCTTCGTCATAAAAACGCACGCCTCCCTATTGATGATGTTGTAGATATACAGACTACCGAGTTTCCGCCACCTCCGCTGAACCGTAGAGGTGTGAGTATGGACGCATTTGGCGACGGTACACCCGGCTTACGAGAACTGGTCAGCGCCGAGGGGCAGCTAGTAGGCAAAAGTGTGCACTGTACAGGGCAGTCATGAGATGATCAACGGTTGTGACCCATCCCAATCCCACGGCTGAGCCCGACACCACCCTTGACGCCGCTACCCCCGCAGCTACTGGAGCCCCCGGAACAGCCGGCAAGCCTTCCCGTAAGGCTCCCCGCCGCGCCACGGCAGCTGCTGGTGCACCAGCTTCGGTGGCATCTTCGGCTCCAGCCATTCTGGTCATTGATGCCAATGGCATGATGGTGCCGGCCCCTGTAACTCCCGAGACTGAGCGCCCAGCTCAGGCACAGGACACCTCCGACGCCGAGAAGTCCCCCGCCACCGATGCCGCACCTCTCGAGGTGGCTGAGTCAGCGTTAGCTGAGCCGGAGGCTGTCGAGGCTCTCGAAGCTGTCGAGGCTGTCGAGGCGGAAGCCGTCGAGTCAGAAGTTATTGAGTCAAGGCCGGTTGATTCAAAGTCCGTTGACACCGCGGCTACTGCCGATACCCCTTCCCCGGCGTCTGGATCCTTGGTTGCATCACCGGAGGATTCGAAACTTGAGTCCGAGCCTGAGTCCGAGCCTAAATCAGAGTCCGCGCCGGAACCTGAGCCTGAGCCTGAGTCCGCGCCGAAACTTGAGCCTGAGCCTGAGTCCGAGCCTAAATCAGAGTCTGAGCCTGAGCCTGAGTCCGAGCCTGAACCTGCGCCATCGGACTCACTGCCCAGCATGGCTGCAGCGGACGAGGGCGATACCCCGAGCACCACGGTTGAAGCCGTTGCGGAGGTAACTCCAGTCTCCTTATCGCGCCGTGAACGGCGCCTAGCCGAGCAGCAAGACGAGAACAACACCACCTCAGCCGCCGTTGCAACGACAGTTGCAGAAGGCACAGATTCAGGAAGCCTCACTTCAGAAAGCTCGGCTTCCACGGAAGAACCAGCCCCTGACTCGGGCCGCACTAACCCGGGGAAGCCACCTAGGAAGCGCAATAGCTTCGTGACTTTCTTCCGTGGACTGTTTTTTCTTGTGGTGATTTCAGCCCTCGTGGTCGCCATGGGTACGGTGCTGTCAGGGCCGGAGGTGAACGCTGGCGACCAGTCGCCGACTCAGTTGCAGCGTCAGGCTGCCTGGGAAGCAACTACTAAGTTGCAAGGTGAGGCCCTCAATTTGGCCGATGCAAGTAGCACACCCCAATTGCAGAAGGCGTTGTCCATCACCGCTACAAACTTGGGACTCCACGCTTCAGCACTGAGTGACGGGCTACCCACCGAAGCCCCCACCGCAACAGGGCCAGCATCAGCGCCAACCCCGATGACTATCACTGGATTAGTACAGGAACTTTCGGCCAACGCCGAGGCACTACTGAACAACGCATTGAGCGCCGATCATTCCATGGGCCGTGTTTTTGCTTCCGTGGGCACCAGCCAACTCCTGCAGTCTGCCGAGCTGGCGTCCGTAGCGGGGATCACCGTTCCCACCTCAGCGCATATGCCAGCACCAGTTGACTTCCCTTCTGCTTCGGGCCCGTCCTGCACCTCTACGCTGGAACCGCGCCCCGGTGTCACCGTAGACTCGGCGCTGAGTGCCGCCGCCGAGGCCGAGCAGAAAGCTATCTACGCCTACCAAGCCGCTTCCACCCGATTCACCGAACCGCAATTTAGCAAGGCCACAACATTGTTGGCCCGACACCGGCAAAAGCTGAAACTCCTCAACGCAGAGTTGCGCCTTCGCTGCCTCCCCTTGGCAGAACCCGTGGCAGGCTTCACTCTGGACTCCACCTTCACCACCTTGCCCAAGCAAGCACTCAGCATTTTGGAAACTCAGCTGAGCAGCATCTATGGTGAGCTGGCTGCTTTGAGTACCGCTCCGGGTGCAGACCAGAGTCCCAACACCACGGAGCCGGCAGCACCGGCGTCTTCTACTCCTGAATCCGTAGCCACTGAATCCAAGGCCACCCCACTTCCTCTCAACGGCAGCAATCTCCGTGAGATGGCCGTCTTGTGGCTGTTGGACTCCACCCAGGCACACACCTTTTGGGGCGGATCAGTGGAGGCACTGCCAGGCATCGCACCGAGCATCGCGCCAGAGCCGGTAATCGCTTCAGTGCCTGCCCGTTAATTGAGGGCAGGCATGCCTTCGCGAGGACATCCTTTCCTTGCTAGCGGAGATTTTCACTCAGTGCTTTGCTTGAAGCATGAAGCAAACGCCAGAGCTGGTACTGCCCCGGGAGCTCTCTAAAACAGGGGAAATCGCACAGCGCCTGAATTGGTTGCGGGCCGGGGTGCTCGGCGCCAATGACGGCATAGTTTCCGTGGCCGCCGTCGTCGTTGGTGTTGCTGGAGCCACCCAAGGCGCAGGCCCAATCCTCACTGCCGGCATGGCAGCTCTGGTGGGCGGAGCTATCTCCATGGCTTTGGGTGAGTACGTCTCCGTCAGCAGCCAGAGCGACAGCCAGAAAGCCATGATCGCCACCACCGAAGCCGCGCTCAAACATGCGCCTGAACAGAGCCAGGCCCAACTGGTTCAGGCCTACCAGAACAAGGGACTCTCCCCCGCCACCGCTACCCTCGTGGCCCAAGAGCTGAGCGAACACGATGCCCTCAGCGCACATTTGTCGGCCGAACTCAACCTCCATGTGGAAGACGTTGCCAACCCTTGGCATGCGGCCTTCGCTTCAGCCATCGCCTTCACGCTGGGCGCCATCTTGCCGATGCTGGCAATCTTGCTACCACCTGAGTCAGTCAGTGTTCCCGTGACCTTCGCTGCCGTGCTGCTGGCTCTGGGCATCACCGGCTGGATCGGTGCCATGATCGGCGGGGGCTCCCGCATCAAGGCAGCTGTCCGAGTGGTACTTGGCGGCGCCCTTGCCCTCGCGGCGACCTTCGCGATCGGCACCCTGCTAGGCTCCAGCGGCTTGGTGGGCTAATCAGTTGCTCCCCTGTAAGCGCTGTTCTGGCTGTGCTCACCACTGAAAAGTACGACGGCGATGGGCTGGCCTAGGTGCCAGCCGCTAGGCTCAGTGCTGTGAGCATCAACCTAGAGATTCCTGAGCCGCTATTGCGGAGGTACCGCCAGAGCCATGAGGGCAGGGCGTGGTTGGGGCATCTTCCCGGTTTCCTGAACGAGTCCCTTGAACAGTGGCAGCTTCTTGTTGACCTGCCATCCGGAGCCACGCCTTGGTATGGGCACACGGCGGTGGTGGTCCCAGTACTGAGCCGTGATGGAACCCAAGCGGCACTAAAACTCGCCTTCCCCAATGATGAGTCCACACTAGAACCTCTCGCTCTAACTTTGTGGGGCGGTCAAGGCGCGGTGGCATTACTGGATAGTGACGCCCCACGCGGGGCGCTGTTGCTGGAACGTCTGGATCAAACACGCGCCCTCCTGGATCTCCCCATGGATGAGGCCATCGCGGTGTGGGGAAGTCTAGCCCGGGATTTGGCGATTCGTCCCGACGTCCGCCCCGAATGGCGTCTCCTTCCGCACATCGCAGACACCGCCGAAAGGTACTGTGACGAACTCCCCCAGCGTTGGAGCGATCTTGCTGAACCCTTTCCACGGTGGCTGCTCGAAGCCGCGCTGGAGCTCTGCCAAACCCGGGGAGCAGTGTCCCGCCGCAGCAGCAATGAGGTATTGGTCCACACAGATCTGCACTACCTGAACATTCTGGCGAAGCCCGGAACCGATGACTATGTGGCTATCGATCCGCAAGCCCAAGTGGGTGACGCAGAATTCGCCGTGGCCCCGTGTCTGTGGAACCGCCTGCAGGATTTGCCGCACCGAAACGCCGAAGCCGGGCTCCGGCGTCGTGCTTCAGAGCTGGCCCAATCAGCTGGGCTGGACGAGGATTTGGTGGCGGGCTGGGCAGTGGTCCGAGAAGTGGAAAATGCGCTGAGCTATTTGGAGGAAGCGGGGCACAGCGGCGACGCCAAACGCTCGCTCTGGGTGGCGAGCACCATGGCTGGCACGACATTGCCGGATCTGCCCGGTGCGCATGAGCTCAAGGCTCTCCACTAAAAATTTCGGTGAGCATCTGAACTAGCGGTTGAGGAAATTCTCGTTGAGCACGTCAAATCCCAGTTTGAGGATGAGCACGGCGACGACGGCGAGGAAGACGATTCGGATGAATTTGCTGCCTTGCTTCACGGCCGTACGTGCTCCGAGGTAGCCGCCAGCCATGTTGGCCGCGCCCAGAATCAGGCCGACCCCCCAGAGCAGTGAGCCGTGCGGGAGGAAGAACATCAGGGCGCCGGCGTTCGTGGCCAGATTCACGATTTTTGCTTTGGCGCTGGCTTCAAGGAACGCGTAGCCCATGAGGCTGACCATGGCGATGACGAGGAAGGATCCGGTTCCCGGGCCGATCAGGCCGTCGTAAAAGCCGATGATCCCGCCGATGCATGCGGCGACAACGTAGTGCGTGCGGCCGGAATGTCTTAGGGCTGTCAACTCACCCATGCTCGGCTTGAACGCCGTGAACAGCAGCACCGCAATCAGCGCAGCAACAATGATGGGCTTGAACACTGAACCGGGCAAACTGGCGGCCACCACCGCACCGCCCACGCTACCCACCAGCGCCACCCCCGCCATGGGCAGGGCTGTGCGCATGTCCGGTTTCACGCGCCGGTAATACGTCACGGAGCTGGTAGCGGTCCCGAAGATGGACCCCATTTTGTTGGTGGCCAACGCCTGCACGGGCGTGATTCCGGGGATCATCAACATGACCGGGAGCTGAATCAGCCCGCCCCCGCCCACCACGGCATCAATCCAGCCGGCAGCAAAACCAGCCACAATGATCAACAAAATGGTGGCCATCGTGATGTTCTCAAAACCGGAGATCATGGGTTCCTAAGCTAAGTGTGGCACGCAGACCAAGGGGCCGGGCTGAGGGCCCGGCCCCTCGCAGAGCACGGTTACTGCTGGTCGAGGATGTACTGCACGGCCTCGGCAACGGCGATGTTTTCAGCAACTCCGGTGGCGCGGTTCTTGATCTCCACGACGCCGTCCACCAGTCCGCGGCCTACTGCCAGGATGGTGGGGACACCGATGAGCTCAGCGTCGCCGAACTTCACACCGGGGGAAACCTTGGGGCGGTCATCGTAAATGACGTCCAGTCCCTTGGCTTCGAGATCGGCGGTGAGCTGGGCTGCTGCCTCGAAGATTTCATCGCCACGGCCGACAGCCACAACATGAACATCAGCGGGAGCAACCTGGGCGGGCCAGATCAAGCCCTTGTCATCGTGGTTGGATTCAGCCAGAGCGGCAACGGCGCGGGTAACGCCGATGCCGTAGGAGCCCATGGTGACCACTGAGAGTTTGCCGTTCTTGTCCAAAACCTTCAGGCCCAAGGACTCGGCGTACTTGGTGCCAAGTGCGAAGATGTGGCCCATTTCAATGCCGCGGGCAGCTTCAAGGGGGCCGGAACCATCAGGTGCGGGATCTCCTTCACGAACCTGCGCGGCCTCAACGGTGCCGTCCCAGCTGAAGTCGCGCCCGGCAACGAGGCCAAAGACGTGCTTGCCTTCTTCGTTGGCACCGGTGATCCAGCTGGTTCCGGAAACCACGCGGGGGTCAACCAGGTACAAGATCTTGGTGGCTGCTTCTGTGCCGAGCACAGCGGCGTCCAGGCTCAGGCCCGGGCCGATGTAACCCTTGACCAACAGAGCATGCTTCTTCAGATCAGCTTCACCAGCGGCTTCAACGCCTACTTCGCCGCCGATGGGCAGGTGTGCACCAATGTTGGCTTCGATGCGCTTGAGGTCAACATCGCGGTCGCCGGGCAAGCCCACCACCACGATCTGGCGTTCGCCGGTAGGCAGGTCAACAGCTAGAACCACGTTCTTCAACGTGTCAGCGGCCGTCCATTCGCCTTCGGCGCGGGGAGCGTGCTGGTTGGCGGCAGCCACCAACGTGGCGATGGTTGCGGTGTCCGGGGTGTCCAGAACCTGAGCTGCAGGCGCGTTGCTGAAGTCAATCTCGGCCGGGACCACGGTGGTCACGGCTTCAACGTTTGCTGCGTAACCGCCGGGTGAGCGCACAAAGGTGTCTTCACCTACGGTCATGGGGTGCAAGAACTCTTCGCTCTTGGAACCGCCCATGGCACCGGCAGTTGCCGTGACGGGGATGATTTCCAAGCCGAGGCGCTCAAAAATACGCACGTAGGCGCCGCGGTGAGCCATGTAGCTGGCGTCCAGTCCGGCGTCGTCCATGTCAAAGGAGTAGGAATCCTTCATGATAAATTCGCGTCCACGCAGCAGTCCTGCGCGCGGCCGAGCCTCGTCGCGGTACTTGTTCTGGATTTGGTACAGGCTCAGCGGCAGATCCTTGTACGAGGAGTACAGGTCCTTGACCAGCAGCGTGAACATTTCCTCATGTGTGGGGGCCAGCAGGTAGTCGGCGCCCTTGCGGTCCTGCAGACGGAACAGGTTGTCACCGTATTCCTGCCAGCGGTTGGTGGCCTCGTACGGTTCACGGGGCAGCAGTGCCGGAAAGTGCACTTCCTGGGCGCCGATCGCGTCCATTTCCTCACGCACAATGGCTTCAACCTTGCGCAGCACGCGCAGGCCCAACGGGAGCCACGTGTAGATGCCAGGTGCCGCGCGGCGGATGTAGCCGGCGCGCAGAAGCAGCCGGTGGCTGTCTACCTCGGCGTCTGCGGGATCTTCACGCAGGGTACGTAAAAAGAGGGTGGAAAGGCGAAGTGCCACGCGAAATATTCCATTTCTTGAAGTGGGTGGGCGCCGTCCTCATTCAGGACGAACAGGTACTAATCTACCGGTTCAGGCGCGCCCGTTGCACACCTGGCTTGCTGGCGGCTTCCCGGCGGCTGCCCCCGAGCGTTCCCCAGCAGCTTCCCCGGGTAGGCGGATAGACGCTGGACAGAGCACCACTGCGGGTCTAGTTTGAAGTCAGACGTCCACGAACCGGCAGCCCAGGAGGAACTGATGTCCCACCGAGCAGCGATGCCGGCCCTTCCCCCGGTCCCGGTCCCAGCCGATCCTGCTGGCACCACGGGCCCCCTTTGCGTCAGCATTGAAGGGCTGCGGGTGCACCGCGGGAAAGCAACAGTCCTGGCTAATATCACCGCCAATATTCCGCAAGGCCGCATCACCGGGCTCCTCGGCCCGTCCGGCAGCGGCAAAACCACGCTGATGCGGGCGCTGGTGGGGGTCCAGAAAATCACTGCCGGGACCGTCACCGTGCTGGGCCGCCGCGCCGGAGATCCCCAGAACAGGCACGACGTCGGCTACGTCACCCAGGCGGCCAGCGTCTACAAAGACTTGAGTGTTCTGGACAACGTGCGCTATTTCGGATCTGTCCACGGCGGGAGCCGAGCGGACGCGCAGGCGGTACTGGCCGCCGTCGGACTTTCTGAATTTGCCAAGCGCAAGGCGGGCAGTTTATCCGGTGGACAGTTCAGCCGGGTCTCCTTGGCTTGTGCTTTGGTGGGCAAACCCCGGCTGCTGGTGTTGGATGAACCCACGGTGGGCCTTGATCCGGTGTTGCGGGCGGATCTGTGGGAACAGTTTGTGGGCATGGCTGCCGAGGGCACCTCGCTCATCATTTCCAGCCACGTTATGGAGGAAGCCAGCCACTGTGATTCGCTGCTAATGCTGCGCGAGGGGATGCTGCTGGCACAGTTAACTCCGGATCAGTTACGCCACAACGGCGAAACAGAAGATCTGGGACTGGCCTTTCTGCGGCTGATTCAGTCGGCAGAATCCGATGCGAAGACGGCATCATGAACGTTTCCCTGATGTGGTCCACGTGCCGGCGGGTTCTACTGCAACTTCGCGGCGATCCCCGAAGCATCGCCATGATTCTGGTGGTGCCTGCCGTACTGTTGGCGCTGGTGTATTGGCTCTACCAAAACGAAACGCTGGCGCCCGGCAGGCCCGGCACTTTTGACCGGGTGGGGCTCATGATGCTGGGCATCTTCCCGTTCGTGGTGATGTTCCTCGTCACCTCCATCACCATGTTGCGCGAACGCACCTCAGGCACACTTGAACGGTTGCTGACCACTCCCATTCACAAGGCCGATCTTCTCTTTGGCTACGCCCTGGCATTTTCCATCATGGCCACGGCCCAAGCGCTGGTCGCCACGGGAACGGCGTACTGGATCTTTGGCATGAAGATTGCTGGCAACGCCGGCTGGGTGGTGTTAATTTCGGTGCTGACAGCGGTTTTGGGTGTGGTGTTGGGTCTCTTGTGTTCGGCGTTTGCCACCACCGAATTCCAAGCCGTGCAGTTCATGCCGATTGTAGTGATCCCGCAGATTCTGCTGTGCGGACTATTCGTTGCCAGGGACCAGATGAATAGCGTTCTGGAAGCGGCCTCCAATGTGCTGCCGCTCAGTTACGCCGTTGACGGGCTGCAACAGGTGGCCGCTAATGGCGATCCAACCTCCCAGCTGGTCCGGGATCTGTTGGTCATTGCCGGTTTTGTCCTAGCCGGGCTGCTGTTTTCGTCCTTGACACTGCGCCGACAAACAGCCTGAAACCGGCTCATGGGTACCTCTGCCCATCGCTTCGAACTCATGGGTGGACCTAGGCTTGAGATGTCACCACGGCGGGCAACAATGCCATGGTCCATACACTTTGCGAACCATCAAATGCAGGAGAGTCAATGAGCAACAACCTGCAGGGCGGGGACCCGGAGGAGTTGCGGGATTTTGCCCGGGAACTCGAACATGTCCGGTCGGTGCTGGTAAGCGTCAATTCCGAGCTAAGCCGACGCATCAGCGGCAGCCTCCGCTGGGAAGGGCCGGACGCCTTTGTTTTCAAACACGCCTGGCGTTCCTCCTACTCACCGGTCATCAGCCAGACGGCCACTATGCTCGAAGAAACCGCGGCGCTGATCAAGGCACAGGCTGCTGAGCAAGAATCTGCCAGCGCATAATCCCCACCCGCCGGCTGCCCGTCAACCCCTAAGCTTCTTGGCCGAGATCCGCCAGCGAGTGCCGGCACCATGCCAACCACGACTTCTCATATGCGATGCCCGCTCGCACAACAGCCAGCTGCAATTCTTCCGCCGTGGACCGTGCCTGACCGGATTGAGCGGCGGGGAAATCCTGCTGCTCAATGGCCTCATACCGTTCCAACACCTGCTCATGAAGCCCCAGATGCCGCCGCATTTCATCCGTGACATCCACGGATTCCTGCACCGTTCCTAGGACGGCTGCCGCCCTCATCCGCACCAACAAGGAATCCCGGATGGGGCGCATCTCCCCCTCTTGCACACACCAGCTGGCCAGCTCATCACGCCCCCCGGTCAGCACCTCGAAGTGGCGTTGCTGTCCTCGGGTAGTAGGCAAGCCGTGAGCCTTGATCAAGCCATCACGCTCCATCTTTCCCAGCTCCCGGTAAATCTGCTGATGCGTGGCCTGCCAAAAGTAACCCAGAGACTTATCAAAGCGGCGCGCCAATTCGGCCCCCGTGCACGGCTTTTCCAAGAGCGACGTCAGGATTGCGTGAGTCAGCGACACTAGAGCCGCGCAGCCAAACGCGTGCCCTGATCGATGGCCCGCTTGGCGTCCAACTCGGCCGCCACATCAGCCCCACCAATAAGATGCACGACGGCGCCCGCGGCTTCCAGCCCCTCCTGCAGCTCCCGCCGGGGATCCTGACCGGTGCACAAAATGACAGTATCTACGGGGAGGACCGTGTCGGTGCCGTTGACGCGAACGTGGAGTCCGGCGTCGTCTATCTTTTGGTATTCCACGCCGGGAACCATCTGCACACCCTTGTACTTCAGGGCGGTGCGGTGGATCCAGCCGGTGGTCTTGCCCAGCCCCGCCCCAACCTTGGTCTCCTTGCGCTGGAACAGGCCAACGCGGCGCAGTGGCTTCTCCGGGTCGGGGTCGGTGATGCCGCCGGCGTTGGCGTAATCGGTGTCAATACCCCACTCCCGGTAGAACTTCTCGGGGACGAGGGTGGCACTGGGAGCGCCCGCGGTGATGTACTCGGCCACATCGAAGCCGATGCCACCGGCGCCGAGGATGGCAACGTTGGCGCCCACCTCGGCCTTGTCGCGGAGCACGTCGAGGTACGTGAGCACGCTGGGATGATCCACCCCGGCGATCTCCGGAACCCGGGGGGTGACACCAGTGGCCAGCACGATCTCGTCAAAGCCGCCACTGAGAAGCTGCTCCACCGTGGCTTGCGTGTTCAGCGCGACGTCCACGCCCAGCAGCTGAAGCTGACGGTTGAAGTACCGGATGGTTTCGTGAAACTCTTCTTTGCCCGGGATCTGCTTGGCAATATTGAACTGTCCACCAATCTCCCCGGACCCCTCAATGATCGTGACCTCATGCCCACGCTGGGCCGCGGTTGCGGCGAAGGCCAAACCGGCCGGACCGGCACCGACTACGGCGAACTTCTTGGTTGCTGGAGTTGCTTCAATGATGATTTCTGTTTCATGGCAGGCCCGCGGGTTGACCAAACAAGAGGATGTTTTGCCCACGAAAGTGTGGTCCAAGCAGGCCTGATTGCAGGCGATGCAGCTGTTGATCTCATCGCTGCGACCATCGCGGGCCTTGCGCATGAAGAAGGCATCGGCGAGGAATGGTCGGGCCATGGAGACCATGTCGGCGGTGCCGTCGGCGAGGAGCTGCTCGGCAACGTCGGGGGTGTTGATGCGGTTGGTGGTGATGAGGGGAATCTTGACCGAACCCATGACCTTTTTGGTCACCCACGCGTAGCCGGCACGTGGCACCGAGGTGGCGATGGTGGGGATGCGGGCTTCATGCCACCCGATGCCCGTGTTGATGATAGTGGCGCCAGCCTTTTCCACGGCCTGGGCCAGTGTGATGACTTCTGGCAAGGTGGAGCCGTCTTCAACGAGATCCAGCATGGAGAGCCGGTAGATGATGATGAAGTTTTCCCCGACACGTTCGCGGACGCGGCGGACAATCTCCACGGCGAAGCGGATGCGGTTTTCGTAGGACCCGCCCCATTCGTCACTGCGATGATTGGTTCGCTTGGCAATGAATTCATTGATCAGGTAACCCTCTGATCCCATGATTTCTACGCCGTCGTACCCGGCCGATTGCGCCAGAGCCGCCGCATTCACGAAGTCCGCAATGGTCGTCTCCACTTCCTCGCCCGTGAGCGGGTGTGGGGTCAGCGGACTGATGGGTGCCTGCACCGCACTGGGCGCGACCAAGCCACGGTGCGATGCATAGCGGCCAAAATGGAGCAATTGCAGGGCAATTTTTCCACCCTCGGCGTGCACAGCTGCGGTGACAACTTTGTGTTGTTCTGCTTCTTCCTGCGTGGAAATTTTGGCTCCACCCTTCATGGGCCGGCCAGCCTCATTGGGTGAGATGCCACCGGTGACCATCAAGGCCACTCCCCCGCGGGCACGTTCGGCATAGAACGCCGCCATGCGGTCAAAACCGCCGGGCAGCTCTTCCAGCCCGACGTGCATGGAACCCATCAGCACCCGGTTGGGCAGGGTGGTGAAGCCCAATTCAAGAGGGGTAAAGAGGTGGGGGTACTGGCCAGCGTTCATCAATGCACTCCTTTGCGCAACAAGTTGCATAATCGTATCGCACCGATTGCCCCAATGGGAGCAGCATCACATCTAAGGACCTGCCGAGTACGCAGATAGTGAGCAGCTAATGCACGGTTACGGGCATTTTTGGGCGCAAAAAGTACCTCAAGTGAACACTCGACGGGTTTGGCGGTGAGGTCGGGGAGGGCGTAGTGCCTAGAACAGGACTGTGGCGAAGGTGCCGACCTGTTCAAAGCCCACACGTTCGTACAACGCCCTGGCCGGAGTGTTGTAGTCGTTGACATAGAGGCTTGTTACCGGTGCATACTTTTGTGCCAAGACCACCACAGCGGCCATATATCCGGCGCTCAAGCCACGACCCCGGTAGCGCGGATTCATCCAGACGCCTTGGACTTGGGTGGCGTGTTGTGTCACGGCGCCAAGATCGGCTTTAAAGACGACCTCTCCCTCAGGCTCGACGTCGCTAAAGGAGAATCCGCTGCTGATCAGCCAGGCAACCCGCCGGCGATAGTTGGCCTCGCCGCCTAGGAACGGCGAGTATCCAACCTCTTCTTCAAACATCGCCGCGGCCGCGACGAGGACTTCGTTGAACTGTCCGCTTTGGCTGGCCATCAAAGCCGGATTGGGTTCAACGAGAGGTGGGCCTGCAATACTCAACAAGGGCTGGTTTGCCCTGATCTCTTGGGCTGAAATACCAGCTTTTTGCAGCACCTCCATGATGCCCAAGGTGGATTCTGCCGGGCCAAAGATTGAGGCATGCGGCTGCCAATGATCCACAATCCAACGCCCAAAGGCTTGAGCATGCTCAGCCGTGGCCTCTATGGGGACCACATTGGAGCCTACCCAGCAAGCGGCAGCCAAGCTCACGCCGTCGTCCATAAAAAAGCCCAACATGACGGCCCCTTGAATACCGGGCACGGCACTGTTGTTCTGGTTGATGAGCGAGTCCGCGAACACGTTAGCAACCCGGTCGCGCGCGATCAGGCGCCGGAGCGCGTCCGTGTCGGCGTGGCCGAGGACGCGCACCGGGTCGTGGCGGAGTCT
The DNA here is from genome assembly GCF_040686795.1 of Specibacter sp. NPDC078709. Lineage (NCBI taxonomy): Bacteria > Bacillati > Actinomycetota > Actinomycetes > Micrococcales > Micrococcaceae > Specibacter > Specibacter sp. NPDC078709. The sequence goes on from NZ_JBFBLU010000001.1 coordinate 123,499, forward strand.
CCTAGGAGACGCTGACCACGGGACCGCCCTGGAGAGTCGTGTCATCCGCGTCGGACTCCATCTCTTCGGCAATTTTCATGGCTTCTTCAATGAGTGTCTCAACAATTTGATCCTCAGGAACAGTCTTGATGACTTGTCCCTTCACAAAGATCTGGCCCTTACCGTTTCCGGAGGCAACACCCAAGTCAGCTTCGCGGGCTTCTCCGGGACCATTGACGACGCAACCCATGACGGCGACGCGCAAGGGAACTTCCATTCCCTCCAGGCCAGCGGTGACTTCTTCAGCCAACTTGTACACATCAACCTGGGCGCGGCCGCAGGAGGGGCAGGAGACAATTTCCAGCTTGCGCGGACGCAGATTCAGCGACTGCAGAATCTGGTTACCCACCTTAATCTCCTCAACCGGCGGAGCGGAGAGAGAAACGCGGATGGTGTCCCCGATGCCCTTGGCGAGCAGCGAGCCGAAGGCCACAGCCGACTTGATGGTGCCCTGGAAAGCGGGGCCGGCCTCGGTGACGCCGAGGTGCAAGGGCCAGTCGCCCTGTTCTGCGAGCATCTCGTAGGCGGCCACCATGATGACGGGGTCATTGTGTTTGACGGAGATTTTGAAGTCGTGGAAGCCGTGCTCTTCAAAGAGCGAGGCTTCCCAGACGGCGGATTCAACGAGAGCCTCGGGTGTGGCCTTGCCGTACTTTTTCATGATGCCCGGCTCCAACGAACCGGCATTGACGCCAATGCGGATGGAGGTGCCGTGGTCCTTGGCGGCCCGGGCGATTTCCTTGACCTGGTCATCAAATTTGCGAATGTTGCCGGGGTTCACGCGAACCGCTGCACAACCAGCTTCAATCGCCGCAAAGACATACTTGGGCTGGAAATGAATGTCCGCGATCACGGGTATCTGTGATTTACGGGCAATGATGGGCAAGGCGTCCGCATCATCCTGTGAAGGGCAGGCCACACGGACAATGTCACAGCCGGACGCGGTCAGTTCAGCAATTTGCTGCAACGTCGCGTTGATGTCAGTGGTGGGGGTGGTGGTCATGGACTGCACGCTTATGGGCGAATCCGAGCCGACACCCACGGGGCCGACCTTGATTTGCCGGGTCTTGCGGCGGGGCGCAAGAACGGGCGGTGGCAACGGCGGCATGCCGAGACTGACGGAGGTCAAAATATGCTCCTAGGAGTTCAACGAATCAAATGTTGCGGCAGTAGCGCCGTTGAGTGGCGTCACTAAAGGAATCTCGCAGCATCTACCTTCGATTGTAGGCTCGATGACTGCTTTTCACTGACTGGCAGGGGTTGGTTATCAGTGAGGTTTATCCCAAGTAGCCGCTGAGTTTGCCAATCACCGGGTTCCAGCCCGAAATCTTCAATCCGGTGACGCCGCCGCCAAGGGTCATTGGATCCTGGGCGACCAGTTCCTGAACAGCTTCTTGGCTCTCGGCACGGAAGATCAACAGGGCGCCTGCCCCATCGGCGTAGGGGCCGGATGCGAGAACCACATCGGCCTCTGCCAATGCAGACAACCATTCGCGGTGCTTGGGGCGGTGCTCCACGCGCGCTGCTTCAGCTTCAGGACCATAAACATACTCGACAGCAAAGATAGACATGCGTTCACCCTATAACAGGAGAGCTTTCGCGAGGACCGCAACACTGGCAGCCCACAACATTGAGGCCAAGGTGCCGATGATGAACCGCTCACTTGCCGCTGGCGTGTCCTTGAGTTCCGGATATCTACCCAAGCCCTTGATGGCCACCACATAGGCGATGGCTACTGGCTGTCCGGCGAGGATCGCCACCGCCACGGCGGCACGTTCCAGGCAGCCGATCAGCAGGCCGCCACGGAGCACTTCCGTTTTCGGTGCTGGTGGTGCTGGCTGCGCTTCTGCCTCAACGGCCTCAACCTCAACCTCAATGGCCTCGCTAGCCGGGGTTTCGGTCCGGGTTAGGGCCAGGCCGTCAGTCTCAGTTCGTTCTCCGCGCGTAGCTTCTGCCGCGTCCGCAGCACGCACGGTCTTGGACCTGGCGAGTTTGAGCATGCCGGCTGTCACGGGCCACCCACCCATAACAGCCACCACTAGTGCAGTAGCTATCCACAGCGCTTCCATGCACCCTCCTTCGCATCAGCAACCGTCGGCGACGCCCGTTGACATTGCCCTACCTAAAATCTAGCCGCTGCCACTGACATTGATGGCCCGTTGAGCCTCCCTGAGAAGCAGTGCCGCGGCACGCCGCCCGGCCAGCTCTTCCTGTCGGCCCGAGCGGTATATTGCTTTACTGACAGCCTGGGGACTGATCTCGAGCCCCTGCGCGATTTCCTTTTGAGCTAACCCAGGTGCGGCATCCAGTGCATCAAGGACCCGCCACTCGGCATCTGAGCGTTTGCGAACCACATCTCCAAGGAGAACGAGGACTCCTTCCGCCGCGGCAGCCCATTGCGCTGCTGCCGGAACTGGAGTTCGCACGCACAGCGGCACCCGTCCCCCCGTCTTCTTGGCGGATTCAACCGCCTCCCGCGCCGCAATGAAAGCATCACCCGAGGCTTCTCGGGAGTTTTCCGGCAGCGGCAGATCAACAGCAGCAATCCCAATGCCGATGTACCAGTCCTGATTGCGGAGCACCCGCGCAACGGTTTCGACAACCACCTCAGGATCAGTGAGTACACCTTGAATTTCATCGCCCACGGAACGCTCAAATTCCAGCGCTGAGTCTAAATCAGAAAGTAGACTCAACAGCTTCGGAACCCTGTCGCCGTGCGTGCGGCTGCCACGCTGGTCAATGGTCAAAACAAACATGACTAAACCATAATTGTTTGTTTCGTATATATCAACCATTTTAAGATGCTTTGTGGCCGGCGGTCAGTTCGGTTCGGTTCGGAACCAAGCTGCGCCCACACCCCCGTCCACTCCTATTCGGAGAAGGTGCCTAGCCGAACAGGTTGACCGGCTTCACGATGTCGGCGTAGATCAATAGCGCACCCATCGCGATCAGCACCACGGCAGCCACGTAGGTTACGGGCAGCATCTTGGCGATGTCGAACGGTCCGGGATCCTTGCGTTTGAACACCTTGGCAATAGAACGCCGAACACCTTCGTAGAGAGCGCCGAGGACGTGTCCGCCGTCGAGCGGCAACAGCGGGATCAAGTTGAAGACGAACAGCGCCAAGTTAACTCCGGCCATCAGGCTGATCAGTGTGGCGACACGCGAACTCAAAGGAATCTGCTCCATGGCTGCGACCTCGCCAGCCACGCGGCCCACGCCCACCACCGATATGGGCCCATTGGGGTCACGCGGTTCTGCACTGAACGCTGCCTGAGCCACGCCCACCAACTTCTGCGGCAGCTGGAAGACAACCCCGCCAATCTGGACAATATTCTCCCCCACCGTAGGAAGAACGCTCGACGCCGGTTGCCGCACCATGGCTGAGGCCGGCCCAACGCCGAGGAAGCCAACCTGTACGGTGACCGCGGTTCCCGATGCGTCCACTTCTGCCTGACCGTTGGAGCCTATGACGGGACGGGCGGTCAGGACGGGGGTGATGGTGGTGGCAACGGATTCGCCAGCGCGTTCGTACACCAGCGGCACCGCTTTGCCTGCCGAAGCCCTTACTTGTTCTGTGAAGGAATTCCAATCGGTGATCGCTTTGCCGTCGAAGGAGGTGATGACATCCCCTGGCAACAGACCGGCGGCAGCGGCCGGAGTTTTGGTGCAGTTAGTCAAATCTTCGGGCACGGGTTCGCCGTAGGCCACCTGGCAGGCGTTGACCGACGAGACGGTTGTGGTCGGCTGGGCCATGCCGAAGCCCATCAGCAATACACCCATGAGCATCACGCCGATGAGCAAGTTCATGAACGGTCCGCCGAGCATGATGATGATCTTTTTCCACACGGGAAGTTTGTAGAAGACCCGGTTGGCATCCTCCGGCCCCACTTCTTCATGGGCTGCGCTGCGGGCCTCGGTGGCCAGGGTCTGGAACATGCCTGTACTGGAGGGCCGGACACTGCCGTCGGTGGGATTCGGTGGGTACATGCCCACCATGGCCACATAGCCACCAGCCGGAATTGCTTTGACACCGTACTCGGTTTCGCCCTTTTTCCGCGACCAGATGGTTGGCCCAAAGCCGATCATGTACCGAGTGACCCGGACCTTGAACAGCTTGGCAGGCAACAAGTGCCCCACCTCGTGCAGCGCGATGGAAAGGGCAATGCCGACGGCTACAAAAAGCACTCCGCCGATGAAAAGCAATACAGTCACAATTTACTTCCTGCGTTCAAGATTTCTTGGCCAAATAAGTGTCTTAGCCCTTAGTGGCCAGCAGCTCGTTGGCTCGTTCACGTGCCCACACTTCAGCTTCCAACACAGTATGGAGCGTCAGCTGCGAACTGGGTGTGTGTTCACTGAGAACTTGCGCAATAGTATCCACAATGTCCAAGAAGCCTATCCGCCCCGCATGGAAGGCATGGACCGCCTCCTCATTGGCTGCGTTGTACACAGCAGGGCAGGTGCTCCCCCGCCGGGCCGCCTCCTTGGCAAGTTCGACGGCGGGAAACGCCACGTTATCCAGTGGCTCAAAAGTCCACGTTGCCGCTTTGCTCCAGTCACACGGAGCAGAGGCGCCGGGAACCCGATCCGGCCACCCCATACCCAAAGCAATGGGGAGGCGCATGTCCGGCGGCGAGGCCTGCGCAATGGTGGAACCATCGGTGAACTGCACCATGGAATGGACCACAGATTGGGGATGCACCACGGCCTCGATCCGATCCAACGGAACATCGAAGAGCAGGTGGGCTTCGATAATTTCAAGGCCCTTATTGACCAGCGTTGCCGAGTTGGTGGTGACCATCATGCCCATGTCCCAGGTGGGGTGCTTGAGTGCCTGCGCCGGCGTCACATCGGCGAGCTCTTCCCGGCTGCGGCCACGGAACGGTCCACCCGACGCCGTCACGATGAGCTTGTCCACCTCGCCTGCACTCCCGGAACGCAGCGCCTGAGCCAGTGCGGAATGCTCCGAATCAACGGGCACCAGCTGCCCGGGCGATGCTGCGTCCTTGACCAACGCTCCACCCACAATGAGCGATTCCTTGTTGGCCAGCGCCAAAATGGCGGGCGTAGCCAGCGCGGCGAGGGTTGGTGCTAGGCCAATGGATCCGGTGATGCCATTAAGCACGACGTCGGCCCCGTCGCCTGAGCCCGCACCCCAGGCCGCGATAACGGTTGAGGCATCCGGGCCGGTGAAGATCTCAGGGGTGAAGTCACCCAAGCCAGCGGCGGCGGCAGCTGCCTCAATCAGAGAACGCAAGGTCCCGGCGTCGTCCGCTGCAGTTCCTACGGCCAAAACCCGCAGGTGCACGGCCTGCTGGGCCAGCAATTGCAGATTTCCGCCGCCGGCACTGATGGCCGTAACACTGAAGCGCGGGGCGCCGTCGGGGAGTTTGGCACGGTCGACGACGTCAATCGCCTGCGTGCCGATGGAACCAGTTGAGCCGAGGATGATCACTTTGCGATGTTGCATACCTGCCAGTATTCCGCACTTGCGCCGTGATGCGGGCTTTGGTGGTCGCCGATCGCTTCGCAAGCCCCGGTTTCCTAGCTAGTCGCGGCCTACCAGAGGCCGCGTTCGATGGCTGCGTCGCGGATTTTGCGCAGGGAGTTGCGTAATTGCAGCTGCTCGTCGGCTGTGAGGGGGTCAAAAACTATTTCGCGCACCATGGTGACATGGCCTGGCGCCGCGGTCCTGACAACGTCCCAACCTTGGGGTGTCAGCGTGATCTCCTGCCCGCGTCCGTCAGCGCTGACAGCACACCGCTCCAGCAGTTCTTTGGCTTCCATGCGGCGTAGCAGGTGGGAAACGCGGGATTTTTCCCACCCGAGAATCCTGGCGAGGTCGCCCGAGCGGACGCCGCCGGCAGGAGCCTCGGAGACTGCAGCCAGCACGGCATACTCGCCGCCTGACATCCCGGCTTCTTGATGCAGCTGCCTGTCGGTTGCGCGCGGCAAGCCGGAGTTGAATTCACGCAGCTCCAACCAGGTGATTTGCTCCTCGGCGCTAAGCCAACGGGGCTCGGTCATGGCGTTGCTCACATTCACTGAAAAGTTAGTTGACACATCAATCTTCTCGCGCAATAATTGAAACATCAAGTTTTAGTTGACACGTCACCCACTTATGGGTGCGGGTCTCCACCTCACAAGGAGCATCTCACATGACCAAGATCGCCATCGTCACAGGTTCAACCCGCCCGGGCCGCAACAACTCCGGTGTTGCGCAGTGGGTTCTGGCTCAGGCTAAGCTCCGCGGAGACGCCGAGTACGAACTCGTTGACATTGCCGACTTCAACCTGCCGATTCTGGATGAGGCTTACCCGGCCGCCTACCAGAACTACCAGAACGAACACACCATGGTCTGGGCTGCAAAGATGAACGAGTTCGACGGCTACATCTTCATCACTGGCGAGTACAACCACTCGGTACAGCCTGCCCTGGCGAACGCCATCTCCTACCTGAACGCAGAGTTCGCCAACAAGGCTGCCGGCATGGTCGGCTACGGCTCCGCATACGGCGTCCGCGCCATGGAGCACCTGCGCGGCATCCTCTCCGAGCTGCAGGTTGCTCACGTGCAGAAGACCGGCATGTTCTCCCTCTTCACCGACTTCGAGAACTTCTCCGTCTTCAAGCCCACCGAGCAGCAGGCCGCTTCGGTCGAGCCCATGTTCGATCAGCTCATCTCCTGGACCCACGCCATGAAGACCGTCCGCGACGGCGCCTTGGCTGCAGTCTAATCACCGCCCCACCTTCCCATCGCTATCGCAGCAATGGCTGGTTTTTCACCGACGCTCTCGCAGCAATGGCGTGTTTTTCCCGGACGCTCTCGCATCTCCCGCGAGAGCGTCCGGCGTTTAAGCACCACTGCTGCGCTAGCGATGAGGAAAAAGTGACCATTGCTGCGCTAGCGTCTGTAGGGCAATAGTTGGGAGCGTTGGAACTACAGTCCGGCGCGGCTTATAGTTTGCCGTGCGTGGAGGAGGATTGGACCGTCCACCATCTGGCCCTTGAACGCAAACACACCCGTGCCCGCTGCGTCCGCGGCCGCCAACAACTCCCGGGCTGCGGCAACCGCAGCATCGGAGGGCCGGTACGCGTCCCTGACCACGGCAACCTGCGACGGGTGGATGCACGCCTTCGCGCCAAAGCCGCTGGCCACCGCGTCCTCGGATTCCTCGGCCAGCCCGTCGAGGTCGGCAAAGTCGGCATAGATGGAGTCAATCGCAACCTTCCCGGAAGCCCCGGCCGCCAGCAGCAGCTGCGAGCGCGCCTGCATGGCGACTGCCCGGTAGTCTCCGGTGCGCGGCCCGGCGGTGAAGCGGCTTGAGGTTCCACCCAAGGAGGCCACCAGGTCCTCTGCACCCCACATCAGGGCCACAACGTTCGGCAGCTGCGCCAAGGCGGGCGCCGCGAGGATGCCGGCCGCGCTTTCGCACAGCGCCACCACCGTGAAGTCCGCGAGCGCCGCGACGGCGTCGGGATCGGCGGCCTTCGCCACCATGATGGTCCGGAACGGGCTTAGCTCCAACGCGGCGAGGTCCAAGGCGGCGTCCGGGGTGTCCAGGGCGTTGATGCGCACCATGGTGGTTGCCGGATCCAGCCCGCTGGCAACCATGTGCTCCCTCGCCTGCGCCTTGGCCTCCGGGGCCACCGCATCCTCGAGGTCGATGATCACGGCATCGGCGCGGTCGGCCGCTTTGGCAAACCGCTCCGGCCGGTCCGCAGGGGCGAACAGCAAGGCGGGGCCCATGGTGAAGTGCTGGCTCTCAGAAATCGTGTGCTCCTAAAATTTGATGGAATCGGGTGGTGCGGGCCGGCAGCCTAATCCTGCTCGGTGGGCAACAGCCAAAAGAGTGCTGTGCGGCTGGCTTTTCCAACCACGACGCCGGACTGGTTCCGCCCGGTATGTTCCATCACCACAATCCCCTGTCCTGGCCGGGATGCCGAAAGCCGCTTTTCCACCACCACAGTCTCGGTGTACAAGGTGTCGCCGTGAAACAGCGGGTGCGGGAAGGAAATATCGGTCATGCCCAGCTGGGCCACGATGGTGCCCTGCGTCAGCTGGGCCACGGACTGGCCCACCATGGTGGACAGCGTAAACATGGAGTTCATGAGCCTTTGGCCGAAAGGCTGCTCGGCACTCCAGGCGGCATCCAGGTGCAAAGCCTGGGTGTTCATGGTCATGGTGGTGAACTGCACGTTATCTGCCTCCGTCATGGTGCGCCCGGGCCGGTGCTGATACACCGTACCAAGCTGCAACTCCTCGAAGTACAGCCCTCGCTGCAGCACCACTTTGGGGTTGGCGGGGGGCTGGGTCTCGACAGGCCCAGCCACCGGGGCAGCGTGAACCGCTGGGGCCTTCGGGTAGCCTGCGGGTCCCTCACTCATACGTTGTCCACATCATGCATCTCCAAGTTCAACGGGGCTCCCGTGGCAGCCACAATCTGCTCCACTGTGACATCCGGAGCCAGCTCCTTCAAAACCAGACCATCGGCTGTCACCTCAATGACGGCTAGGTCGGTGACGATCAAATCCACACACTTCCTACCTGTCAGCGGCAAGGTGCACTCGGAGACGATCTTGGGAAAGCCGTCCCTATCGGTGTGTTCCATCATGACAATGAGCTTCTTGGCACCGAACACCAGGTCCATGGCACCACCCATACCCTTGACCATCTTTCCCGGGATCATCCAGTTGGCCAGGTCCCCGTTGGCGGCAACCTGCATGGCGCCCAACACGGCGACATCCACGTGGCCGCCGCGCACCATGCCAAAGGACAGCGCCGAATCAAAGAACGCGGCACCCTTGTTCACGGTGACGGTTTCCTTGCCGGCATTGATCAGATCAGGGTCGACGTCGGACTCGGCCGGGTAGGGTCCCGTCCCCAAAATCCCATTCTCGGAATGCAGCACCACCTCCACCCCGGCAGGAATGTAGTTGGGGATCAGCGTGGGCATGCCAATCCCTAAATTCACGTACTGCCCGTTGTGTAGCTCCTGCGCCACCCGAGCGGCCAGTTCATTGCGTGTCAGTGCCACGGTTACGCTCCCTGTGCGGTTGTTGAGACGTTCGACGCCGGTTCCGTCACGGTGCGCTTTTCAATGCGCTTCTCGCTACCGGGCGAACCGGCGGGTACGTGGACCACGCGCTGGACAAAAATGCCGGGAACGTGGATGTGTTCGGGATCCAACTCCCCCGGTTCCACCAGCTCCTCCACCTCGGCAATGGTGATCTTCCCGGCCATGGCGCACAGCGGGTTGAAGTTCATGGCCGTGGCGTGGAAGACCAGGTTCCCGTGACGGTCACCCTTCCACGCGTGCACCAGCGCAAAGTCCGGGGTGAGCGATTCCTCCAGCACAAACTCGTCCGTCCCAAAGGTGCGCACCTCCTTGGGCGGCGAGGCAATCGCAACCCCGCCTGCGCCGTCGTACTTTCGGGGCAGGCCACCCTCAGACACCTGGGTGCCCACACCGGCAGCCGTGTAGAAGGCGGGGATGCCGGCACCACCGGCCCGCAACTTCTCCGCAAGGGTTCCCTGCGGGGTCAGTTCCACCTCGAGCTCGCCGGCGAGGAATTGGCGGGCGAATTCCTTGTTCTCCCCCACATAGGAGGAGATGGTGCGGCGGATACGCCCGTCGCTGAGCAAGATGCCAAGTCCCCAATCGTCCACGCCGCAGTTGTTGGAAATGGTCTCCAAACCGGAGGTTCCGGCGTCGTGCAGTGCTTGGATGAGCGCCACGGGGATGCCGCACAGGCCAAAACCGCCGACGGCAAGCGAGGCACCATTGTGGATGTCGTGGATTGCGGCGGCCGGGGATGCAACTACTTTGTTGATCATGGCGGGTGCCTTTCGGGTGGCTTAGAGGCCCAAGTCGCGGGCGATGAGCATCAGCTGGACTTCCGTGGTTCCTTCGCCGACCTCCAGAATCTTTGAATCGCGGTAGTGGCGAGCCACAGAGAATTCATTGATGAAGCCGTAGCCGCCGAATACTTGTGTGGCGTCACGGGCGTTGTCCATGGCTGCCTCACTTGCGACCATCTTAGCGATGGCGGCTTCGGTCTTGAAGGGCTTACCGGCGAGCATGCGTGCGGCGGCGTCGTAATAGGCCAGTCGGGCCACGTGCGCGCGGGTCTGCATGCGGGCGATCTTGAAGGAGATGCCCTGGTAGTGGCCAATGTTGTGCCCGAAGGCGCTGCGCTCTTTGGCATAACGGACTGCCTCATCCACGCAGCCTTGGGCCGCTCCGGTTGCCAGTGCTGCGATGGCAATTCGGCCTTCATCCAGGATGGACAGGAAGTTGGCGTAGCCGCGGCCACGTTCGCCCAGCAGGTTTTCCTCCGGAACACGGGCTCCGGCAAAGGTGAGCGGGTGGGTGTCGGAGGCGTTCCAGCCCACCTTGTTGTAGGCCTTTTCCACCGTGAAGCCGGGAGTGCCGTTGGGCACGATGATGGTGGAGATTTCTTTCTTCACCGAGCCGTCCGGCCGCTCCGAGGTGCCGGTGACAGCCGTGACGGTGACGAACTTGGTGATGGACGTGCCGGAGTTGGTGATGAACTGCTTGGAACCGTCGATGACCCACTCGCCGTTCTCGACCCGAGCCTTGGTGGCCGTACCGCCGGCGTCAGATCCGGCGTCGGGCTCGGTCAGGCCAAAGCCTGCGAGCGCCGCACCGCTGGTCAGCTCCGGCAGCCACTGCTCTTTCTGCGCCTGGGTGCCGAAGCGGTGCACGGGCATCGCCCCGAGCGAGACTCCGGCTTCGAGGGTGATGGCCACCGACTGGTCCACGCGCCCCAGCTGTTCCAGCGCCAGGGACAGGGCGAAGTAGTCACCACCCATGCCACCGAATTCTTCCGGGAACGGCAGCCCGAACAGGCCCAGCTCGCCCATCTGTGCCACAACCTCGTAGGGGAAGCTGTGTTCCTCGTCGTGCTTGGCGGACACCGGAGCCACCACGGTGTCAGCAAATTCGCGCACCATGTCGCTGAGGGCCTGGTACTCGTCGTTGAGTTCAAAATTTGGCACTGTCATTCCCCTTCAGGAGTATCTTCTTGGATGCTTGCAACAATTTGGTCAGCCTTGACCAGCCCGCCCACCGCGACAGCAATATGCACTATTCCGGCCATGGGAGCCATGATTTGGTGTTCCATCTTCATGGCCTCCACCGCCAGCAGCACAGCACCGGCCTCGACCCGGTCGCCCGTGGCCGCATTGACCACTGTGACGGTGCCGGGCATGGGGCTGCGCAGCTGCGGATCGGCCGCGGCGTCCGTCCGCTCCAGCCCGGCCAGCATACGTGCCGTTGCTTGGTCCCGGTCGAGCCTTTCCAGCGCAACACTCCAGCCGCCGGATCCCAGGAACACGGTGTCTCCGGACATGGCCACGCTGTAGCCCTCGAACGATCCGTGCACCTCCTGTGCTGCCTCACCCAGTCCGGTGACATGGACGACGCCGGGACCTTCGGTGCCGCTGTTGACTTCCGTCCCGCTGACCGTCACCACGCCGGTGCGCCCGGGTGCCGCGAACGTCATTCGCCACGGTGCGGGATCGCCGATGCGCCAGTTGTCGGTGCGGGCCCACAGGGATGCCGCCGACTCCGTGCCAAGTGCATTGGGCTTCGCGGCATCACCTGCCCGGGCCACGAGTGCCGCGGCGGCGTACTCGTCGGCGGACACGGTGCGGAAAGCCATGTCGGGGAGTTTACGTTCGATCATGTTGGTGTCGAGGCGGCCAGCTTGGACATCGGGATCGGCCAACAGCAGGCGCAGGTATTCAACATTGGTGGGGACACCGAGAACCACGTAGTCGCGCAGGGCTGCATCGAGGCGCTCAAGAGACTCGGCCCTGTCGGTACCCCAGGCGATGACCTTAGAGAGCATGGGATCGTAGTGCGCCGAGATCTCCAAGCGTCGGGCCAGCGAAGAGTCCACTCGGACGCCAGGACGCGATGTCACGGACTCATCCAGCACCACCACGGTTCCGGTGGCAGGCAGGAATCCTTCGGATGGCTGTTCAGCGTAGACGCGTGCCTCAACAGCATGGCCCTCAAGCGTGACATCGGCTTGGCCGAAGTCGAGCTTCTCCCCAGCGGCGATGCGCAGCTGCCACGCCACCAGGTCCAGGGCCTCGCCCCGGACGCGGGCCACCATCTCGGTGACGGGGTGTTCCACCTGTAGGCGGGTGTTCATCTCCATGAAGAAGAACTCACCGGGGTTGTCATTGGAGACAAGGAATTCAACGGTCCCGGCACCCGTGTAGTTGACACTGGCTGCCGCATCGCAGGCTGCGGCGCCAAGGCGCGCACGGATGGCAGCACCGTCCGCCAACCCTGAGAGCAGGGGCGAGGGTGCCTCCTCGATGACTTTTTGGTGGCGGCGCTGCAGCGAGCATTCGCGCTCCCCGAGGTGAACCACGTTGCCAAAATTATCGCCGAGGATCTGCACCTCTATATGGCGCGGATTGGCCACCAGACGTTCCAGAAACAAGGTGTCATCGCCAAACGCGGCCGCTGCCACACGTCGGGCCGTGGCCAGCGTGGCCGGCAGCTCCTCCGGAGTGAACACGCTGTGCATGCCTTTGCCGCCTCCCCCGGCGGAGGGTTTGATGAGCAGCGGGTAGCCAATGCCCGGAGCTGCCGCAATCAAGTCAGCATCCGTGAGCCCGGGTTCGGAGATGCCCGGCACCACGGGGACGCCGGCTGCGGCAACATGGTTTTTGGAGCGGATCTTGTCGCCCATGACGTTCAGGGCCTCAATGTTGGGGCCGATGAACGTGATGCCAGCATCGGCCAAGGCCTGAGCGAACTCCAGGTTTTCGGACAGGAAGCCGTAGCCGGGGTGGACGGCTTGGGCGCCAGTGCCACGGCAGGCGGCGAGGACGGCCGCAATACTGAGGTAGCTTTCGGACGCCGCGGCGGGACCGATGCACACGGCTTCGTCCGCTTCACGCACGTGGCGAGCTCCGGCGTCGGCCGTTGAATAAATGGCAACCGAGCGGATGCTTTTTTCACGCAGGGTGCGGATGACGCGGCAGGCAATCTCGCCGCGGTTAGCGACCAGGACAGTATCAAAAGGGGCGGTGTCAACTAGAGGTGTCGCAGGGGAAGTCATGAGCTCACATCACATTCTGAAGAGGCCGAAGGCGGTCTCGGGCAGCGGGGTTCGGGCGCACACGTCAAGGGCCAGGCCTAGAACGGTGCGGGTATCGGCGGGGTCGATCACGCCGTCGTCCCAGAGCCGGGCGGTGGCGTAATAGGGGTTACCTTGGTCCTCATACTGGGCCAGGACCGGCGCCTTGAACTCTGCTTCGGCCTCGGCGGACCAGTCTTCACCGCGTTTTTCCAGCTGCTCACGTTTGACGGTGGCCAGTACCGAGGAAGCCTGATTGCCGCCCATGACGGAGATGCGCGAGGCCGGCCAGGTCCACAGGAACCGTGGGCTGTAGGCGCGCCCGCACATGGAGTAGTTGCCGGCGCCGAAGGATCCGCCCACAATGACCGTCAGTTTGGGCACGCGCGCTGTGGCAACGGCCGTGACCATCTTGGCGCCGTGCTTGGCAATGCCGCCGTGTTCGTAATCCTTGCCCACCATGAAACCGTTGAGGTTTTGTAGGAAGATCAGGGGAATGCCGCGCTGATCGCACAGTTCAATGAAGTGCGCCCCCTTCAGCGCGGATTCGCTGAACAGCACGCCGTTGTTGGCCACGATGCCCACGGGGTGCCCGTGCAGTGTGGCGAAGCCGGTGACCAGTGTGGTGCCGTAATTCTTCTTGAATTCGTGGAACTTGCTGCCATCCACAATCCGGGCGATGATCTCGCGGATATCGTAGGGCGTGTTCAGATCCGTGGGGACGGCGCCGTAGAGCTCTTGCGGGTCGACGGCGGGACTCACCGATTCCTGTATGGCCCACGCCGGTGCCGGGTTGGGCGGCAACGTGGCCACAATGTCGCGGATGATGGACAGGGCATGCTCGTCGTTCTCCGCCAGATGGTCCACGACGCCCGAGATTCCCGCGTGCACCTCACCTCCACCGAGTTCCTCGGCCGTGACGATCTCACCAATCGCTGCCTTCACCAGCGGCGGGCCGCCCAGGAAAATGGTGCCCTGGTTGCGCACAATGACGCTCTCATCGCTCATCGCTGGCATGTACGCGCCGCCCGCCGTGCAGGAACCCATGACGGCGGCAATCTGCGGAATCTTCCGGGCAGACATTTGGGCCTGGTTGAAGAAGATCCGACCAAAGTGTTCCTTGTCCGGGAACACCTCATCTTGTTTGGGCAGGAACGCGCCTCCTGAGTCCACCAAATAAATGCAGGGCAGCCTGTTTTCCAGCGCAATCTCCTGCGCTCGCAGATGCTTCTTCACCGTCAATGGGTAGTAGGTGCCGCCCTTGACCGTGGCGTCATTACAGACCACCATGACGTGGCGGCCTTCAACCACACCAATGCCAGCGATGACACCGGCACCGGGGGACGCGCCGTCGTACATATCATGGGCCGCCAGCGGGGAAATCTCCAGGAACGGGCTGCCTTCATCGAGCAGGTGCCCAATCCGGTCCCGGGGCAGCAGCTTCCCGCGCGCCACATGCCGCTGGCGAGAATGCTCCGGACCGCCGCGAGCCGTCACCCTCAGCCGCTCGCGCAGCTCCGCCACCAAGGCGCGCTGCCCAGCATCGTTACGAGCGAACGCCTCTCCGGCGGGCTCTATCTGGCTCTGCAAAGTCTCCATCGACCCTCATCTGCTCCGTGAGCGTTACACTAAGTTAATAACCACTAACTGAGTTTCAGGTTAGTCTTTCTATTCTGTGATGTCCAGCACAGGGGGAGCCATGAGTTCACAACCAACCACAGCCCGCACGCAAGCCAAGGCCGAACGCCGCTCCGTGCTGCTGCGATCCGCCGCGACCTTGTTCGCCCAGCGCGGCTTCAATGGCGTCTCGATCGAGGACCTGGGCGCCGCAGCCGGCGTCAGCGGACCCGCCGTCTACCGGCACTTCGACGGCAAACAGGCACTGCTGGGCGCCCTGTTAGTGGAGGTCAGCGAGGACCTCCTAACCGGGGGCCGTTCCGTTCTCAATGCCACGCACGACGACGCTGCCTCCTTGCGAGCGCTGGTGGCCTTCCACGTTGACTTCGCACTGAGCAAACCTGACGTTATTCGGGTCCAGGACAGAGACTTTGACAGCTTGGGCGCTACCGACAGATCCGCGGTGAGGTCCTTGCAGCGTGCTTACGTTGAGCTGTGGGTTGAGGTTTTGGGCCGGCTGTTCCCCGAGCGGGCAGTGACGGTGCGCCGCCTGCAAGCCCATGCGGTTTTCGGCCTGATCAACTCCACCCCGTACAGCGTCCGCATTCACGGCGAGCAAGACGCCACGGCCCGGCCGGTACTCGAAGCCATGGCGTGGGCGGGGTTGACCGGGGTCTAGCGCGGGCGGCCCACCGGGCAGGGCGCCTACTTAGACCTCAGCGACCGGGTCCTTTTTCGCGATTCGAGGCACTACGCCCGCCAGCACCGCTGCAACCACCAGCAGCGCCGAGCAAGCTCGGCGCTGCTGGTTTTACATGTGGTTCTCACCTGCGGGTTAGCGGAGAATTAGTGCGCCGCTACTCCCCCGTGGTGACCTTCGGAATGCCCGTGCATGCTTGGCGCCAGAGCGAGCACCCCAACAATTACGGCCACACCGCCGGCAATCCAGGACGTCCAGGCGGCACCGCTGTGTCCCGTGTAGCCAACAAGCCACGGAGAAACAAACAACAGTGCAGCTAGGACAATCTGCACCCATTCGCCCACTGGTTGCCCGGGGCTCATCAGGTTCCAAACGCCAGATGCCATCAGCAGTACGCCGCAACCAATCATCATGACCATGGATCCGGCCTGCTGAGTTGTCCACAGTGTTGACAGAGCAGCAAACAAACCCGCGATCACGGCAACATAATCTTGCCAGCGATTCCACGTCTTCATCGATACCAACCTCCTTATGAGTTGGCTCCCACAATGGGGGTCACTTAAAATATACGTCCGTGACTACCCGCGGAACCATAGCCCTAAGGTTGCAATACTTACCCCAAAAGGCTTAGCCCAAAACCAACGCCATCGCGGGGTCGGCCATCATGGCGCCGACATCCGCTAGGAAGCGTGATCCCTGCGCCCCGTCCACAAGCCGGTGATCGAAGGAAAGGCTCAACGTCATAACCTGCCGCAGGGCAATTCCACCTTCGTGTTCCCATGGCACGCGACGCACCGCACCGAGGGCCAAAATGCCAGCCTCACCCGGGTTCAAGATGGGCGTTCCGGCATCAATCCCAAACACGCCAATGTTGGTAATGGAGAAGGTGCCGCCCGCCAGATCCGTCGGTGGGGTCTTCCCGTCCCTGGCCGTCTTCGCCAAGTCACCCAACGCCACGGCGAGCGCGCGCAGCCCCAGATCCTGCACATCCTTGATGTTGGGCACCAGTAATCCACGGGGCGTGGCGGCGGCAATGCCCAGGTTGAGGTAGTTGTACGTGACAACCTCCCCGCGCTCCTGATCCCACCGCGAGTTCAGCGCCGGCTGCCTGGCAATAGCCAGTGTCACTGCCTTGGCGGCTAGCGTCAGCGGGGTGACCTTGACGCCGTCGAACTCCTTGAACGTGCGCAGCCTAGCGAGGAAATCCATCCCGGCAGTGACGTCGACTGTCAGAAATTCGGTGACGTGCGGAGCCGTGAAGGCACTCTCCACCATGGCCTGCGCCATGAATTTGCGGACCCCCTTGATGGGTGTGCGCACCTCCCGCAGGCTTGGCGCCTGGCCTTGAGCGGACGACGCCGGACCCTCCACCGGGCTCCCGGCACCTTGGGACTTGTCCCCGGCGAAGGTGACCACGTCCTCGCGGGTGATCAGTCCCTTCTCGCCGGTCCCTGTCAAAAGATCCAGCTCAATCCCGAGATCCCGGGCCAGCTTGCGCACCGGCGGTGTGGACCTGGGCCGATCGGCCTGCATCCGGACATCCGGGGCCTCCGCCTCATGGGAAGTCGCTGTGTTAGAAGCAAATGCTCGTGACCGCCGCGCAGGACGTGCAGAGGTTTCCGGATCAGCACCATAGCCAACAAGCGTAGGTACCCGCTTCGGGGCTTCCTCGGTTTCGGGCTCGGTTCCCTTCGCAGGTGAGGAACCACCTGCCGGACCAGCCACCTCGAAGGCGATGATGACTTCACCAACCTCCACCATGGTGCCGGGCTCATGGGTGATGGCCGTGACCACGCCAGCATAAGGCGAGGGCAGTTCCACCACGGCCTTGGCCGTTTCTACTTCACCCAGAACCTGGTTCAGCGTCACGGTGTCCCCTACACCCACCTGCCAGCTGACAATTTCAGATTCCGTGAGGCCCTCGCCCAGGTCGGGGAGTTTGAATTCAGCGATCATGTTAGTCCTCCATGCCGGTCTGTGAGTTGGTGCGCCCCAAGGCGCGGTCTACGCCGTCGAGTATCCGGTCAAGGTCCGGGAGGTGGTGCTTTTCCAACTTGGACGGCGGGTACGGGATATCGAATCCGGTGACGCGAACCGGCGCACTTTCCAGGTAGTTGAAGCAACGCTCGGTGATGGTCGCGGCAACTTCAGCCCCGAGTCCCATGGTCCGCCCGGCCTCGTGAACAATCACGAGCCGCCCGGTGCGTCGCACTGATTCCAGCAGCGTTGGGTAGTCAACGGGCGAGAGGGAACGCAGATCGATGACCTCGATTGAGATTCCTTCATCGGCCGCTGCACTGGCAGCATCCATGGCCGTTTTCACCATGGGCCCGTAGGCAAGCAAGGTGACATCGGTGCCGGCGGAAACAACACGCGCTGAACCCATGGCGGGTGCGGCAGATAGCGGTGCAGCCAGGTCCACTTCGCCCTTGCTGTGATAGCGACGTTTGGGCTCGAAGTACAGGACCGGGTCATCGCTGGCGATGGCTTGGCGCAGCATGGTGTAGGCGTCCTGCGGACTGGAGGGACTGATGACGCGTAGCCCCGAGGTGTGCACAAAATAGGCTTCCGGCGATTCCGAGTGGTGCTCCGGGGAGCCAATGCCGCCACCAAAAGGTACGCGGATGGTCAGCGGCATCCGCACCTGACCATGGGTACGCATGTGCAGCTTGGCCACCTGGGAGACGATCTGATCGAACCCCGGGTAAATGAAACCGTCGAACTGAATCTCGCACACGGGCCTAAAACCCCGGTAGGCCAGGCCCACGGCAGTGCCGATGATGGCCGATTCCGCCAGCGGAGTATCGATGACGCGGTGGGAACCAAAGTCCTTCATCAAACCGTCGGTGACGCGGAAGACTCCACCCAAGGTGCCAATGTCTTCCCCTAAAAGAACCACCTTGGGATCGTCTTCCATCGCCTTGCGAAGTCCGGCGTTGATGGCCTGGGTCAGGCTCAGCTTGCTCATGATGCGCTCCCTTCGAAAGAGCTCAGGTACCGCCGGTACTGTTCGCGTTGGCGATCGAGTACAGGATGAGGATCTACATAAACGTTTTCAAAGGAGCTCATGGGTTCCGGGTCGGCAAGGTTGATGCAGCCATCCCGTAGCTCGGCGGCCACAGCGTCAGCCTCCGCTGCGATCGCGGCCTCAGTTTCGGCGTCGAGCATTCCAGCATTAAGAAGGTAGGTCCGCAGGCGGGAGAGCGGATCCTTGGCGGCCCATTCCTCCAGTTCGGTGACGCCGCGGTAGCGGGTGGGGTCATCGGCGGTGGTGTGCGGGCCCATCCGGTAGGTGACAGCTTCGATGAAGCTGGGGCCTCCGCCAGTGCGGGCGCGGCGGGCGGCCCAGCGAGTGGCGGCTAGCACGGCCAGGACGTCGTTGCCGTCCACTTGCAGGCTGGGAATGCCGTAGCCGGGGGCGCGGCCGGCCAGCGGGAGGTGCGATTGCAGGCCCACGGGTTCGGAGATGGCCCAGTGGTTGTTTTGGCAGAAGAAGACCACAGGTGCTTGGAAGCTGGCTGCGAAAACCATGGATTCATGGACATCGCCCTGGCTCGTGGCGCCGTCACCCAAGTAGGCGATGGACAAGGACTCCTTGCCCTCCATAGCAATTCCCATGGCGTAACCGGTGGCGTGCAATGTCTGGGCGCCAATGATGATTTGCGGGGTGGCCATGTTGAATTCGTGCGGATCCCAGCCGGTATTGGCGCTGCCACGCCAGGTGCTCATGATGCCGGCAAGGTTGGCGCCACGGATGTAAGCGACACCGTTTTCGCGGTAGGTGGGGAAGATGAAATCTTCCGTTTCAAGTGCACGGACGGAGCCAATCTGAGCCGCTTCCTGTCCCAGCATGGGCGGCCACAAGGCCAGCTGCCCTTGGCGCTGGAGTGCTGTGGCTTCAAAATCGATGCGACGGATGACTAGCATGTCGCGGTACAACCCACGCAGCGCTTCATGGTCAATATCGCTGACAAACTCATCCAACAGCTCATCACTGTTGCGCTCCCCCGTAGCCGTAATGAGTTGGTGCATATGCATGCCTGCAGGGACCGGGGTCCCATGGCGCGAATCATTCATGGCGCTCGCCTCCTTGCGTGCTGACCGGATAAATCCCTATGAGTGTGACCCTACTCACGCTCTACATCCGGCGCAATAACCAAGAAAATAATTGAGCATAGTGCCAAGCGCGGGCCGAGGCTATCGTGCTAATCTGCGCACTATGCCTCATCTTAATGAACTTGACGGAACAGACGCCCGGATCTTGCTGGCGCTCATCCACGATTCCCGGCAGACGGTAGTTGCCATGGCCGCGCAATTGGGACTCTCCCGCAACACGGTCCAGGCCCGTATGGCGTCGCTGGAGAAGCGCAAAGCGTTCCTACCGTTTGACCACCGCATCAACGCCAGCACGCTGGGTTATCCGCTGTCGGCGTTCATTTCGGTCCATGTGCAACAGCAAAAACTGGGCGCTCTGGCCACGTCCCTAGCAGCGATTCCGGAAGTAGTGGAAGCCCATGGTCTCAGTGGCCGTGCGGATCTTCTGGTGCGGGTGGTTTCCACCGGAGCCGAGGATCTCTTCCGGATCAACGGCAAGATTTTGGCCTGTGACGGGGTTGAACGGACCGAAACCTCGCTGTCCATGCAGGAGTTGGTCCCTTTCCGCATGACGCCGCTGCTGGAACGGGATTTGAAAAAATAGTCCTAGCCCGCCAATCCACACCAGCCGCCGCTCCGAACTACTGGCACGGGTTCACCATGAGCCTGTATCAGGAACGGACGAATCATCATCGCGATTCGTCTACGAAAAAAGGAGTATTCATCATGCGCACTTCACCGAACAGGCTGCTGGCCACCGTCTTTGGCGCGGTCTATCTTTTGGTCGGAATCCTTGGCTTCTTCGTCACCAGCGGCATCGGATTCTTTGCCACCGAAGGCCGGAATTTGATCTTCTTTGAGGTCAATCCGCTGCACAACGTGATTCACTTGGCCATTGGGGCCGCACTTCTGTTCGCCGGGCTGGCCTCTTCCAAGGCTGCCAAGACCATGAACTCC
This sequence comes from Specibacter sp. NPDC078709, assembly GCF_040686795.1. Taxonomy (NCBI): domain Bacteria; kingdom Bacillati; phylum Actinomycetota; class Actinomycetes; order Micrococcales; family Micrococcaceae; genus Specibacter; species Specibacter sp. NPDC078709. The sequence goes on from NZ_JBFBLU010000001.1 coordinate 144,032, forward strand.
ACCGTGGGTTCGGTGTACCTGCTGGTAGGAATCGCCGGACTCTTCCTGCCAGGCACGGCTTTGAACATCATCGCCCTCAACGGCGCAGACAACGTGCTGCACCTTGGAAGCGCCATCGTCCTGCTGGCCGTGGGCCTCTCACAGGACCGCGCCACCTCCACCGCGACTGCCTAACCATGAAAACCGCCAATGAGCCCTCGTGGCTGTTTACGTGCGTGGCTCTGCTGGGAATCGCCGCCTTATCGAGTGCGGCAGCCTCTAGTTTGTTGCCCGGCTTCGGTGAAGCGGTCGACGGCGGACCCTCGGCTAGCGGGCTCGGCGGACCTTTGTTGGGGGTAGCCGGTGTTCTCTCGGCCATGTACGGGCTAGCGGCGCTTGCCTATGGGCTTCTGGCATTGCGACATGGAAAGCTCATCAGGCCTGAAGTCCTGAACCCTGCCCTGGGGATCGCCGCTGGCATCCACCTCATCGGCTTGTTGCTGGGGTTGTGGCGGATGCCGGTGGCGGAGCGTACCTTTGACATCACGATCGCTGCAATGCTGGTTCTGGAACTCGCGGCGACGGCAGTTCTGGGCTGGGCCCTCAATGCCCCACTACGCAGTCCCCAAGGCCAGAAAAATTCTGTCGCCGGATCTTCGTCAGCTGCGGCCACGCCACGTACGGCGGCTGCAGTGGTAGGGACACTCTTTGCCATCTCGCTGTTCGTTGCCGCGTTGACCACCGTCGGCATGGCGGCGTCCACGGCCGGTGAGCTTGCTGTACCGCATTCGGGGCACAGCGATTCCGGTCCCGGCGGTTCGGGCCACATTGACCATAACAGCAACGTGATTCCCGAGAACCTCCAGCGGCTCAAGGACCAAGGACACCACCACTAAAAAAGTCTCCCGCCTTTCGCTTGCCGCCCGAGGCGAGATGACAGCAAAAGGCCCCGTCCGCCGTCGTACTTGAGAAAGTGACGGTGAACGGGGCCTTGTGCCTCAGGGCTAGTGCTCGGAAGCCTTTTCGGCTCCAACACCGGTGAGTGAACGGACGTCCATCTCAGCCTGGATGCGCGGATCCTCGGTGTTCTTATCCATGACAGTGCCCAACCAGCCCAGGAAGAAGGCGAGTGGGATAGAGATGATGCCGGGGTTGGCCAGCGGGAACCAGGAGAAGTCGGCGCCGGAGATCATGGCCTTTTCGTTGCCGGAAACCACCGGTGAGAAGGCGATCAGCAAGATGGCCGAGGCCAGGCCGCCGTACATGCTCCACAGTGCACCCTTGGTGGTGAACTTCTTCCAGAACAGCGAGTAGACGATGGTGGGCAGGTTCGCGGAGGCGGCAATGGCGAAGGCCAAGGCAACCAGGAACGCGATGTTCTGACCGTTGGCCAGGATGCCGCCGCCGATGGCGACCAGGCCGATCACGATGACGGTGCGTCGGGCAACCTTGACTTCCATTTCTGGCTTTGGCTCGCCCTTGACGATCACATTGGAGTAAATGTCGTGAGCGAAGGAAGCTGCCGCCGTGATGGTCAGGCCGGCCACCACTGCAAGGATCGTTGCGAAGGCAACAGCGGAGATGAAGCCGAGCAGGAGGGGGCCACCGATTACGAATGCCAGCAGCGGAGCCGCAGCATTCACGCCACCGGGAGCGGAGAGAATGGCTTCCTTGCCGATGAGTGCGCCGGCACCGTAGCCCAGCACCAAGGTGAAGATGTAGAAGCCACCGATGAGCCAGATGGCCCAAACCACGGACTTGCGAGCTTCCTTGGCGGTGGGAACCGTGTAGAAGCGCATCAGCACGTGCGGCAGAGCCGCGGTACCGAGCACAAGAGCCAAGGCCAGGGAGATGAAGTCCAGCGGAGCCTTACCGTACTGGGCTCCCGGGTTCAGCAGTGCTTCACCTACACCGCCTTCATTGATGGAGGTCTGAACTGCCGCATCCATGAGGGTGGAGAGGTTGAAGCCGTGCATAGCCAAGACGATGATCGTCATGATGGCTGCACCAATGATCAGCAGGAATGCCTTGATGATCTGTACCCAGGTGGTGCCCTTCATGCCACCGATCAGTACATACACGATCATCAAGACGCCAACAACGGCGATGACAATGTTCTGGCCGGCCTTGTTGGAGTTGTCCAAGCCGAGGAGCAGGGACACAAGACCACCGGCACCAGCCATCTGGGCCAGCAGGTAGAAGAAGCAAACCACCAAGGTTGTGGTTGCCGCGGCGATGCGCACGGGGCGCTGCTTCAGACGGAAGGAGAGCACATCCGCCATGGTGAACTTGCCCGTGTTGCGCAACAGCTCGGCAACGAGAAGAAGTGCCACGAGCCAGGCTACGAGGAAGCCGATGGAGTAGAGGAAGCCGTCGTAGCCGTTGATGGCAATGGCACCGGTAATGCCCAAGAAGGATGCGGCGGAAAGGTAGTCGCCGGCAATGGCTGTACCGTTCTGGCCACCGGAGAAGGACCGTCCTGCGGCGTAGTAATCGGCCGCGGTGTTGTTATTGCGACTGGCCCGGAACACCACAATCATGGTGACGGCAACAAAGGCAATAAAGATCAAAATGTTGATCCAGGAGTTCTCTTTCGTTTGGTCACTGAGCGACTTGGCCAGTGGTGCAACGTTGAGAAGTGCTGAGGACAGGCTCATGTACTAAACCTCTTCCTTGGTCATGCCGGATGCATCGATCTGTCGTTCCAGGCGTGTGCGAATGACCGCAGCCTGGGGATCGAGCTTGCGGTTGGCGTAGCTGACATACCAAGTGGTGATGCCAAAAGTGGTGACGAACTGGAACAGACCCATGATGAGGCCAATGTTGATGTTGCCCCAGACCTTGATGGACATGAAGTCATGGGCGTAGGCGGCCAAAAGGACGTAGGCGAAGTACCAAACCAAAAATCCGATGGCTACGGGGAAGACAAAGTTCCGGTGCGACTTCTTGAGCTGCTTGAACTCTTCCGAGTTCTGTTCAGCAATAAAGTCCACGGGTCCTTCGTGACTTGCTTGGGCAGAATTACCCATCATTCCTCCTTGAGTGATGTGATCTCTTTCACTATGAAGTGCCCCAGCTCACATTCATGCGTGCTTTGCACGGCGCCGCGGTGAACGGCATTGTCAGTGCGCTGAATGGTGCTGTGGCGGCTATTCTTTACAGCATGTCCACTCCCCTGTTGAGCGAATCAACACTCCTGCTCATAACAGCTATCGCCGTGGTGGTAGCCGCTGCCGCAGTGGTAGCCGCTGTCGGATTCCGGCTCTCCCGTTCGCACCGCGAATTGGGCACGGAGGCTGAGCACGCCACGTTTACTGCCCTGCATTCAGCGGCCGCAGCCGGGGAACAGCTCCGGGACGGGCTGGAACCTGCAGGAGCTCTCAAAGCCAGCAAGCAATTGCGCACACTGCTGAACTGTGCCGCGTTCGCCATGACCGACGACACCCGTCTGCTGGCCTGGGATGGCACCGGCGCCGCGTCCCGGCAACCTGATTCCGACGTCGTCATGGGCCTTGTGACCAAGGCGCTGAGCAACGGCCGCACCCAGGTGGCAACGCTGGATCCGGCGCTGCGCAAGGCCCTGGGGTTGGCGCCGGACAGCGATATGAAGGCAGCCGTGATCTGCCCTCTCAAGGTGGATTCGCGCGCCGTGGGGTGTGTCATGATCCTGTCAAAATCGCCCACTGCCGGCCTGGTACGGGCCACCAACGAGGTCGCCGCCTGGGTCTCAGCCCAGTTGGAATTGGCCGAGTTGAGTGCCTCCCGCACTTTGCTCGCAGAGGCCGAAGTACGAGCCCTGCGCGCCCAGATCAGCCCACATTTCATTTACAACTCCCTCAACGCCATCGCTTCCTTCATCAACACCGATCCGCAACGTGCCCGTGACCTGGTGGTGGAATTCGCCGACTTCACCCGCTATTCCTTCCGCCGGCACGGGGACTTCACCACCCTTGCCGAAGAGCTCCGCTGCATTGATCGGTACCTGCTGCTGGAAAACGCCCGTTTCGGGGACCGTCTCCAGGTCAGCTTGCAGATTGCCCCGGAGGTCCTCAGCACGGTCATTCCCTTCCTCAGCCTGCAGCCCCTCGTGGAAAACGCTGTCCGGCACGGCTTTGAGACCAAGCCCGGCAAGGGGCTGGTGCAAATTAGCGCCCGGGACCTTGGCGCCTACACCGAGGTCACCATCGAGGACGACGGCGTGGGGATGGATCCCGAGCAACTGCGGCTAGTTCTCGCTGGGCGACATGATGGGACGCACGTGGGCCTGCGGAATGTTGACACCCGCCTGCGCCAGGTTTACGGGGACGAGCACGGCCTCACCATCGACACCGGCGTTGGACACGGCATGTTGATCACCATGACAGTACCCAAGAACCAGCCCGGCCATGACGCGTAGGCCTTCCTCCGCCGCGCCAAGCCGTACCCTTGGATACATGATTAATGTCCTGGTGGCTGATGATGAGCTGCCCGCTGTGGAAGAGTTGGCGTTTCTTTTGGGCCGTGACCCGCGTGTGGGCACCATCCATCGAGCCATGAGCGGTGCCGAAGCCTTGGACCTGCTGGCGGTGCACACCGTTGATGCGGTGTTCCTGGACATCCACATGCCTGGCCTCTCCGGGCTGGAGCTAGCGGCAGTGATTGGCAAACGCAGCAACCCTCCCGTAGTGGTTTTTGTAACGGCCGACGACGACCGGGCTCTGGAAGCTTTCGAGCTGGCGGCAGTGGACTACCTGCTCAAGCCGCTGCGCACCGAACGCCTTACTCGCACCGTGGACCGGGTCGTGGAACTGGTAACCCAACCGGCCATCGCCGCAGAAGAAGTCGAAATGATCACGGTAGATCAAGGTGGCATTAGCCGAATCATCCGGCTCGATGAAGTGAAATTTGTGCAGGCCCAGGGCGACTACGCCCGGCTCCACACGGCTGAAGCCAGCTACCTCATCAGGGTGCCGTTGGCAGACTTGGAACAACGCTGGGCCGAGTCCGGTTTTATCCGCATTCACCGCTCGTATTTGGTGTGCATGTCCTTTGTGACCGCTTTGAAACTCAGCGCGGCAAAGCCCACTGTGTTGGTGGGCAACTCCGTCTTGCCAGTGAGCCGCCGTCATGTGCCGGTTCTGCGTGAACATTTACAAGCCACCCGGGTACGGCCTGCACCATGAGTTTCGGTCCCAACCGTCCCCCGGCCCAAGGCCGTGTCCGGGTCTCAGCCCCTCGCACCCAAGCCCGGGCTATCCCCGCCCAAACATCTGTCTCGCAGGAAGTTGCCGAACAGTCCGCCGTGGGCGAGGTCATGGTCCAGTCGCTGATTCGTTCACAACTGCGGCTGGCTCTGGTTGTAACAGCCGGGTTCATGGCGTCCCTCTTACTGTGTTGGGCACTGGTCCGATGGGTGCCGCTCTTCGCAGATTGGCGCATCTTGGGCATTCCCGCACCGTGGTTGCTGCTGGGCGTGGGCGCGTATCCCATCATCGGGATCTGCGCTTGGTTGTATGTCCGTGCCGCCACCAAGAACGAGGCCCAGTACCGGGACCTCGTGGAGGAAAAATGAATCCTGCCATTGGCTACACGGCACTCATCGTCGTCTCTGTCGTAACCGCCGTCATAGGCTTTTATGGGCTGCGAATCTCACGGACCACCAGCGATTTCTACGTAGCATCACGCACCGTCAAGCCATGGTGGAATGCTTCGGCCATTGGCGGGGAATATCTCTCAGCCGCCAGCTTCCTCGGCATCGCCGGACTCATCGTCATGACCGGGGTCGACGCCCTGTGGTTTCCCATCGGCTACACCGCCGGCTACCTCATGCTGCTGTTTTTCGTGGCCGCTCCCCTGCGCCGTTCGGGGGCCTACACCATCCCAGATTTTGCCGAGGCTAGGCTGGAATCTGCTACGGCCCGTTATGTCACGAGCATTCTGGTAGTGGTGGTGGGCTGGTTTTACATCGTTCCGCAATTGCATGGGGCGGCCCTAACCATCCGCACCACCACGGGCCTGCCTTCGTGGGTTGGCGCCGGAGCAGTCGTGGTGGTGGTGGTCCTGACGGTGGTCACCGGTGGCATGCGGTCCATCACTTTCGTGCAGGCTTTCCAATACTGGCTCAAGCTCACAGCACTGGCTGTCCCCGCCATCTTCATCCTGCTGATGCTCAGCGGCGGCACCGGACCCACCATCCCCGCTGGCACGGAACTGTTCCCACCCACCAGTCCCATTACCGGAGACTCCACCTACCGCACGCTATCCCTGCTCATTGCTCTGCTCTTTGGCACCCTCGGCCTACCGCACGTTCTAGTGCGCTTTTATACCAACCCCGACGGCGCAGCAGCCCGCCGCACAACCTTGATCGTGCTGGGACTACTCTCCTTCTTTTACCTGTTCCCCACCATTTACGGGGTACTGGGACGGGTGTTCCTGCCCGAACTGGCAGAGGGCGGCTACCCCGACGCCACCGTGTTGCTGCTGCCTGGCACCTTGGTGGGCGGCATGGCCGGTGACTTGCTTTCTGCCTTGGTCGTGGCTGGCGCCTTCGCCGCCTTCTTGTCCACCACCTCAGGACTGGTGGTCTCACTGGCTGGGGTCATCAGCCAAGACCTCCTGGGGGGAAGCGTAAGGGGATTTAGGCTCGCGGCCGTGCTGGCCGCCGTCGTACCTTTTGGCTTTGCCATGATGACCGATTCGCTGGCCCTGGCAGGCAGTGTGGGACTCGTTTTTGCCTTCACAGCGTCCACCATTTGCCCCTTGCTGCTGCTGGGGATCTGGTGGCGCGGACTCACCGATGCTGGCGCGGTTGCCGGTATGGCCACGGGCGGCATCTTGTGTGGTGCAGCGATTGTGGCCGGTGTCCGGGTGGATCCAGATTCACCGTGGCGCGATCTTCTAACCCAACCCGCCGCGTGGACCGTTCCGGCTGCTTTCTTGGTCACCATCATCGTCTCCAGAGCAACCAAGCACCGGCGCAGCGCATCGGTCTCCCGCTTCATGACCAAACTGCATGTGCCAGAACGCCCCTTGGCGCAGGAGAGTCCCAGGGCTTAGGCCGGTTTAAGCGTCCTGGCCAGCTGGGGCGTCATAGAGGGTGGTGGGTTACTTCCCTGGTACCGGGTCAATCGATGCCATGAGCTCAACCACGCGATCCAGGAACGCGTCAACCTGGCTTTCCTCATAGCCGTCGGCGCCCTTTGCTGTGGCAAATACTGCCCGTCGAACTACATCGACGCTGAGCTCGCCGTTGTCTTCCACGTAGACCAGGAGTTCACGGCATAGTAGGTCCACGTCTTCGACGCTGTAGCTTTGTGCGTTTCGTCTGCTGGGGCGGCGGAAGCGTTCCCCGTCGGGGCGGTGCAGTCGGGCCCTCAGCACGGAAGCGGTTTTGCCGATCTTCATCATCCAGGCTTTTTCGCCCTCGGCTGCGATGAGGAGTTCCTTTTCCCGGAGCACAAATTCGTCTTCAATCCGATCCATCGCCGCATCCACGGCTTGGGCGCTGTAGCCGCCTCGGGCCGGGTCAAAGGACGCCGTACGCACGTCGTGGCTGGTGATGGCCTTGCCGTGGCTGTCTGTGTTCAGGAAGTAGGCGCGGGCACGTTCTAAGAACACGTCCACTTGCTTGACGTTGTAGCCAACTTCCTTGGGACCCACCAATTTGAATTTGGAGGTGGTCCGGGGTTTTTCTTCCACAGTCACAGTCATTCCTTGAACTTGTCTCGTTACGAGGTGCAACTCACGCTGCATGGCACGGGGACCTGGTGTTAGAACCGGCCTAAAACAGTAAAGATCGCGTATGCCACGGGGGCAGCAAACAAAATTGAGTCCAGCCGATCCATGACGCCGCCATGTCCGGGTAGAAGATTACTCATGTCCTTGACACCGAGTTCTCGCTTCACCATGGATTCGGCGAAGTCTCCTCCGGTTCCGGCAAAGACCATGCCGATGGCCAGAGCCAAGCCTACCCACCAGTGCTGATCGAGCAAGAACACCGTCGCAGGAATGGCCACCAAGGTGGCTCCACCCAACGATCCGGCGAACCCTTCCCAGGACTTTTTCGGACTGATTTTTGGGGCCATGGGGTGCTTGCCAAACAACACACCCACTAGGTAACCAAAGGTGTCATTGGCAACCACCAGCAAGAGCATGATGATCACCTGCACTACACCGGGGTTCATATGTGCAAGATCCAGCGTCATTCCAAGCGTGGCGCCATTGTCAGAACGCAACATGAGGAAGACGAAGCTGAGTAAGAACGGTATCCACATGAGGGAGAACAGACCCGCCAGAATGCTCTTGATAGCACCCGGTTCAGGATCCAAAGAACGCCACAAGACGGTGGCTCCAGCGCTGGCAACGAGGGCGAACAACAGCCCCTCAGAACCGGCAAAGTACGCCGCGGATGGCATCGCCAAAGCTCCCACCATGACAGGAGTCAGGGGGGCCTTGATCCCCCTACCGGCCACTGCACGGGTCACTTCCCAAACACCGGCACAAGCAAACACCGTAGCGAGAGCAACAAAAGCGACCGGGTAGAACAACAGCGAGCCGATGACCAGCACCAACAAGATGACGCCCACAGTGATAGCTGCTGGGAGATCACGTCCTGCTTTGGGAGTCCTCGGCGCCTTCAGCGCGGTGGCATCGGAAGGCATCGCAGCGATGGGACCTGCCGGAACCGGTATGAGCGGAAGCCCCGTCACCTGCAAAGCCGATACCGGCTCAGGAGCGGCGGCAGCCAAAGCGGGAGTTAGCTCATCCGGAGCTGCTGCCTCAGCTTGCCCCTCCTGAGTGTCATCGTCGATGACATGGGGAACGGTGACCATTGGCGCAGCGGTGTTGCCCGGGGCGGTGTTGCCCGGGGCGGACTCGCCGACGTCGAGCTGAGCCGCACTATCAGCGTTGTCCGAGCTGTCCGAGCTGTCAGTGCTATCGGTGCTGCTGGCAGCATTGGAATCAGAGTTGTCATCGGTGCTGGCCTGAGCGTCTCCGGCTACTGCTGGTTCCGCCTGCTCTTGCAATGATGACGTGACTGATTCCTGCGCAGAACTTTCCTGGTCCGCTGCTTCAGGCTCCGCAGTCACCGGTTCGGCGACCACGGGAGCTTCATGCACGCTATTTTTGGGCACGACAATGGGAATCATGCCGGTCAGCTCAGCGTGACGGCGCGCTTTCCGCGTGGGAAATTGATAGTCAGCTGGCGGTGGCACCAGCCGGACGTCCGGTTTTGCCGCGGCAGGCTCCTGATCAGAGCCTGCCGGCGTGCGCTTTGGGTCCTTCATTAGACCTCGAGAAGCTCGACTTCCTTGCGCTTAAGCAACTCATCGATGTTGTCTGTGTGGGCCTTGGTCAGCGCATCCAATTCCTTTTCGGCGCGGTTACCCTCGTCTTCACCGGCATCGCCATCCTTGACCAGCTTGTCCAGCTGCTCCTTGGCTTTGCGGCGGATGTTGCGGACCGATATCTTGGCATCCTCACCCTTGGTGCGGACAATCTTGACGTATTCCTTGCGGCGTTCCTGCGTCAGTTCCGGCATCATGATGCGGATGACATTGCCGTCATTGGAGGGGTTTGCGCCAACCTCGGATGAGCTCAGTGCGCGCTCAATGTCATGCAACGCCGTCTTGTCGAACGGTGTGATGAGCAAGGTGCGAGCTTCCGGCACTGCGAAGGATGCCAGCTGCTGCAAGGGGGTGGGCGAACCGTAGTACTCCACCATGACTTTATGGAACATGGCGGGGTTGGCTCGGCCGGTGCGCACCGCAGAGAATTCCTCCTTGGCTACCTCAACGGCCTTGTCCATCTTTTCCTCAGCCTCGAGCAAGGTATCTTCAATCACGCGTCTCTCCCTCAATAAGTGTCTTTACTTCTTTCCGCGGCACATGCCCACGGCAATTCTGAACCCATCCTACCGTGACGGGCGCGCCACAGCGCCCCGCCACTGGGCAGGTCTAGCGATATTTACGGGGTGACCCGGGTACCCAGTTCTTCACCGAGAATGGCGCGGGCTACATTGCCTTCGCCTTCCATGCCGAAGACCAGCATGTTCACGTTGTTGTCCTTGCACAAGCTGAAGGCAGTCTGGTCCATGACACGGATGTCGCGGGCCATGGCTTCGTCATAGCTGAGGCTATCGAGCTTGACGGCGGTGGGGTCCTTCTTGGGATCGGCGGTATAGACGCCATCAACACCATTCTTGGCCATGAGTACCTCGTCGGCGTGGACTTCCAGCGCGCGCTGGGCGGCAACAGTATCGGTGGAGAAGTACGGCAAGCCGGCGCCGGCGCCGAAGATGACCACGCGGCCCTTCTCGAGGTGGCGAATGGCACGCCGTGGGATGTAGGCTTCTGCGACCTGGCCCATGGTGATGGCGCTCTGAACACGGGTATCCACACCCGCCTGCTCGAGGAAGTCCTGCAGGGCCAGGCAGTTCATGACGGTGCCCAGCATGCCCATGTAGTCCGCGCGGGAGCGGTCCATCCCGGAGGCGGAGAGTTCGGCGCCCCGGAAGAAATTTCCACCGCCTACAACAATGGCCACCTCGACCTGGCCAACAGTGCTGGCAATCTGCTTGGCGATGCCGCGGATGGTCTCCGGATCAACACCGAGCTTGCCTGCGCCAAAGACCTCGCCGGAGAGCTTCAACAGCACACGACGGCGTTTGGCCACCCCCGCTGTAGGTGCTGCGCTGCTCTGCTCTGTCTGCGAAATATTCGTGGTCATAGTGCCTTCCGTGGGTACAGATTCTTGGCTGCTGGTGTAGGTGTTTACTTCACACCAACGGCTGCGTGCCGTTGTGCTTTTAATGTCTCGTGCAGATGTACTCTGCCGGGGCGGTGTCGACTGTAGGGGTGCGTCTAAGATCATATCCGATGCTTGGGCGCAAAGAAGGGGCAACCGCAGTTTGCGGCCACCCCTTCTTCGTCACATCCTGATTGCTGCACGGAGTCGTGCAACTCAGAAACGTAGAATTATGCTCCGACGCGGAAACGTGCGAAGGCAACAGGCTTGACGCCCGCTTCGGAAAGAACAGCGGCAACGCTCTTCTTGGCATCCTTGGCGAAGGACTGGTCAACCAGAACGATTTCCTTGAAGAAGCCGGTCAAACGACCCTCAACGATCTTCGTCATGGCCGCTTCAGGCTTGCCTTCTGCCTGTGCAGTTTCGGTGGCGATGCGGCGTTCGCTCTCAACGACGTCAGCAGCAACTTCGTCGCGGGTCAGGAACGTCGGGGACATAGCAGCGATGTGCACGGCTACGTCGTGAGCGACTTCCTGGTTGTCACCGTCAACGGCGAACAGCACGCCAACCTGGGCCGGGAGGTCCTTGGAGGTCTTGTGCAGGTAAGCGTCAACCGTTGCACCTTCAACGCGTGCAAGGCGGCGGATGGCAACCTTTTCACCCAAGAGTGCACCGGCTTCAATGACGACCTCGGACATGGGCTTGCCGTCTACGTCAACGGCCAGCAGTGCTTCAACATCGGTTGCACCGGAGGAGATGGCCGTGGCCAGAACCTTGTTGGAGAATTCGATGAAGGGAGCAGCCTTGGCAACGAAGTCAGTTTCGCAGTTGACTTCAACCATGACGCCAACACCGTTGTCAACAGCTGCGGCAACGAGGCCTTCAGCGGTTGAGCGGCCTTCGCGCTTAGTGGCGCCCTTAAGGCCCTTGATGCGGATGAGCTCCATCGCCTTGTCGGCGTCGCCGTTCGCCTCGTCGAGAGCCTTCTTGACGTCCATCATGCCTGCGCCCGTGCGCTCGCGCAGAGCCTTAATATCAGCGGCGGTGTAGTTCGCCATATGAACTCCTCAGAATAAATGTTTGAGTATGTAAATCGGTTTTAGGCCAGTTCTGGCAGGACCACTTTGCCTTGTGAGCGGTGCGATCCTGCCAGCGTCTGGTTCCTCAGGTGGCAGCTTCGACGGATGAATCCATCGGAGTTACCGGGAAAAGATTCTTACTTCTCGGTTGCAGCTTCAGCAGCAGCTTCGGCGGGTGCTTCAACAGCAGCCTCGACCGGTGCTTCTTCAGCAGCTTCAGCCGGAGCTTCAACAGCGGCTTCGGCGGCGGGTGCCTCGAGGAGTTCGCGCTCCCACTCAGCCAAGGGCTCAGCCGGTGCTTCGGTGTTGCCGGTTGCCTTGTTGTTGCGGGCGATCAGGCCTTCTGCAACAGCATCAGCGATAACGCGGGTCAACAGTGCAACGGAGCGGATGGCGTCGTCGTTACCCGGGATCGGGAAATCAACTTCGTCAGGGTTGCAGTTGGAGTCCAAGATGGCAACAACGGGGATGTTCAGCTTGTGTGCCTCGTCGATGGCGAGGTGTTCCTTCGGGGTGTCAACGACCCAGAGCAAGGACGGTGCCTTGGTCAGGTTGCGGATACCACCGAGGTTGGTCTGCAGCTTGGTCAGTTCACGCTTGAGGAGCAAGAGCTCCTTCTTGGTGTGGCCCGAGGAAGCAACGTCCTCGAAGTTGATCTCTTCGAGTTCCTTCATGCGAGCAATACGCTTGGAAACCGTCTGGAAGTTGGTGAGCATACCGCCCAACCAGCGCTGGTTTACGTAAGGCATGCCAACACGGGTGGCCTGCTCTGCGATGGCTTCCTGAGCTTGCTTCTTGGTACCGACGAAGAGTACGGTTCCGCCGTGTGCGACGGTGGACTTCGTGAACTCGTATGCGCGGTCAATGAAAGACAGTGACTGCTGCAGGTCGATGATGTAGATGCCGTTGCGCTCCGTGAGGATGAATCGCTTCATCTTCGGGTTCCAACGACGGGTCTGGTGTCCAAAGTGGACGCCGCTGTCAAGCAGCTGGCGCATTGTTACGACGGGCATGCCGACGCTCCTTTTTGATAATTTACGGTTATTTAGCCTTGGTTCCGCCGGTTTCCCGGTCAGGTTCCTTTGCTCCTGGCACCCATCGTGCATTCCATGAACCGCCGTGAGGCGGACCGTATGGGCACAATCCATCAGCAGGATCCAAGATCATTCTTGGATGCCTCGTCAGGGTGGGGTGCGCGTAGTCAGTGCACAAACAGCACACTGCTCTGTCAATGTTACTACAAGGCGGCCCTAGCGACTTACCACCTTCACTCCCCCACAGGCACGCTTTTTCGGGGCACCACTCACATTTGCCCATGCTCCCCTCGCGGAGGGTCCACTCTCGGCGCACGCTAGGTAAATGCACCTCACCTTCAGCCGCTTGCCACTTCTTCTCAGCACATTGCTGGGGCTGGTCTTCTTGCCGGGATCCGCGCCAGCCACTCCGGCCGTTTCGCTAGCTCCCCTTTCAAGTCCGACGTCGGCCACTCCCCTCCCGGCAACCCTCGCCTGGGGTTGGCCACTGGTGGGCAAGCCGTTGGTGGTGCACGCTTTTGACCCGCCTGCCCAGCCCTGGTTGGCGGGCCATCGGGGCGTGGACTTAGCCGCCACCCAAGGATCAGCGGTGCTGGCGCCAGCATCAGGAGTAGTGACCTTTGCCGGCGTCGTAGTTAATAGGTCAGTAGTGACTATCGTGGTGAACAACGGCCTGCGGCTAAGTTTTGAGCCCGTAACCACGTCCCTCAAGGCCGGTGACTCCGTGACGCGCGGACAAGAGATCGGCCATGTAGAGGGGCCCACGCATTGCGACGGATCCGTGACTCTGTCGTGCCTCCACTGGGGCGTTCGCCGCGGGGACCAGTACCTCAATCCCCTTCAGTTCATCCTCGATCTGCGCCCATCCGTATTGCTGCCATTGATCGACTGAGCATCGCCGCACGACTCATGATCAACAGACTAGACGTCGCACAATTGCGGCTCCTTACGCACTGGAACGTAGATGAGTATGGCGCCAGTTGCTCACTGGCGCCATACTCATCTACGTTCTATTTCTGCGTTCTATTTAATTCGCATAAACACTGCTGTCGGGCTATACGATGGCGGAGATTCCGGTGATGGCTCGTCCGGCAACCAACGTGTTGATCTCGTAGGTGCCTTCGTAGGAGTAGATGGCCTCGGAGTCTGCGAAGATCTTGGCGATTTCGTAGTCGGTAACAATGCCATTGCCGCCGAAGAGGCTGCGACCCATCGCAACCGTCTCGCGCATGCGTGCCGTGGTGAAGGCTTTGGCGAGTGCAGATTGCTCGTCTTTAGCCTGACCAAGGTCTTCCAGCTGTGAGAGCCGGACCATCATGCCGGTGGAAGCGACAATGTTGCCCAACATCTTCACCAGCTGATCCTGCACCATCTGGAAGGAAGCGATGGGGCGGCCAAATTGTTCGCGTTCAATGGCGTAGCGGCGGGTCACATCAAAGGCGGCCAGCTGCTGACCGACTGCCTGCCATGCAACGGCCAGACGGGTGACCTTGAGAACCTTATTGGTATCGCGGAAGCTGTTGCCACCAGCCAGCTTGAAATCGTGCGGGACCACCACGTTCTCTAGAACAATGTCTGCGTTCTGGACGGTGCGCAATGCCGTCTTATTTTCGATCTTCGTGGCACTGTAGCCCTCGAGCGTGGTGTCCACCATGAAGGCCTTGACCTGGTTATCGGCCACGTCGCGAGCGTAAATGACTACCCAGTCGGAGAACGTAGCGTTGCCGATCCAGCGCTTGGCGCCGTTGAGGATCCAGTTGTCGCCGTCACGCACAGCAGTGGTTCGGGTTCCGCCGGCCACATCAGACCCACCCAGGGGTTCGGTCAGTCCGAACGCGCCAATTTTCTTCAATGCGTAAATGTCCGGAAGCCAAGCAGCTTTTTGCTCTTCGGAGGCCAGCGCTTCAATTGAGCCAGTGAACAGTCCGTCATGGACGCCCATGAACGTTGCAATCGAGGCGTCGGCGCGGGTGAATTCTGCATGAGCCAATCCAGCAAAGAGGCTTGAATATCCCTGGCGGTGAACGGGACTCATCATGTCAAACTGGGCCAACTTGGGGATGATCTCCATGGGGAATTCACCGCGGTTCCAGCAGTCTGTGGCAATCGGCTTGACTTCCTTGGCCAAGAATTCACGGAGTTCCTGCAAGCGTCCGCGTTCCTTCTCGGAGAGCAGCTGCTCAAATCCATAGAAGTCACCATCGGCGTAGGGGAGGTTGTTAATATCTACTGCAGCCTTGGGCACGGAAATTCCTTTGCTTGTTCTCATCGGTAAACACCAGCTGTTCGGCGGAAAACCAAACTTGTTACTGATGAGTAACTTACCGTATCTGATGTGGCACAGGCAACACGGAGGCGGCGTCAGAGCCGAGATTCCCACCAAAACTCTGGGTTAGCGGCCAAAACTCTCACCAAAACGAAAAAGCCGCAGGCCAGTTCCTCCCGAAAGAGTCTCTGACCTGCGGCTCTACATGTAGGGCCACTCGGACTTGAACCGAGGACCTTAGGATTATGAGTCCCGCGCTCTAACCAGCTGAGCTATGGCCCCATGCAAGGTGCCTCGCCCGTTGACCATCTGGTCCAAGGGAAAAGCACTCTTACGATCTTAGAGGATGAGAAGCTAAACCGCGTGATCCTCGTAAGTTCCGCCACGATAAATGTCTTCGAAGGTGTCCAGCGTCTTGGTGAGCCCGTGGCGGGCCACCATCGAGTGGCTCGCCGCACCCATGGCTGCCCGGTCTTCCGGTGACAGCCGCATGATGGTGGTGATCTTTTCTTTCAGGTCATCACTGTCGTTCGGCGTGAACAAGTAGCCGTTGACGCCGTCGTCCACTAGGTGCGGCAGTGCCATGGCGTTGGCCAAGACCACCGGCGTGGAGGCGCTCATGGCTTCCAGCGTCACGAGCGACTGTAGTTCTGCGGTCCCGGGCATGACGAAGAGATCGGCTTTGAGGTAAACCTCTCGCAATTCTTCGTCGCTGATCAGTCCTGTAAAGGTGACCCGCGAAGACAGTCCCAGCCTTTCGGTCTGAGCCTTGAGCGCGTTCTTGACTTCGCCGCCACCCACAACCACGAGGTGCAGGTTCAGATCGGCAGGTGTCTTGGCCAAGGCATCGATGAGCACGTCGATGTGTTTTTCCTCAGCCAGGCGACCGACGAAGGCGATGGTCGGGTAGGGGTTGCGGGGAATGGTTTCGCCCTCGGCCAATTCATAGTTGCCCGATTCAATACCATTGGACAATGGCAGCACCTTACGCAGGAACGCGTGCTCATGCATGGCTTTGGCGGCCAGCGGCGTCGGAGTTGTGACAACATCGGCACGGCTCATGACCTTGCCCATGTCCCGCCAGGAAACCCTGCCAACAATGTTCTTGAACCACTGCGGGAACGGTAGGAACGGATTGAGGTTTTCCGGCATGAAGTGATTGGTGGCAACAATTCGGATGCCGCGTCGGGCAGCTTCGTACACAACGTGCTCACCGATCATGTAGTGACTCTGGACATGCACCACATCAGGCTTGATCACATCAAAGAGTGCTTTGATGTCTCGCTTGATTTCCCAGGGAAGGCTAATCCGGAAGTACTCATGGGTGGGAACAGACCGAGAGCGGAGCCTGTGCACAGTAGCCTCGGCACGCTGTTCGGTAAACATGGGGCCACTGTCGGCGCGGCATGCCATCACATGCACATTATGGCCTCTGGCCTTCATCCCTGTCGCTAGGCGGAAACAGAACTGTGCTGCCCCGTTGATGTGGGGCGGATAGGTATCTGCCGCAATCAAAATGGTAAGCGGTTTTTGGGCGCTTTCACTCGGGGTTGATGACACGGATAAAACTCCTGGTGGATTCTTCACTGGCCAGCGGGCCGGCTCAATTATTTACGTTGCTATTTCTTTGCAGCTCGACGCCGCTTCACCACATCCGGATGATGTCTGGACAACGCGATAACCCCAACGATAGCAAGGATCGCCGCCCCAGCCATGGCAATCGCCAGCACGGCGGGTACATCGTCATGAAGTTCACCCAAAATGGCAATTCCGATGGCAATTCCCACTATGGGGTCAATGACAGTCAACCCGGCAATCACCAAATCAGGTGGTCCGCTGGCGTACGCGCTCTGCACGAACCAGCTGCCCAATCCCCCAGCGGCGGCGATGGCGATCACCGAATACCACTGCACGTTGAGAAGATACAGTCCGTTGGGATCGAAGATCTGCTTGGAGATGATACGTGTCAAGACGGCGACAAATCCGAAGAGCATGCCGGAGCCAACAATGTAGAAAAATGATTTCAGGCGCCGTTTGAACAGGATGAAGGCGCCACCGAAAATGGTGACAACCACAGCTAGCAACATCACCACAGTCAGTTCTTCAGTGGTTGTGACGTGGGTATTCTCCTTGACCGCATTGACGGCCAGAAGCACGAACAGGGCGCTCCCGGCAACACAGGCGGTAATAGAAACCACCGTGGCACGGTTGAGCCGGATCCCTTCATCGCGCGAATTCACAATGGTGGTAATCACCAGAGCTATCGCACCGATCGGCTGCACCACCGTCAAGGTCCCCAGCGTCAGGGCCACAACGTTCAAGGCTGTGCCAATACCCAGCAGCGTCAGACCCAATACCCAGCGGGGGTTAGTCAGCAGGCGCACAAAACCGGACCCGCCCAGTGCGAGCCCGCCCGTGTTGTTTTTCACTGCACTACCCTGGCGTTGCGCGCCAAACGCGAGGAAGAAAGCACCCGCCACGGCGCACAAGACGGCAACCCACATCATGGGCGGCCCTCAACAGAACCATCTAAACCGCCTGAACCGCCTGAACTGCCAGAACCGTCTGAACCATCAGAACCGTCCGAGCCAACCGAGCCAGCCGGCAGATGCAGTGCCCGGTGTTTGGCGAAAACTGCCACCATGTACTGGCTGAAGGCAATCACGTGCATGACCATTCCGGAGGCAAGGATCACCCAAGCCATCACAAACGTGAAATCGGAGTCCAAGGCTTTGGCCAGCAGCAGCATGGGCGTACCCACCATGAGCGCAGCCGTGCGTGTCTTCCCCAACATGGTGACCTTGAGGTCCGCGTCTCCGCGGAAGAAGTACAGCGTTGCCGCCAGCAGAACGACGTCGGGAATCACCAAGAGCAATAGCAGCCACAATGGCAGAATCTTAGCCAGCACCAAGGTGATGGTGACGGCCACGAGGGCGACCCTGTCGGCCAGCGGATCCATGATCCGGCCCAGCTGCGAGGTCTGGTTGAGTTTGCGCGCAACAAAGCCATCAATCCAGTCGGTGCAACCCATCATGGCCAGCACAAAGACTCCCCAGCCATACTCCTGCTTGGCCAAGACCAACCAGACAAACAAGGGAGTGCCAAGGAATCTGACTACCGTGATGATGTTGGGGATGGTGACAATGGCGTTGGACGAGTCAATGTGCGTTGTTGAGCTGTCGGCCATGTCGCTCACCTCCCCCGGAACAAGCACCTCGGACTGCTGGCGCAGCACCGAATCTGCCTCTCCCGTGAATCGCCATACTATGGGCGCGGATTATTTCTTCAACAACTTTCGCAGCAGCAGTCCACAAATGGTGGCAGACACGGCAAAGACAGCCAAGGGCTTCCACCGCTCTTTCGCCGTTTCGACTACCTGGCCGGCCGCACCGGCGGCGGCCTGATTGATGGTCTCCCGCGCACGATTCTTGGCGGTGTCCACCAAGTACGTGGCCTGCTTCTTCACATCGGCCTCGGAGACGAGTTCTTCACGCAGTCCCAAGAGATGTTCGCGTCGGGCGGCAGTGCGTGCCAAGAGCTCGTTCTCGCTGGCCTTGGGCCCGTGCTCGGCTTCCTTGGCAGCGCGTTCAGCCTTCTCCTTGGCTGCAGCGGCGTCAGCTTCTGCGGCGGCGGCCTTCTTCTCTTCCTTGCTCAGCTCAGCCGGGTCCAAAGTAGCCGGGTCAAACTCACGGCCCTCTTTGATGATGCCGATATCGTGACGAATCCCACGCCAAGCCTGTTTGGGCAGCAACGGCAGTAGCGACTTGAACTTCAGGTAGCCAATGAGTGCACTGACACCGAGAACCACCAGAAGGGCCCCGCAGACGATCAGCGCTGAGAGCCACAGCGGCACCACGGTGGCCAAGCCAGCGATGGCGGCCACCACGAGGGCAATAACCAGCAACACCGTGAACACCAGAGCCAGTGCGGCAAAGACTGCCACACCCCCCACCTTGGCCTTCTTGTGTTCCAACTCCAGCTTGGCCAAAGCAATTTCA
Source organism: Specibacter sp. NPDC078709 (assembly GCF_040686795.1). NCBI lineage: Bacteria > Bacillati > Actinomycetota > Actinomycetes > Micrococcales > Micrococcaceae > Specibacter > Specibacter sp. NPDC078709. The sequence continues at coordinate 163,113 of NZ_JBFBLU010000001.1, forward strand.
TCGTTTATTTGCCGCGGCAGCAGCCGGGAAGCCGTCTTCGCTGCTTCAATCAGGGCAGAACCGTGGTCCTTTGAGTTTTCGTCCGCCGCGATATGCAGATCCTTATCCACAACCGTCACTGAGTCCGCCTCCATCGTGTGTGTTCGTGTCGAAGGGTAAAGACCGTCACGAACCCGAAATCTTTGTAGCGCCTCCTCCGCGGTGGCACTACCGTAATGACAAAATTACCATCCATCACCCCAGCAGCGGGCGCCCACCTGCCGCGGCAACGTTACGGATTGGAAAAGCTCTCGATTTTCCTGCCGCCCAGGTGGCCGAATCTGCCCCGAGTGGACCACAGTTGCACCGTTTCACAAGCGCATAACATAATTCAGGGGGTGGCACTTTCTCACCGCTCTCCCACCCAACGCGCACACCACATTTTTGAGGATTCTCTACTTGACCAGCACTGTTCACCCCGGCGACTCCCTGTCACGCAGGCAAAAACTAATCTATATTCTCGTGCTGGGGCTACTGACCGCTCTTGGCCCGTTCACCATTGATCTCTATCTCCCCGCATTTCCCATCATCGGCGAGGAGTTCGGAGTCAGCGCCACCGCCGTCCAGCTGACCCTGACCGCAACGACGATCGGCTTTGCAGCTGGCCAGCTGGTCGTGGGCCCTTTCAGCGACAAATTCGGACGCCGGATGCCGTTGATCCTGGCCACAGCGTTGCATGTCGGTGCGTCTGTTGGCGCGGCCATGTCCACCGACATCACCATGTTGGGCGTTTTCCGTGTCCTCCAGGGCATCGGCGCCGCCGGTGGCGGTGTTGTGGCAATGGCCATGGTCCGCGACCTCTTCGGCGGCTACCAGCTGGTACGCATGCTCTCCCGCATGGCCCTGGTCAACGGCATGGCCCCGATCTTGGCTCCCGTGGTTGGTTCCCAGCTCTTGGGCATCATGGACTGGCCGGGCATCTTCTGGTTCTTGGCCGCGTACGGCGCGCTCGTGGTTGTGGCAGCCTCCGTCTTCATCATTGAGACCCTGCCACCTGAAAGGCGGAAGTCCGACGGCGTGACTGTCGCCGACCGCTACAAGGCCGTGTTCAGCGACAGAATCTTTGTCGGCACACTCTTTGTGGGCGGGTTTAATTTCGCTGCACTGTTCACCTATCTGTCTGCCTCAACGTTCCTTTTCCAAAACACCTTCGGTTTCACCCCGCAACAATATGGCTACCTCTTCGCGGTGAACTCAGTTGGAGTGGTGCTTGGTGTCCAAATCGCATCCAGGATCATGCGCCACACAGGCCCCCAGTGGGTCATTGCGTGGGCCACGGTGGCTCAAGTTGCGGCGGCTTTAGCCATGATTATTGGCGACCAGCTCGGTCTTGGTCTGTGGGGCGTCATTGTTCCCCTGTGGTTCTTCATATGCGCCACCGGGTTCATGTTCCCCTCAGTCCAGGTCATGGGTCTGGCGCGCAATAGCAAGCAAGCTGGCACGGCCGCGTCGCTTTTGGGCGCCGTAACCTTTGGTTTCGCCGGCCTGATCACTCCGGTCGTGGGTTTCATCGGCGTCGCCACCGCCACCCCCATGGCGATCATCATGGGCGGCTCCATCTTGCTGGCGATGACCGCGCTCTGGGTGATTGTGCGTCCGCGAATGGTCCCGGCGATCTAGTCCCACGAAAAGAACCGCAGTCCCTGCTGAGGCGGGGACTGCGGTTCTTTTTATGCTGTGCCAGCCGTGGCGTGGCGCGGCGTGGCGAACACCGAACACCACATATGAGAACGCCACCCAGATTTGAAAACGCAGATGATGCGATGAAAATCGCGAATTTGTCGCGTCTTCTGCAGTCTCGAACAGGTTCAGCGCATCATCTGCAGTTTCGAAGCAGAAGCCACTGAAACGAGCCACTGACATGCCCGGGCCGTACACACATTTTGGCCGCTAACCCCTGCACTCGAGTCGCCACATATGGCCCGTTTAATCGCATTTTCGGGGCCAGATATGGCGACTCGAAGATGTCGATCGGAAGAAGGTGTTAGGGGTTAGCGCTAGCGGCTAATAAAAAATCCCCGCACTCACATGGAGTACGGGGATTTTTTATGAAAGCTCCCCCACCTGGACTTGAACCAGGAACCTTTCGATTAACAGTCGAACGCTCTGCCAATTGAGCTATAGGGGAATGCGGCAAGTAAATCTTAGCAGTAACTCACAGTTGAAATCAAATTAGATCAAAACCGATCATTTCCGCACACTCAACACAATAATTGTCTCCGGCCCACAGATAGGACCGGAGACAATTTTGTCTTGGCTCCCCCACCTGGACTTGAACCAGGAACCTTTCGATTAACAGTCGAACGCTCTGCCAATTGAGCTATAGGGGATCGTGCAGGAACAACAATAACAAAGGGTTGCCAAGTTGTGAAATCGGGCCGCTCTAGGCTCCCTAACCGTCCCCACGAAGCTGTCTACGCGCCGTTTCCAGCTCCATTAACTCGCGCTGGAGCAGGTTATAGCTCTCCGGATCAACAGCCGGATCCATGCGCTGCAGGGCCCCCAAGCGCTCCTCTTTGAGCCGTGTGATTTGCAGCTCAAAAAGCCGGCGCAAAATATCCCGGCAATATCGCATCAACGTCTCTTCACGAGTGGCCGGCAACGGGCTCAGCGCCAGCTCAGCCAACAGCGATCCCAGCTCAGGCGGAACATGCTCCCGAACCGCCTCCAGCCACTGCGAGGACGCCACCTGCGACTCCCCTGCCTGATAAATCCCCTGCTGCACAGCCTTGTACGCCGGCACCACAAATTCCGTCGCGGCGAAATGCTGCCAGTTCCCCGCGGACAAGAACCCAGGATGCTGCAAAACAACCTCCAACGCCTCCCGCTCCATGCGCCCCTGCGGATCTCGCGGATCCGGCCTAGCTACTGTAGGCGGCGCCTGCTCCACCTCGGCTGCCGGCATCTGCTGATGACGGGCGACGTCGTTCCTGAAGTTCCCCTGCCCCGCACCTTGACTGCCGGGCTGGGCGTGGGCACGACGCTCGGCACCCTTGACCGCCCGCAGCACCTCGTTGGGATCTGCCATGCCGAGCCAGCCAGCAAGTTCCTGGCTGTAACCCATCCGGGTGGAGGCGTCGCGGATTGAGGCCACCACGGGGGCCGAGGCGCGTAGGCCACTGACCCTGCCCTCAACCGTACTCAGATCGAACTTGGCCAAGGTGGTGCGGATGGCGAATTCAAAGAGTGGTCGCCGTGAGCGGATCAGGGCGTGGACAGCTTCATCGCCCTTTCGTTGACGCAACTCACAGGGATCGGCGCCGGAGGGCTCAACGGCTACAAACGTCTGTGCGGTGAAACGTTGGTCCTCATCGAAGGCCTTCAGCGCAGCCTTCTGGCCGGCCGCGTCGCCGTCGAAGGTGAACACCACTTCCCCGCCGGTCCCGTCGTCGGAGAGCAGTCGCCTGGCGACCTTGATGTGATCGGTACCGAAGGCGGTGCCACAGGTGGCCACGGCGGTGTCCACGCCGGCCAGGTGACAGGCCATGACGTCCGTGTAGCCTTCCACCACTACCAGCTGGCGTTTGGAGGCGATGGACTTCTTCGCCAAATCGATGCCGTACAGCACCTGCGACTTCTTGTAGAGGCTGGTCTCCGGGGTGTTCAGATACTTAGGGCCTTGGTCATCGTCAAAAAGTTTACGGGCACCAAAGCCCACAGTGTCCCCGGCAATGTCGCGGATGGGCCAGATCAGGCGGCCGCGGAATCTGTCGTAAATGCCGCGTTGACCTTCGGAGAACATGCCGGTCAACTTCAACTCATCCTGGGTGAAACCCTTGCCCGTCAGGTGTTTGAGGAGGGCGTCCCAGCCTTGCGGGGCAAAGCCCACGCCGAAGCGTTCAGCGGCTTCGCGGTCAAAGCCGCGCTCATCCAGAAACTGCCGGCCAGCGGCGGCGGCAGGGGTGAGAAGTTGGGCGCGGAAGAATTCACCGGCGATTTTGTGGGCGTCCAGCAGGCGCTGCCGCTTACCTACATCTTCGCGGCGCGGTCCGGTTCCGCCGTCCTCGTAGCGCAGCTCGTAGCCAATACGGCCGGCCAGTTTTTCCACTGCCTCAGAAAATGAAATGTGATCCATTTTCTGAATGAAGGAGATGACATCGCCACTCTCCTGGCAACCGAAGCAATGGAAATAACCCATTTGCGGGCGGACATGGAAGGAGGGGCTGCGCTCGTCATGAAAGGGGCACAGACCCTTGAAGGAACCGATCCCCGCCGATTTCAAGGTGACGTAAGAGTCAACAATTTCCTTGAGGTCGGTGCGATTCCGCACCTCATCAATATCTTCACGTTTAATCAGGCCAGCCACTGGGCCAGTTTACGTGAGTTGGCGACGCCGATGACCAGGGGTCCCGACACTGGGTGCCGCTGCCCGGCCAGCTGGGGCTGTGGAGGAACTACAGGCCTCGGAAACGGTGACACGAAACACCTGCAGGAAGCGCCTGTGGCCGGCACCGGCCAAAAACCACGTGGCCACACCGCCACGCCGCCACGCTGGTGCTAGCCTGAATCCCATGATCGGCCGTCTGCACCATCTGGTGATTGATTGTCCCGATCCGGCAGCCTTGGCCAGGTTCTATGCGGCGCTGCTCGGCCAACCCATCACGTACCGTTCCCTCGACTTTATTGTCGTGGCCAAGAACGATCACAGCTCCGGATTGGCATTTCAGCGTGCCCGGGAGCTGCGTGCCCCGCGCTGGCCAGATCCGCAGTATCCACAGCAAATGCACTTGGATGTCATGGTGGAGGATCTCGCCGTGGCCCGGACCCAAGTGCTCGCCCTGGGAGCAGTGGCGCTGGAGCCGGTGCCCGAGCCAACGGTGTTCGCAGACCCTGCCGGCCACCCGTTCTGTCTTATCTCCCGCCCCGGCTGGGCCGAACCGGTGGGGTCTTAGAGCAGTGTCCGTTCGGTGCCCACGAGCCGCTCGTGCAGCGCAAGCGCCGATACGTCAGTCAGTGAAGCGATCTGGTCGATGACCACCCGAAGCCGGGACGCGTCGTCGTGCGCGTCACGCCAATCGGCGGCAAACATGGTTTCCAGATGCGCGTCGCCGGTGACACTGAGGACAGCGACCAATTCACTGAGGATGTCCTGCTGGCGCTGGTAGATGGGCTGGCGGTGATCGGTGGTCATGACGAAGGTGGTGGCCAGGCCCTTCATGACGGCGATTTCCAGCAGAGTTTCGTGCGGCACCACTACCTCGCCGGCGTAGCGCGCCAAGGCTCCAGTGCCATGCACGGCACGGGTCGCGGCGACGGCGCTCTGGCAGAAGCGGCCAATGAGTTGGCTGGTCATGTCCTTCAGCGCAGCCATGGAGCGGCGGCTGCCGTCGGCGCGGCGCACCCACACATCCGTGGCTTCCAGACGTTTGAGTGCGGCATCGATTTCGGCCACGTCCACGTTGGGCAGGTACCACTGTTGGGTGTAGCCCAGGACCCGGTTGCGCTGGTCTTGGTTGGCGAGCCATTTGAGCTGCACATGCCCTGCAACAATGGCATCTTCGACGTCGTGGACCGAGTAGGAGATGTCGTCGGCGAGGTCCATGACCTGTGCCTCGATGCAGGTTCTACCGGCTGGGGCGCCTTCGCGCAGCCAGTTGAACACGGGAAGATCGTCGGTGTAGGCGCCGAACTTCCCCGTGCGGAGGCCATTGATCAGGGGTGCATCCACGGCCAGCCATGGGTATTTCGCTGAGGCGTCGAGGGAGGCGCGGGTCAGGTTTAAGCCGGCCGAACCGCCGTCGGACGTGAAGACCTTGGACTCGAGGCGAGTCAATAGGCGCAAGGTTTGGGCGTTGCCTTCGAAGCCGCCAATGGAATGGGCCAGGTCGTTGAGAACCGATTCTCCATTGTGCCCGAAGGGTGGGTGGCCGAGATCGTGGGCCAAGCAGGCCGTGTCCACAACGTCACGATCGCAGCCCAGCGTGCCGCCGAGTTCCCGACCAATCTGGGCTACTTCCAGGCTGTGGGTCAGGCGGGTGCGGACAAAGTCGTCGGTGTCCGGGGCCACTACCTGAGTTTTGGCGCCCAGCCGGCGCAGCGCCGAGGAGTGCAGCACTCGCGCCCGGTCCCGTTCAAACACTGTGCGGAAACTTGTTTTCGGAGCTTCCGGCACCCAGCGCTGTTGATCGTGGGGAAGGTACACGGACTGCAATTCATTGGACATAAAACCCAGTTTAGGGCCAATGCAACTCGGTCCGGGGACGGAAGTCCGCAGGCTGGCCAGTCCTCCACCCCGCCAGCCAACATCGATCCGTTAGATAATGTCGCTTAGAAGCTTCTAAGCGACATTATCTAACGGATCGATGTTGGGTGATACGGCGGGGGATTAGCCGCCGGAGACGTCCAACTCAGCGCCGACGAGCTCCACTTTTTGCGATCCACTCAAGGTGCGCTCATCCAGCCAACCGGCCGGAAGTGCTGTGCGCTTGGGCGTGCCTGCACGGCCGCGGGGGCCCTCAGCGTCAACGCCGGGGTACTCCCCTGACATGTCCAACTGATCCAGCAGTTCGCGAAGCACCTCAAGAGTGGGCACGCAGGACAACTTGGCGCGCAGATCTCCGCCCACCACATAGCCCTTGAAGTACCACGCCATGTGCTTGCGGATATCGCGGAGGGCCTTATTTTCGTCATCGAAGGTGTCCACCAGCAACTCGGCATGACGGTATACGGCAGCGGAAACTTCAGCCATTCCGGGCTTATGGCGGGCATCGCTGCCCTCGAAAGCGTTCATCAGGTCACCGAACAACCACGGGCGGCCCTGGCAACCTCGGCCTACTACTACGCCGTCGACGCCGGTCTGACGCACCATGGCGATCGCGTCTTCGGCACTCCAGATATCGCCGTTACCCAGAACGGGAACATCCGGGAGAGCTTCGCGCAGGCGGGCGATGGCGTCCCAATCGGCCTGGCCGGAGTAGAACTGGTTGGCTGTGCGTCCGTGCAGCGCTACCGCAGCAACACCGGCGTCGCGCGCAATGCGGCCAGCTTCAAGGTAGGTGAGGTGGTCCTCGTCGATGCCTTTACGCATCTTGATGGTCAGCGGCAGTCCACCCTTGGAGGCTTCACGGACAGCGGTCTGAACAATCGAGGTGAACAGGTCCAGCTTCCACGGCAGCGCGGCGCCTCCTCCGCGGCGGGTCACCTTCGCCACGGGGCAACCAAAGTTCAGGTCAATGTGGTCCGCGTGGTCTTCTTCGACCAGCATGCGCACGGCCTTGCCAACGGTTTCGGGATCCACGCCGTACAGCTGGACGGAGCGGATTTGCTCATCGTCGTCGTGGCTGATGAGCCGCATGGACTCCGGGGTGCGCTCCACAAGGGCGCGGGAGGTCACCATTTCGGACACGAAAACGCCGCCACCGTGCTCTCGGCACAGGCGGCGGAACGCGGTGTTGGTAATCCCGGCCATGGGGGCAAGAATCACGGGGGTGTCCACCGTAATGTTGCCGAGTTTCAGGGGCGGGAGGTCCAGTTTTGTATCGCTGCTGGGGATGTCTATAACAGTCACAAATCAATTCTCTCAAATCCTGCCAAATTCTGCGCGGGCTCCCCGGCCAATCTCATATCCCGCCCTTCTCCCGCCCCACTGTCCCGGACTGTGGAAAAGCGGCGCGTCACCGCCGAAACACGGCTAAACCCACCAAAACCCCGGGCACTCAATCAAACCCGGCCGTGAACAAGCTCACAGAATCTCCTCACCCGGAGCGGACTTTTCCGTCCCGAACATCCTGCTAAACTGACTGGTCAGTACAAAGAATTGAGAAGGCAGCTAGAGCGTGGCGGTCCCGTCGTTTCACACGATTCGGCGGCCGCTCCCTCAGCTCCTGAATCACCACCAGCAAAGGAACCCCTGTGCAGATCACCGCCCACAACCTCGCGCTGTCAGCAGGCCGCGGCCCTGTTTACGGCCCCCTCACCTTTGAAAGCAGCGGCGGGCTCACGGTACTCCGCGGGGATCCCGGCAGCGGCCGAACCTCATTGCTGCTCACCTTGAGCGGGCGCATGAAGCCCGACGCCGGCACTCTCACCGTGGGCGGACATGAGCTCCCCCGCAATCTGCGCGCCGTCCAGAAGATCAGCTCCGTGGCCGGATTCGCCGGCATCGACAGCCTTGAGGAATCCGTAACCGTAGGCGCCGCCTTGCGTGAACGCCGCGCCTGGCTGGCACCCTGGTGGTCCATGGTGCGCCGGCCCAACGACGTGGAGGTCGCTAGGCTCTGCGCACCCGCCTTCGGCAGCGAATCCATCCCCCACGCCGACACCGTCATCTGGGATCTGGATGACACCGCGCAGTTCCTGCTCCGCTTGGCACTGGCCACCATGAGCAACCCGGACGTGCTCTTCGTGGATGACATTGAGCAGTTGCGCAGCACCGACGCCCGTCGCGTCGTTTGGGCCCGGCTGGGGCATTTGGCGGCGCGCGGCACCGACGTGGTGGTCTCGGCGTCGTCCCTGGATGAACTGCTCTGGGATGAACTGGACCTCACCCCGCAGGTGATCGACATGAACCTGCCGATCGAGCCAAAGACTGACGCTGACGCACCCACCGATTCTCTGCGCACCGAAGAAATCCCGGCAGCCCAGCATGAACTGATTGCCCAGCATGAACTGATCAAGGAGTCCCACTAAATGTTTGCCTTTTTATCCTCCGGAACGGAGCTGGGCCGGTTCAAGCGCGGCAAGCTTCCCAAGATTGCCGTCGCTGTCATGCTGTTCATTCCGCTGATTTACGGCGCCCTTTATCTGTGGGCTTTCCAGGCCCCGGACCAGCACATGAACAACCTGCCCGTGGCCCTTGTCAACCAGGACACCGGCGCCACGAAGGACGGCGAAGCCGTGCATGCCGGTGATGACCTCGCCGCCGAACTCATCGATGGCATGAAGCTTTCGTGGGAGCAGACCGATGCCGCCACCGCCGCTCAGGGTGTCGCCGACGGCACGTACTACTTTGCCATGAGCATCCCTGCGGACTTCTCCAAGAACGCCGTTTCGGTGGGCACAGACTCCCCGGCCCAGACCATGATCGACGTCGAGTTCAACGACTCCAATAACTTCCTCTCCAGCGTCCTGGGCAAGCAGGCCATGGCACAGGTGCGCGATGCTGTCGCCGAGCAGTTGGGTGAACAAACCTCTTCCGCCCTCCTCGTGGGATTGCACGACGCCGGAGAAGGACTACGCACCGCAGCGTCAGGTTCCGCCGAGGTCACCAAAGGCATCGACAGCGCCAAGGATGGTGCTGGCAAACTGGTTGTCGGCATGAAAGACCTGACGGCAGGCTCGGTGACCTTGAAGGACGGCGCGTTCCAGCTCGCCGACGGCGCTACCACCCTCTCCGATGGCATCACCACCCTCGCCGGCGGAGCCACCACCTTGAATACCGGCGCAGCTTCTCTCGCCACGGGGGCCGGTTCCCTCGCAACCGGCGTATCGGAACTGAACACCGGTGCCGCCTCACTGGCCAAGGGCAGCAACACCCTCGCCGTCGGGACCTCCGAGCTGGCAACATCGCTGGCCAATGCCGTCCCGGATGCCAAGGCACTGGAGCAGGGTGCCGCCTCGGTTTCCTCCAGCGCTGGCACCTTGTCGGCGAGCGCCGCCAAGGTTTCCACGTCCGCATCAGCCCTGGCTGGGAGCGCCGATGACGTAGCCGCGGGCGCCAGCGAAACAGCTAGGCAACTAACCGCCCTGATCAGCGCGGTGGAGTCCATGCCGGCCGACACCCCTGCCAGCTCCATCCTGGGGAACTTGAAGCAACTACAAAGTGAGGCAGCCACACCCCTGGCAGCAGGTGCCGGCAAATTGGCAGCTGGCGCAAACCAGCTCTCCACTGAGGCCATCACTCCGCTGTCCGACGGTGCTGCGAAACTCGCCGCTGGCGCCGACTCGGTCGCCACGGGCGTCACGAAGCTTTCCGCTGGCGTGGGCGAGGCAGCTACCGGTGCCGGGAAACTCTCCCAGGGTGCCGCTACGTTGAATACGGGCGCAACCACCTTGTCCAAGGGCGCCCAGAGCGCCGCCGCAGGGTCCTCAAGCGTTGCCGCCGGCGCCTCCGAATTGGCTGGTGGCGCATCTGCGCTGGCCGACGGTGCTGGAACGGCGAAGGACGGTGCCGCGGCATTGGCCACGGGCGCCGGATCTCTGAGCACGGGCAGCTCGGATCTGGCCGAGGGCAGCGGCAAGCTCCTTGACGGCGGCACCACACTGGCTGACGGGGCTCAGAAGCTCTCCACCGGCAGCCACACCTTGACCGACAAGCTCCACGACGGCGGAGCGGCAATCCCGAACGACTCCTCCACTTTGCTTAATGAAAAGTCACAGGTGCTGGCCAATCCCGTGGCCGTGAATCAGCAGTGGTCCAATGAGTCGGGTGGCTTCGGCGAAGGTTTTGCCCCGTTCTTCATCGCCTTGGCGACCTTTGTTGGCGCCCTGATTTCCTGGCTGCTGCTGCGAGCACTTCCCACCCGCGCACTGGCTGCCGGTGCGAGCGGTCTGCGCAGCGTGCTGACTGGTCTGCTCCCTGCTCTGGCCATTGGTCTGGGTCAGGTGCTGATCATGGTGGCCGTCCTGTTGTGGGGTCTGGATATGAAACCTGTCTACCCCGTGGCCACTGCCGCGTTCATCTACCTGACCACCGTGGCGTTCCTGGCACTGCAGCAAATGTTCATCATCGTCTTCGGCACCGCTGCGGGCCGGGTCGTAAGCCTGGTACTGCTGATGTTGCAGCTGAGCTCCTCCGGTGGCACCTACCCGGTGGAGACCACACCCGGTTTCTTCCAGGCCCTGCACCCGTATATGCCAGCCACCTATGTGGTGAATGGACTTCGGCAGCTGATGACTGGTGGAATAGACTCCCGACTGTGGATCTCCATCACTTTCCTCGCCGTGCTTGCGGCGGGCTCCGTGGCAGTTAGCGCATTCTGCGCCGGCCGCCAGAGGGTGTTCTCCATCAAGCGGCTGCATCCGGAACTGGAGATGTAGCCAACTGGGGCGCCGCCAATAGCGCAAGGCGCCCCATCCGCCGTCGTCCATGTCTTTGTCCACCAGAAGCCAGCCCTCCCCGAACACCCAAGGAATCTAAGTGCCTCGCATCTCCCCCACTAAGAAGGCCATCCTGGCCGCCGCGCTGGAGCTCGGTGCGCTGCACGGGATTTCCGGGACCACCATGGACGAGGTGGCGGAGCGCGCTGGCGTGGCCAAGGGCAGCGTCTATTACAACTTTTCCTCGAAGGACAAGCTGTTTGAAGAGCTGCTGACCACGGGCGTCAGCTCGCTGGCCGAAAATCTGGCGGCGGCACGTGGTCGTGCCTCTGGGTTTGCCGCCGTTGAGGCGATGGTTTCTGACATGTTGATCTTGATCGCCGATAACCGGGCGCTGGCCAAGCTCATGGCGGCAGAGATTTTCCGCACCGACAGGGCGTGGCAAACAGCTGTTTCTGCGCTGCGCCGGGAGGCCGTCACCGAGATCGGCGCAGCTTTGCTGCCTCTGGTTCCGGCCGGAACGTCCGAGAGTAGCCGGCTGTTGATGGCCGGCGGGATCTTCGGAGCCACCCTGGTAGGTGGGCTGGAATGGTTGCTCTTTAGCCCCGAAACGCCGGCGGCAGAGGTGTCCGCCGCGATCTTGTTCACGTTCTCGGGAAAGCTCGCTTCTTAGAGTCGAACTACATAGCCTGACTGGGCTAGAGAACGACGCCGGGAGGTCACCTTCGCGCACAAAGGTGACCTCCCGGCGTCGTACTTCCTTCGGGTTAGAGGCCCAGAATGCTGGTGGCAATCAGGAAATAGATGATCAGCCCGGCCGCGTCCACAAATGTGGAGATGAACGGATTGGAGAACACGGCCGGATCCGCCTTAACAGCTTTACCTAGCAACGGCATGAGCCCGCCGATGCTGGCCGCCATGGTGCACACACCCAGCAGCGTCAGCCCAATGACCCAGCCCAGCGGCACCGTGAAAGCGAGGGAGGCGATCACAAATCCCAAGGTGCCCAGCAACAGACCTAGGAATGCGCCGACGCGCACCTCTCGGGCGAAGACTTTGAGGAAGTCGCGCGGGCGGACATCACCTAGGGCCAGGGCACGGGTGATGGTGGTGGCCGCTTGGTTGCCGGTGTTGCCGCCGGTGCCGATCAGTAGGGGAATGAATAGCGAAAGCACCACTTGTTCGGCCAGCGTGGCTTCAAACGCGCCAATGACCTGGACCGTCAACGTGGCACCCACTGCCAGGACCAGCAACCAGACCACCCGGGCGCGGACAATCGTGCCCACGGGCGTGGCCAGATACGGCCTGCGCAACGGTTCGGTGCCGCCGGAGCGGGCGGCGTCCTCGGTTTCGGCATCCTCAAGGATCTGCAGGGCGTCGTCCACGGTCAGGATACCTACCAAGCGGTCCTCGGCGTCAACGATGGGCAGCACCAGAATTTTGGCGTCGGCACAGTAACGGGCAGCTTCCTCCACATCTTCGGTGGCGGGAAAGCTTAGCGGGGCCTTCATGATCTCGCCAACCAGAACCGCATCATCGGCCCGCAGCACATCGCGCAATGAGACTACACCCACTAAGTGGCGGCCAGCATCCGTCACCGGAATGGTGTAAACGCTCTCGGCATCATCGAGCTGGGACCGTACACGAGCAAACGTCTGCGCCACGGTCAAATGCGGATGGGTGGTGACAAATTCGGGACTCATGTAACGGCCCACGGCACCTTGCGGGTAGCCCAGCACCGTACTGGTGAGCGCCCGTTCCTTCTCATCCAGCCCAGAAATCAGCCTGTTCGCAACTGATGCTGGCAGCTCGTCCAGCAGCGCCACCCGGTCATCCGGGCTCAGCTGGGCAAAAACTTCGGCAACTTCGACGTCTTGAAGACCTGCCACAAGATCGGCCTGCAATGCGGCATCGAGGCGCTCAAAGACCTCAATGGCGCGGCCCTTGGACAGCGTGCGGTAGGCCAGAGCCCGCTCAATGGTGTTCAGCCGTTCCAGCTGTTCCAATGTTTCGGCCGTGTTCAAGGGCAAGAGGGCGCTGGAAATGGCGGCCAGATCGTGCTGGCTCAAGGCGCGTCCGAGCAGCTCTGCGCTGTCCTCAAAAGTTTGAACTGGGTACTTGATCATGATCCGAATCCCTCCGGTAAAAACACACGCGGGTATGACGCGGCGCTAGCCGTGGGCGTGTGCAGAAATTGGGTGTGTGGCGCAGTGCTGTGCTCGAAGTGTCTACCGCACGAACCCGATGCCGGTGGAATACTCCATCACCGCCTGAACAGTGGCAGGCGATTCATCTGTGTCACGGCAGCTGTGTCAAGGCAGCCATCACCACGTCGCAGAAAAGGCTACGCGTGTGGGGTAATGAACTGAGGCAGACTCTGCAGATCGTGCAGACTACGCAGATCGTGCAGACAACGCAGATCGTGCAGACTACGAGGAGAGTGAATTCCGGTGGCGCAGGCGAGGCTCGCGCGGTGACGTAGATCGACTATGTCCGTCTTCCATGTGCGGCTCACCTCCGTCATTCCAAGGCCCATCCCGGGCGTATGTACTGCCCTTACAAGGGATTCCTGAGGAATCCGGGCGTCCCTCTCATCCTAGGCCAACCGCAGCGTGAACCACCAATCAGGCGCTCCGCCCGGGTTTCTCGGATGCTCCACGGCGCTCTGCCGGCGCTCCCCAGGTGCCCACACCAATGTGTTCTATGTATTGTGTTATGTCTCTGGAGCCTCTAAGAATGGACTATGACGGTCACCTTGAGGTCTCTCGAAACAGCTGTTCCACCCACAATCTTGATCCAGGAACAAGCCCGCGACGTGTTTGCCGCCCAACCTGGCCTCACCCGACTGGGCCAGCGGCTGGTGCGCACCTGCTTCGATTCGGCCGCGATCGATACCCGCCACACCGCCGTCACGGAGATGAGCTTAGACTTCCGGGGTCCCGATCCCCTGTTTTACGACGGCATCGCCGGACTATTGCTCAACCCCACCACCAAAGATCGCAACGATCTCTTTGCCACCGCCGCAACGGCGCTGTTCATCGAGTCGGCCAGTAAGGCGGTAGCCGCCTGCCCGGGGCTGCTTCCAGCAGATATCACGCATGTCATCACCGTATCCTGCACCGGATTCTTCAACCCGGGGCCCGACTACAAGATTGTCCGTGCCCTCGGGCTCAACCCGTCAGTGCAGCGTTACCACCTCGGATTTATGGGCTGCTATGCCGCTTTTCCGGCGCTGCGGGCAGCCAAATCCTTCTGCGAGGCAGACCCCGAAGCTGTCGTGTTGGTGGTGAGTGTGGAACTGTGTTCGCTGCATGTGCGCACCTCCAATAATCCCGACACCATCATGGGATCCTCCCTCTTTGCCGACGGCGCAGCGGCTGCGGTTGTCACGGCGCGGGGCTTGCCAGGCGGTGGGCCGGTTCTTGAATTGGATCATTTTGAAACGGTACTCACCCCGGTAGGCGAAGATTCCATGGCGTGGAACATTGGCGATCACGGCTTTGAAATGGTGCTCGACAGCTACGTTCCCAAGATCATCGACGAGCACATTGTGGGCGCTCTGGAACCACTGCTGGCTTCCGCTCCAGGTCTTCAGGGACTGCCATACTCCAGCATCCGTCACTGGGCCATTCACCCCGGCGGGCGCAGCATTCTCGACAAGGTCCAGAGCAAGTTGGAACTCAGCGACGAACAACTCATTCCGGCCCGGGAAACACTACGCAACTTTGGCAACATGAGCAGCGCGACCGTCATGTTTGTGCTCAAACACATCCTGGAACAGCCCATGGAATCGGGGCCAGCAGTGGGGCCAGTGTTGGGGCCAGCAGGAGGACCGGCATCAGAGCGGGAAACCATCTGCGCCATGGCCTTTGGTCCCGGTCTCACGGTGGAAACCGGGCTATTCACCAAGGTCACACAGTGGGTCTCCACCGCATCTGCCGCGGATGTCCATGACTGAGAATCCTGGCCCTGTCGGCACCGGCGGGTTCTTAGCCGTTCGCGACGAGCACGCCATAGAGGAGATGGACAGGGCCGATTGCGATCCTGCCATGCTAGCCCGCACCTACGCCCAGTTTCCGCTGATCAATAGCGTGGTTGCTCGTTGGCACAGCGTCTACAAACAACGCATCCGCCCGCTGCTATCCTCAACACGCAGCAGCACCTTGTTGGACATTGGCTGCGGCGGCGGAGACATCCCCGCCGCTTTGGCCCGCTGGGCTGCTCGCGACCACCTGCACCTAAAAGTCACTGCGATCGACCCCGATCCCCGGGCGATCACCTACGCCAGCACACATTTCGCAGGCGCTGGCGTCCAGTTTCGCCAAGCCCACAGCGCCGCCCTCACGGCGGCAGGTGAGACGTTCGACGTCGTGCTCTCCAACCACATGCTGCACCACCTCTCCCCGACCGAACTGCAGGCCCTACTTCAGGATTCGGCCCAGCTGGCACGGCGCGCCGTCATTCACAGCGATATTGCTCGTAGCCGCCTCGGCTACGCGCTGTTCTCCGTGGCGACGCTACCGCTAGCTAAAGGATCCTTTATTCGGCGCGACGGCTTGACCTCCATTCGCCGCAGCTACACCCCCGTCGAACTTCAAGCTGTTCTGCCTGCGGGGTGGCGCGTCGAGTCTGCGCGACCGTACCGGAATCTGCTGCTTTATACGCCCGGGCAGCAGCATGTTTGACGTGGTCGTGGTGGGCGCCGGGCCGGTGGGATTGTTCCTCGGCGCGCTCCTGTTGCAAGAGGACCTCTCCGTGCGGATTTTGGAACAGCGCACCGGCCCGAGCCCGCATTCGCGCGCCATTGGAATCCACCCGCCGGCACTGGCGGCGCTGGAGCAGGCGGGCGTCGCGGCCCAGATGGTGGCCGAAGCTGTGCAGATCGGTCTCGGCATCGCCCGCAGCGCCGGCACCGAGGTGGCGCGGCTATCCTTCGCAACCCTTGCTTCCCACTATCCGTACGTGCTGACCCTCCCCCAAGCCCGCACGGAAGCGCTGCTGGAGGCGCGGCTTCACGCTCTGGATCCGGCAGCCTTGGTGCGCGGCTTCTGCGTTTCTTCCATGCACGACGCCGGGACTTTCCTCACGCTGTCCGGCTCACCGTCCGGAGGGGACAACGACGCGCAGACACCCCCCTTTTCTGGCCTCGGGACAGAACATTTTCAGGCCCGTCTGGTGGTGGGTGCCGACGGTGCACGTTCAGCCGTTCGCAGATTGTTGGGCGTCCCCACGAGTGGCCGCGACTACCCGGACACCTATCTGATGGGCGATTTTCCAGACACGGGCACGGATGGTTCGGCCGCCATTCTGTACCTGGAACCGGGCGGGATCCTCGAGTCCTTTCCGCTGCCGGGCGGGCTACGCCGCTGGGTGGCACATACGGATTCCCTGCTTCTGGATGCGACGGCAGCTGATCTAGCCCGCATTGTCATTGAACGCAGCGGAGTATCTCTGGATGCCGGTGCCAACAGCATGCTCAGCGCCTTTGCTGTCCGGACGCGGCTGGCCCGGCACATGATTGCTGGCAGAGTAGCTTTGGTGGGCGACGCCGCGCATGAAATCAGTCCCATTGGCGGGCAAGGCATGAATCTGGGCTGGCTCGATGCCGCCGAGTTGGCGCCCATTGTGGTGGCTGCTTTGGCAGGAAAACCAACCGGGACAAAGCTGGCCGCGTTTGAGAAGAAACGCATGCGAGCCGCCCGCACGGCGGCCCGGCAAGCGCAGCTGAACATGATGCTGGGACGCAAGGTCTCGGCGTCGTACCTTCAGAGGCGCAATGCGGTGCTGGGTCGATTGGTGCGGCTAGACGCCGTCCATAACCTTGTGGCCCGCCGCTTCACTATGCACAGCCTCCGGTGAACCCTGGGCCGATCGCGCCGCGGGCCGGCCGGTGGCCTTGACCACGGCGACCGCCACCGCAGTGGTGACAGGAATGGCCAGGACCAGGCCGATGGAACCGACCAAGATGCGCACGATCTCCTCGGCGAGCTCAGATCCGGTGAGGGCCAGGAGTAGTTCCTGATCAAACAGGGAGACCATCAAGAGCACGGGGATGGCGCTTCCGGCGTAGGCAAAGGCGATGGTGTAGACCGTGGAGGCGATGTGGTCGCGGCCAATGCGCATGGCCGAAGTGAACAGTTCCCGTGTGCTGGTGTTGGGGGCGAGTTCGTAGAGTTCCCAGACGGCCGAGGACTGGGTGATGGTGACGTCGTTGAGCACGCCCAGGCCCGAGATCACCAGGCCGCACAAGATCATGCCGGACAGAGACATGCCCTGCGTCATGTTCAGCAGTTGGTAGCCGTATTCGCCTGAGTTTCCGGCCAAGGCCGCCGCATCGACCGCCCACCAGGCGAGCCCCGCGGTCACGCCGAGGCCGAAGAGGGTACCCAACAAGGCGGTGGAGGTTCGCGCTGAGAAACCGTGGGCAAAATACAGCACCCCGAACATGATGGCCGATGATCCCACTAAGGCTACGAGCAGGGGTGGCTGGCCCTGTGCAAGAGCTGGCAGGATGAACCAGGCCAGCACTCCGAAGGCGCCCGCGAGTCCTACCATGGCCCGCAGTCCCCGCCATCGTGCCACGGCGACAACTACGACGGCGTACACCACGGCCAGCAAGCCCATGGGGAAGGTCCGCACGAAGTCCATGAACACGTACTGGGGGCCGTTGGCTTGGACACCCGTGACGGCTGACAAACCGGAGAGGTTCAGATACCGGATGGTGTCGCCAACATGGACGCCGCGGGTTTGCACGATGTCAGGGCTGATCAGCACCGGAACTTCAGTTTGGCCCTGCCCCGCAATGAAAGCGACAAAGCAGCTGGTCCCCGGGCTGCCCCCGGTGTTCAAGGAGCAATCTTCCGTGGCTGTGCGCTGTACTTTTCCGGAATCGATGCTGGCACCGGGCGCCGCTGCATAAGGGTTGCCAGCTTGTCCCGGCCCACTGTCCGTGTTGTCGGCGCTAGGCCACAGGAGCGCCATGGCCACAATGGTCACCACGGCTAAGGGCACCAGAATCCAGCTCAACAGCACCACCGCACGCCGCCGCATCGCCCTCAGGCGTCGCAACTCCGGACGGCTCAGGGTCGACTCATCAACGTGCGAATGTGAATGGCCCATGGGCTGGATCGGTCCTTCGTATCGGTTGGTCTCAGTGCGGCGGATGGCTCCGGGCAAACCCGGCCCCCTCGCGAGCAGTAAGATTTCCTCGGCCGCGGGCGGCCTTCAGAAATCCATCCTCGCTCCGGGGGCTGGGCTTGCCCTCCGTCGCCAGTCACGTCGGCAACGGCGAAGCGGCGGAGCCGGCATTTTTTGTAGGCGACGTAAAGGAGACTCGCAGGCCGCCCGCGCCGAGGAGTCGGATAGTCGCCGGAAAAATGCCGGTCCGCTGCTACTTATTCGCCGAGCACCAGGGTTTCGGTGCCGCGAACCTTGGCTGCTCCGACGGCGATCATCGGGTTGACCACGGCGGAAAGTGCTTCCATGGAGTCGTCCAATTCCAGCAGCACCGGGTACTGGTGAGTAATGAGGGCCAACAGATCGTAGACGGCCTGCACTGCCTCATCGTTCTCCAGTGCCGGTTCAACGCCGAGGAACACCTCAGAGGCTGCCGCCGCAACGTCTTCCGACGCCTCGATGTGCCCCTGTGAGTAGCTGAGCGCAAAGGCTTGAATCTTGCCCTTTTTGCTCGGCGCAACGCCGGCACCGAAGGCGCTGGCGGGCTCGGCCCGCAGCACCAAGGCACCGTGGGCGCCGGTGAGATCGTCTAGGAACATGCGCTGAACCAAGCCAGGGCTCAGCGGACCGGTCGGGTCCCACTGGTTCACGGACTCGTAGTAGCGGCCCACAATATTGGTTAGTTCCACCGAGCCGGTCGCCAAATCCTGCACGCGTGCGCTGGCTTCCTCCTCGGTGCCTTCACCGAACATGGGCAGCTTCAGTGCGCCGGGGCCCACCTCAACCACGCGGTTGCGCTGTAGCACAGCCAACCCCATTGCCTCAGCAAACCCCGCGCCCGAGGTGCCGGGGGCCACCTTGGTGCGCAACGCCGTCGTACTTACCAAGCCGGCGGCAAGCGCACCGTCAGCTTCGCGACGCAACATGGTCAGCAAGGTGGCGCCGACGCCTGCGCGCCGGTGGTCCTTGGCAACTTCCACGAAAGCCCACAGGCGCGCCGGGTGCAATTTGGTCGAATAGACGGTGCCGGCCGCGACCGGGATGCCCTGGTCTTCGGCGACGATGGTGCGTCGCCACGGGCCACTGTCAGATTCCGGTGCCAGCGCGGCGCGGAACGCTCCGGCCGGGGCAGACTCGGCGTCTCCCCAGATTTCCAGGAGGGTCAGGTCATCGCCGTCGCGCCACGGCCGGTAGGAAAGTTCAGCCATTCCTAGGCACCCAAAAGGCGGGTGGCGAGGTACGCCTGAACCTGATCCAAGGGCACGCGCTCCTGACTCATGGTGTCGCGTTCGCGGATGGTCACGGCGTTGTCCTCGAGGGTGTCGAAGTCAACAGTGATGCAGAACGGGGTGCCGATCTCATCCTGGCGGCGGTAACGGCGGCCGATGGCACCGGCGTCGTCGAACTCGATGTTCCAGTGCTTGCGCAGCGTGTTGGCGAGCTCCTTGGCCTTCGGGGACAGGTCCTCATTGCGGGAGAGCGGCAGGACCGCAGCCTTGACGGGGGCCAGGCGCGGGTCCAGCTTCAGGACGGTGCGCTTGTCCACGCCGCCCTTGGCGTTGGGGGCCTCGTCCTCGACGAATGCGTCCACCAGGAACGCCATCATGGAACGGGTCAGGCCGAAGGACGGCTCGATCACGTAAGGGGTGAAGCGCTCGCCCGTGGCCTGGTTGAAGTAGCTCAAATCCGTGCCGGAGCCCTTGGTGTGCGAGCCCAGGTCGTAGTCGGTGCGGTTGGCGACGCCCATGAGCTCGCCCCACTTGGAACCCTGGAAGCCGAAGTTGTACTCGAAGTCGATGGTGCCGGCAGAGTAGTGGGCGCGCTCGTCCTCGGGGACGTCAAAGCGGCGCATGTTCTCCGGGTCGATGCCCAAATCGATGAACCAGTCCCAGCACAGCTCGACCCATTCCTTGAACCACTTCTCGGCGTCCTCGCCGGGCACAAAGAACTCGATTTCCATCTGCTCGAATTCGCGGGTGCGGAAGATGAAGTTTCCGGGTGTGATCTCGTTGCGGAACGCCTTGCCAATCTGGCCGATGCCGAACGGGGGCTTCTTGCGGGACGTGGTGAGCACGTTGTTGAAGTTCACAAAGATGCCCTGCGCGGTTTCCGGACGCATGTAGGCCATGCCGGCCTCGCTTTCGACCGGGCCAAGGAACGTCTTCATCAGGCCGGAGAACAGCTGCGGCTCGGTGAACTGACCCTTGGTGCCGCAGTCGGGGCACACAATCTCGGACATGCCATCTTCGGGCTGGCGCTTCTTCTTCGCGACGAACCCCTCGATGAGGTGGTCCTGGCGGTGGCGCTTGTGGCACTGAGTACACTCGACCAGCGGGTCGGTGAACGTGGCGACGTGGCCAGATGCTTCCCACACGGCCTTGGGCAGGATGATGGAGGAATCCAGTCCCACCATGTCCTCGCGGCCGCGCACGAATGACTGCCACCATTCGCGTTTGATGTTTTCCTTCAGCTCAACACCGAGGGGGCCGTAATCCCAGGCCGACCGCGAACCGCCGTAAATCTCACCGGCCTGAAAAACAAAGCCGCGACGTTTCGCGAGTGAAATGACCTGGTCTAGCTTGGACTGAGGCGCCACTGTATTACTCCTATTACTTACGAGGCCGCTGGGTGCGGTCCGTCCCGCGCTCCAGCTTACAGTTCGGCGAGCATTCCGGGGGAATTGTTCCCTTATGCACTGAACTGGGCGGGAATCCGGCGCCGGGTGCCTCATGCACCAAACTCGCGGTCAGTCTGGCGCATATAAGCACGCCAGTTGTTTTATGCGCCAAACGCGCTTGCCAGTTCAGCGCATAAGGGAACACCGTGTGCCTTGTGCACCAAACTTCGTTGCAGGTTCAGCGCATAAGGACTATGTGAAGCACGACGCCGGACTCCAGACGTGCGCCGTTGGCTCACCGCTGCGCTGTTAGCGCGGCAAAACGCACGTGGGGCTGCCAAATTCCACGGATTGGAGGGGTTCCTGGCCGAGCAGCCCCTGGCTGTCCACCTCGAAAACGGCCACATTGTTGGAGTTTTGATTGGCAACGTACATTTTGTTGTGGGCCACGGCAAAGTGTCGTGGCCACGTCCCGCCGCTGGACAGCTGCTGCAGGAGCCGCGGCGGAGTGGGAGCCGCATCAGCATTCTCCGGCACGTTCAATCCGCTCACGTCCAACACCACCACTGTGTCGGGACCGCGAACTGCGGCATAGAGTTTACTGCCGTCCTCAGCGAGTTGAATGTGCGAGGGGAAGAACTGATCCGCATCCGCTATGGCTTGGCTATTTTCCGCCAAGGGGACTTTGAACAGCCAGTGCCAAAAGTATTCGCCGTGTGCGTCACGCACAGTCCGCCTCATGACGTGCAGGTAGCCATCGAGTTCACCGGCCACCAGGAGAAACTCGCCTTTGATGGCAACATGACGCGGACCGGTCCCCGGCGGTAGTTCTGCTGAGCCCAGGCGAACGTGGGACTCCGCGGAGTATTCATCCACTCTGTCCGCGCCAAGGTCCGCGACCAGAACGGTACCCCACTCCGTGGCCGTGACCTGATGCGCATGGGATTCGCCTTGGCGATCCGACACGGGACCGCTGCCCGGATGTGCCAGAACTATGGGCTGGACGGGTGCTCCGTGCGAACCGGCATTAATGCTCACACCCACAACATCTTCAGCGGGGAGGACTGTGGCCGTTCCCGTTGAGTAGTTGGCAACCCACACCGCACCGTCCACGAGTGCCACATGGCAGCTGTCGGCGCCACCGCTGGAAACCCTACCGAGCACCTCGAGTGACCATGGATCCACTGCGACCACGTTGCCTTGTTCCAGCTCCTCAACAACGAACAGAACGGCGCCGCCGGCGGCCATGAACGATGGATTGGTTACGGCTGTGCCTTGTGCCAGTTGCTGCCCCACGGTGCCATCAGCCAACAACGCGTAGCGCACCATCCCAGGCCCCGCACCATAACCTTCCCTGGTGTAGCCGCTGACAATCAGTTCGGGGGTGGTGGGCATAGCTGGCTCTCCTGATCGTTGTGTCTTCTCACGCTGGAATTCTGCGTCTACGCTACCGCGCCCACCACCCAAAACCGTTGCATGACTGCGCAACACAAGGTACTGTGCATTGCATGGTACTCAATGACACTGTCAGCACCAACCTCCGGAAGGGGGTTCTGGAGTACTGCGTCCTCGCCACGATTGGCGATGGAGAAATGTACGGGCTGGACATAGCCAACGGCCTCCAAAGCCGCGGGCTGCTCACCAGCGAGGGCACGTTGTATCCCTTGCTGGCACGGCTGCGACGCAACGGACTGGTGGAAACCAGCTGGCGCGAATCCAGCCAGGGCGCCCCGCGCCGCTATTACACATTGACGGACTCAGGGCAGCAGTCTCTGGCCGCTTTTGCCGAAGTCTGGGAAACCTTCAGCGCTTCCGTTACCGACACGCTCAAATCCACCACCGGGGGAACACCATGAATCACGACATTGAGGCACCCGAGGTTCGCAATTACCTGGCCGCCCTCGAGGCCCGGCTGGCACAGCTGCCCACCGAGCAGTCCGAGGAGATCATGTTCGGCGTTCGCGAGCACATTGCCGAGGCCACGGAGCGGGGCAGGCAGTCCACCTCCGAAATCTTGGCCGGATTGGGCTCTCCGGACGACATCGCCGCCGGTGTGGCTGCTCCGGACGTGCAGGCCCCCGGGTATTCACAGGCTCCCGTACCTGGACAGCAGATACCGCAATCCGCCCCGGCACCGCGCCACCAAGCCTCAACCCTCTGGGTGGTCGCGACAACCATCCTGCTCCCCTTCGGCATTCTGCTGGCCGGAGTCGGCTGGCTCTTCGGCGTGGCAGGGCTGTGGATGGGCACCCGTTGGAAGGTGTGGGAAAAGGTAATGGGCACTGTGCTGCTGCCCGGCGGGATTGTGGGAGCTCAAATCCTGTCACGACTTATCACCCTGCCCCCCACGTGCACCCACGTCAGAGAACCCCATCGTCGTTGACCCCTTCTTCCCTGGTTTGCCTTTGGGCTGGACCATCGCCGTGACGTGCATCCCCATCGCCGTGGCGCTCTATCTCCTGGTGGTCGGCCTGCGCCGCGGCACCAAACAACCGTAAAGGGGCAGCGCGCGGCAGTGGGTAAACGGAAAGCCACCCCATGCGGCACAATTAACTACATGAGTGCTAACGAGATCATTGACATCCCCATCCGCGACGACATGATCCGCCTAGGCCAGCTGCTCAAGCTAGCCAGCCTGGTCGAGGACGGCGTTGAAGCTACCGAGCTCATCAAAAACGGTCTAGTCAAGGTCAACGGCGAGATCGATGACCGCCGCGGCCGCCAGCTTCACCCCGGCGACACCGTCACGGTTAACGGCGAAACGGTCCGCATCACCACCGGTGGCTGACGTCCCGGACGGGACCACAGGTTAAACGAACGACGGCGGCACCCAACGCGGGTGCCGCCGTCGTGCTTAAAGGACTACTTAGCAGCCTGCGTGTTGAGGACCTTGTACTGCAGGAACTCACCCACATGGGAGATTTCCTGGGCATTGATACCGTGCCAAATGCCCGTGTAGAGAACTTTGGTGAGCTTGACGTGGCCGTGCATCCACGTGTTCGTGGCCTCGACAGCGGCCTGCGGAATGACCGGATCGGCCTGGTCACGGCCCCAGAAAATCTCCGGCTTCACGGCGGCAACTGCGGCATCGTCGAAGTATGGATCGCCCTCGGCCTCCACCACGAAACCTGAGAGCCCTACGACGGCGGCATAATCGGCCGGGCGGTGACGCAGCAATGTGGTGGCCAGGCACATGCCTTGGGAGAAGCCCAGCAAACTCACCGAGGTGTGATTCTCCCGGAGCGTATCAATCCAAAGTTCGACGGCGGCCGCGGACTCGGTCACAGCCGTCACCGAGTAGCTCAGATCGTTGCGCAACGGGAACCACGAGTAGCCCGGACCTGCCTGCAGCGGTGCCCGGACCGAGGCGACCGTGAACTCTGCAGGGAGCTGGTCGGCCAGCGAAAACAAGTCGGCTTCATCGGCGCCATAGCCGTGGAAAATGACCAGAAGAGGAGTTCCGGCGCGCTCATTTTCCGGACGTGACCAAAGGACTGTGGGGGTTGCATTCATGATTCCATCTTTCCATGGCAGGTGAGCTGCCCCAAAGGCTGCCCCAATAGCTCGTCAAAATAGGAAGAATAGAAAGCGGGGTAGCGAAAATGTCATGTTACCGGGCAGTATGGAGAGGTGAATGATTCAACCCTTGCGCATCCTTGGACCCGCTACGTCGCCTTGGGCGACTCTTTTACCGAAGGAATCGGAGATCCAGAGCCTTCCAGCCCCGGCGGTTACCGCGGGTGGGCAGACCGTGTGGCAGAAGAACTGAGCCACGGCACAGACGACTTCAAATACGCTAACTTGGCCATCCGCGGACGTCTGCTGGGCCAGATTCTCTCCGAGCAGTTGGACCCGGCACTGGCACTGAAGCCGGATCTGATCAGTATCTCCGCCGGCGGAAATGACTTGATCCGGCCCGGCTCTGACCCCGACGCCTTGGCCGAACAGCTCGATGCTGCCGTGGCCAAAATGGCGGGGACCGGGGCGACTGTGCTGCTCTTCAACGGTCCAGACATCCGTGACACCCCGGTTCTGGGAATCGTGCGCGGGCGGGTCGCCATCTTCAATGAGAACCTGCGCACCATCGCCGCACGGCATGACGCCATTATTGCCGACATGTGGTCGCTGCGGCAGCCCGCTGGCACCCAAATGTGGGATGTGGACAGGCTACATTTCTCCCCGCTGGGACATCACACCATTGCCATGATGGCCCTCGATGCCCTCAATGTGGAGCACTCGCTGGTGCCATTTGAGCCCACTCCCCTGCCGGCGCAAAAGTGGCAGGCAGCCCGTGCGGAGGACTTGGTCTGGGCCAGAGAGTTCTTGTTCCCTTGGGTGCTGCGGCGTTTGCGGCACCAGTCGTCGGGTGACGGGATCACCGCCAAGCGCCCCACGCCAGGACCTGTGTTCAGCCAGCCGCTGTTTGACGCGCCTGCATTCGACGCGCCTACATTCGACCAAGCACTGGAGTCAGACTAGCGACGATCTAGCTGCGATCCCGTCGGCGCCTTGGGTACCTTCGGTACCTTCGTAGCTTTCACGACTGGTTCGTAGCTTTCACGACTAGGATGAAGTATGGCGCGGTGTGCAATTGCGCCCTATCAAGAAGAGGTGCATTGTGACGCTCATATTCGAGCCACTAGCTACTGGCACTGTTGCCGCATCGTCCAGCAGCAGCTTTAGCATCCAACCATTTTTGGTGCTGATCATCATTGGCGTGGTGCTCTTCACTTCCTTCATTAAGGCAGCAACACGCAAGAAGCGTGAACAACGCGCCAACCCCTACACACAGGCGAAACCATCAGGCCGGACAGGCGTTGCCCACCAGCCCACAAATGTCCCCTACGTAGGAACGCTGCTCAATGGTGTTCCGCTGGCTAACTACGACACCTCTCACGGTCACCAGACCACTGGTTTCGCCAACGAGCGGATGCGCGCCGAGGCCGAGCTCAAGCGTCAGCTCGACGCACTGGACGTTGCCCGCCGCAATGGCCAGGTGACCGCCGAGCAGTACGCTGTGCACCGCGAGGCAATCTTCAAGAACTTCTAAAATCCTTCAGGAACTTCTAGAATCCATAGCTCAGCAGCTCCTTAAATAGTTGATGATCCCGCAAGAACGGGACCATCAACTATTTAATCTGTGAATACCTATTCCGAGAAGAAGGCATCCTTCAAGAGTGCGCCCACTGCGGCAACCTCGGTCAAGAAGCCGTCATGGCCGATGTCGGAATCAATGGTTCCCACGACAACATCAGCCGGAAGCGCCGCTGCCAACTCCTGCGACTGAACAGGGAAATACAAGCGGTCACTGTTGACGGCAGCCACCAGGAACTGGACGTTTTCTGTCACCGCCAGCGCCTCTTCCAACGTGCCACGGCCACGCGTGACGTCATGGCTCATGAGCGCCTCGGTGATGACAATGTAACTGTTGGCGTCGAAACGGCCCACCAATTTGTGTGCTTGGTGGTCCAGATAGCTTTCGATCGCGAACCTACCCCCGGAGTCGGGGCCGAGACGCGCATGGCTGATGGTGCCGCCGTCGTCCTGGGCCTTGCGACCAAAACGCTGACCCATGTCAGCCTCAGAGCGGTAGGTGATGTGGGCGATGCGCCGGGCCAGCCCCAGCCCGGTGGTGGGAGCGGCGCCGTCGTAATAATCCCCGCCAGCGAAGTGGGGATCCTGCCGGATGGCGAGCACCTGCGCCTGGGCAAAGGCAATTTGCTCAGCGGTACTGGCGGCGCAGGAGGCCACCACGGCGCAGCGCCGCACACGGTCCGGGTACATGAGCGCCCATTCCAAGGCCCGCGCGCCGCCCATGGATCCGCCAATGACAGCGAACCAGGAGGCGATGCCCAGTTTCTCGGCCAAGAGCGCCTCGGCCTCGACAGAATCGCGGATGGTGATGAACGGGAAGCGAGAACCGTAGGGCTTGCCATCCGCGGCAATACTGGAGGGCCCGGTGGTGCCATAGCAACCACCAATCATGTTGGCGCACACCACAAAGTACTTGTTGGTGTCGATGACTTCGCCGGGACCCACCAAGCCTTCCCACCAGCCATCTTCTTCGGAATCGCCGCGGCTAACGTGCGTGCTGCCGGTCAGTGCGTGCTGGATGAGTACAGCGTTGTCGCCGGCTGCGTTCAGGGTGCCCCAGCATTCAAAGGCCATGGTCACCGACGGCAGCTCGCCCCCGGCTTCCAGCGGGAGTGCGCCAATCTGGATGGAGCGCAACACACCACCGCCCCGTCCTACAGCCGCGCAGAAGTCCGCACCAACGGGTTCAGCTGCAGCTGGTGCGAACCCGGAGGAAAACAAGCCCTTGTCCACCGTGTGTCCCACTGGGATCACGCCGATTTTGCGGCGCGGAATCCGGCTTCCAGGTCTGCGATGATGTCGGCGACGTTTTCCAGGCCGACGGACAGCCGAACGGCTCCGGGCCGCACACCCGCGGCAAGCTGCTGCTCGGGTGAGAGCTGGGCATGGGTGGTGGAGGCCGGGTGGATCACGAGGGATCGGACGTCGCCCAGGTTGGCCACGTGCGAGTGCAGCTCGAGGCCGTCCACAAAGCGCTTGCCAGCCTCGATGCCGCCCTTGATGTCGAAGGAGATGATGGCGCCAACACCGTTGGGACCGTACTTGCGGCCACGCTCAAACCAAGGGCTTGAAGGGATGCCGGCGTAGGCAACGGCTTCAACGTTCTCGTTGGCTTCGAGCCATTCGGCGACCGTGACGGCGTTGCTGACGTGGCGTTCCACGCGCAGGCTCAGCGTCTCGATGCCCTGGGCAATCAGGAAGGCGTTGAACGGGGAGATGGCGGATCCGAGGTCGCGCAGCAGCTGGACGCGGGCCTTGAGGATGTAGGCCAGGTTGGCACCGAGTGCGCTGCCCACGCCGAGGTCACGGGCATAGACCAGGCCGTTGTACGTCTCGTCGGGGGTGTTGAAGCCGGGGAACTTCTCCGGGTTTGCCGCGAAGTCGAAGTTTCCACTGTCAACAATCACGCCGCCGATGGCTGTGCCGTGACCGCCCAGGTACTTGGTGGCCGAATGGATGACGATATCGGCACCCCACTCAATCGGGCGGAGCAGGTACGGCGTTGCGAGGGTGTTGTCCACGATCAGCGGCACGCCGGCTTCGTGGGCGATGGCGCTGATGTTTTCCAGGTCCAGCACGTCCTGGCGCGGGTTGGAGACCGTCTCGCCGAAGAACGCCTTGGTGTTCGGCTTGACGGCCGCACGCCATTCGTCCAGGTTGTCGGGGTCCGAAACAAAGGTGGTCTCGATGCCGAGCTTCTTCAGCGAGTGGGCCAGCAGGTTGAACGTGCCGCCGTACACGCTGGGGCTGGAGACAATGTGGTCGCCGGCTTCTGCAATGTTCAAAATGGCGAAGGTGGTTGCCGCCTGCCCCGATGCCAGCAGGAGTGCGCCGACGCCGCCTTCGAGGTTGGCGACGCGCTGCTCCACGGCATCCGTGGTGGGGTTGCCGATGCGGGTGTAGATGGGTTCCAGTTCGGCCAAGGCGAACCGTGCCGCGGCACTTTCTGCCGACGGGAACACAAACGAAGTTGTCTGGTAGATCGGCAATGCACGGGCGCCGGTGGTGGCGTCGGGCTCCTGGCCTACGTGGATCTGACGGGTTTCAAATGACCAACCGTTGCTCATGGCTGTTTCCTTTAACACTAGAGGCCTGCACCTGCGAAGCCTCCTGCGCACAATGCGCGGAGGGTTGCGTTGCTGATGGCCCGCGCTTGCACCGGAGCCGGATGGCTCGATGCCAGGTCCTCACCCGGGGCACCCCACCGCGGAAGGAGGGTTGCCGGTCAGCAAGCCGGGGCTGTGCGCTGACACTCATGACCTGCATCCAGTGTGAAAGAATCTCCGCGCGCTTGCAAGATTGTGACGAGTTTATGACTTTGGCCGAAGATGTCCTTGAATTTTCGCGACAAAGGTGCCCTTGTCCAAATTTCTGACTGATGAACGACGCCGGACACTCCCCTTCCATTGGGCTGATTGGGTTGGGCCGCCTGGGTTGCGTAGGAGTAGCAAACTCATACGCACCACTGGCCGCAAGTGGTGCGCATGAGTGTCTATACGCGCCAGTAACGTTCAGTCGTGCGTATGAGTTCACGCAGTGGCCGCCAGTCCTTTGGACGGGCGCGTGGTTACGTCGCAACCAAGCGCAGCTGCAACGTCGCCGGACTGCTTTGTGGCGCTACTTGCCCAGCCCTGCCCGGCGCAGCGCCTCGGCCATGGCTGTATTGGCCGACGGTGCCGCGGTATTGGGACGACCCTGCGCGCCGGCACCCCGGGGGCTCTGCGCGCCTGCACCCCGGGGACTCTGCGCGCCGGCACCCCGTGGGCTCTGCACGTCTGCAGCCCTGGGACCCTGCCCACCCGGCCGGCGGCCCTGACTTGAGCCTTGGCCGGAACCTTGGGTAGAACCCTGGCCGGGGTTGGCGCCTTTGCTGCGGGCACGCGAGTTAGCGCCGGCGCCCGCACCGGCACCGGCGCCGGCACCGGCACCGGCACCCACCTCATCGTCCAGGCGCAGGGTGAGCGAAATACGTTTGCGTTCGGGCTCTACTTCCAGAACCTTCACGCGCACCACTTGGCCGGACTTAACTACAGCGTGCGGATCGGACACGAAGCTGTTGCTCATGGCCGAGACGTGGACCAGCCCGTCTTGGTGCACGCCAATATCCACGAAGGCGCCAAACGCGGCCACATTGGAGACGGTCCCTTCCAAAATCATGCCGGGGCGCAGATCGGTGATTTTCTCGATGCCGTCGGTAAACGTGGCGGTTTCAAAGCGCGGACGGGGGTCACGCCCAGGCTTTTGCAGCTCGGCAATGATGTCTTTGACAGTGGGTAAACCAAACTCACCCTCGATGAAATCGGCCGGGTTCACGGATGCCACCGCGCCGAGACCACCGGCAATCTCATGAGTGCCCGCACCGGCCGCGACGAGGATCTTGCGGGCCACACCATACGCCTCAGGGTGCACACTGGAGGCATCCAGCGGTTCCGATCCCCCGGTGATCCGCAGGAATCCGGCACACTGCTCGAACGCCTTCGGGCCCAGCCGCGCCACCTTGAGCAGTTCCCGGCGCTTGTTGAAGGGGCCATTCTCGTTGCGGTGAGCCACAATGTTCTCACTCAATAGAGGCCCGACGCCGGCCACCCTCGCCAAGAGCGCGGGCGAGGCCGTGTTCAGATCCACACCCACCGCGTTGACGCAGTCTTCCACGACAGCGTCAAGAGAACGGTCCAGTTTGGCGGGGGTGAGATCGTGCTGATATTGGCCCACGCCAATGGACTTGGGCTCAATCTTGACCAACTCGGCCAGCGGGTCCTGGAGGCGGCGCGCAATCGATACGGCACCGCGCAGGGATACGTCCATGCCGGGAAGTTCGGCACTCGCCAAGGCCGAGGCGGAATATACGGATGCGCCCGCCTCGGAGACCACCAGCTTGGTGACCAAACGGTCAGGGTTCAACCGCTTGAGTTCGGCCACCAGTTCAGCAGCCAGCTTGTCTGTTTCGCGACTGGCAGTCCCGTTGCCAATGGCGATCAGCTCAACGTCATGCCGCTGGCACAGCGAGACCAAGGTGGCGAGGGCTTCATTCCAGCGTTTTGCCGGTGCATGCGGATAGATGGTCTCAGTGGCTGCAACCTTTCCGGTGCCGTCCACCACCGCTACCTTGGTGCCCGTGCGCAACCCCGGATCCAGACCTAGGGTGGAGCGGTTTCCGGCCGGAGCGGCCAGCAGAACATCGCGCAGATTGGCGGCAAATACGCGCACGGACTCCTCTTCGGCACTCTGGAACAACCGGACGCGCAGATCCACTGACAACCGGGTCAGAATACGTGTCCGCCACGCCAAACGGGCTCCGGTCATGAGCCAAGTATCGGCGGCACGGCCGGAATCGGAGATGCCCAAGGAGCGAGCCACAGCATTTTCGTACACCGTCCGGGCCTGGACCGCCGCTTCCTTGTCACGGGGGTCAGCCTCGGCCAGATCCAGCGACAGCACACCTTCCTTTTCACCGCGCAACAAGGCCAGGACCCGGTGACTGGGCAGGGTATGTGGCGGCTGAGCGAAGTCAAAGTAGTCCTTAAACTTCTCCCCTTCATTGTCCTTGCCGGTTTTAACAGCGGAACGGAGACGGCCGGTCTTCCACAACCGCTCACGCAACTCGCCGACCAATGCCGCGTCTTGGCCCGCACGTTCAATCAAGATGGCCCGGGCCCCGGCCAAGGCATCATCCGCAGTAGCAACATCGCGCTCCGAGCTGAGGAAGGCGTCGGCTGCAACGCCGGGGAACTTCGAAGGATCCGCTAGCAACGCGTCCAGCAACGGCTCCAGTCCGGCTTCGCGTGCAGCGTCGGCTTTGGTCTTTCGCGTGGACTTATACGGCAGGTACAGATCTGCCAGCTCGGACTTCGTGGTGGCGGCTTCCACTGAGCGGCGGAGGGTATCGCTGAGTTTCCCTAGGCCGTGGATGGTTTCCAACACCACCACCCGGCGGGCTTCCAATTCGCGCAGGTACCGCAGGCGCTCTTCGAGCTCACGCAACTGGGTGTCGTCGAGGGTACCGGTGGCTTCTTTTCTGTACCGGGCAATAAAGGGGACACTGGCGCCGTCGTCCATCAGTCCAATCGCGGCACGGACCTGAGCCGGGCGCACACCCAACTCGGCAGCGATGGTGTTGATGATGCGCTCGTTCTGGGCGGCAACGGTGGGCAGATTCAGGGGCACGGCTCTCTCATTCACCCTTCAATTCTGCCCCACTGCACGGCCTCCCGCGGACCCGCTCACATCACACGTCCCATGTGCCTTAGGTAACACTAAGTCGAGAGCCTGATCACAAAGTGCCAAGATGAAGCTATGCGAATGGATCATGTTTCTTACGCCAGTGAATCAGACGGATTGGCTGCCACTTCGGAGCGAATCGCAACAGCCCTTGGGGTCAAGGCGGTCAAGGGCGGAGTGCATCCGCGCTTCGGTACCCGCAATATGATCATCCCCCTCACGGACCACCACTATGTGGAAATTGTGGAGTGCCTCAACCACCCGGCCTCCGACAAAGCACCGTTCGGTCAGGCCGTCCAGGCCCGCTCCGCTGCCGGTGGCGGCTGGATGGGTTGGTGCGTTGCGGTTGACGACCTGGCCCCCTTCGAGGAACGCCTCGGCCGCAGTGCGGTCCCCGGAAACCGCAAGTTTCCCGATGGCCAGGAGCTGATCTGGCAGCAGATCGGCATCAAGGGCCTGATCGCGGATCCGCAGGTCCCCTACATGCTCAAGTGGGAGGGCGATCCCACGCTGCATCCCTCACAAGCCCGCCCGTCCACGGTGCGCCTCTCCTCGCTGACCATCGCCGGCAGCGCTGAGCGCGTCACTGAATGGTTAGGCGAGCCCGTCGAGGCGCCGCTGAACGATGTCGCCGTGGAGTGGATCGCACCGCGCGGTACCCCCGGGATCATGAGCGTCACTTTTGAAACGGCTAACGGCCAGGTGACGATCTAGTTTTGAGTTGAGGGGGTAGCTGTTCTCTTTCGTCCGTGGCATGCCGGGGGCGAAAGAGAACAGCTACCCCCTCGCTTGCGTTAACGGCGGGCTGACCGAGAATGCGCCGAACGGAGGAAGTGCCGAACGGACGGTGATGTGCGGGCTCAGCCGCCGAAGCCCAGCGCCGGACCCAGCGTGAACGCCGCAATATCCACCAGCGCGTGCGCCACCACTAGCGGGGCCACCCGCCCCCACTTCTTGTACACCCAGCCGAACAACAACCCCATGACGAAGTTTCCAATGAACGGCCCGAACCCCTGATAGAGGTGGTAACTGCCACGCAGCAGTGCCACCAGAACAATCGCCGCCCACGGGCCCAGCCCAATCTTCGCCAGCCGCCCCAGCAGGTAACCGTTGAGGATCACTTCCTCCAGCACGCCCGCCCGAATGGCCGAAAGCACCAACACCGGCACCGTCCACCAATACTGGTTCAGCGCGCTGGGAATGATCTCGGTCGTGATCCCCATAGCCCGTCCAGCCGCATAAAGCCCCAGCGACGGCACCCCAATAACCACCAACAGCCCCAGCGCAGCTAGAGAGTCGCGCAACGGATGCCGCCAGTCCAGCCCGATGCTGCGGAACACGGATTTCCCGGGCTCGGCCAGCAGATAAAACACCAGCATGACCGGCACCAGGGCAAAGAAGATGTCCAGAATTTGGTACGTGAAATCAAAGAATTCGCGGTTGTTGCGCACCGCGTTCAGCGTGGAGGTCCCCTGGGAAATGGGCGCCCGACTCAGCTTGTCCAGCAGCGACACCACCGAATACACGGCCGACTGACCGATCGAAAGCCCCAGCACCAGCAGCACTTCAATGATCAGCCGCTTCCGGGACTTAGTCCCCCATCCTTGATGCTCGACGCCGGATCCGGCACCTTTCGCCGCTGGCGCAGCACCCGTTGGCGCAGCTCCCGCTGGCGAGTCGCCCGCTGGACCGCCCGCTGGCGAGTCGGCCGCTGCGGCGACGCCCGCGCGGCCGGGAGCAACGCCGTCGTGCTTGGAATGTTTGGAGTGCTTGGAGTGCTTGGAAATAGCAGGCACAGGTTCAGTCATACACGCAATCATGCCGCCCTTGACGCGATTGTGCATGCGGGATCGGTAAACTCGGGGAATGGGAGCCCCTGAACAGATCATCATGGTGCGGCATGGGCAGTCGGCCGCCAACGTTGACCAGACCATTTATAACCAAATTCCGGATTATCGGATCCCGCTCACGGAGCTCGGCGTGCTGCAGGCGAAGGCGGCCGGCGAAAAGGTTCGGCGCCAGCTCAACGGCAAAAAGGTGCGCGTCTATGTTTCCCCTTATTTGCGCGCCTACCAGACCTTGGAAGCCATGGACCTGGGCGATCTAATTGACTCCACCATGGAGGAACCGCGGTTGCGCGAGCAAGACTGGGCGAACTTCCAGAATCCGGCGGAGATCGCCGATCAGAAGGAGTTGCGCAACGCCTACGGACATTTTTTCTACCGGTTCCGCGAGGGCGAATCGGGCTCCGATGTGTATGACAGGGTGTCCTCTTTCATGGAGACTCTGTTCCGTCAATGGGCCAAGCCCGACGCCGCTCCCAACGCCTTGTTCGTGACACATGGCCTGACGATGCGACTGTTTTGTATGCGCTGGTTCCACTGGTCGGTGGAGTACTTCGAATCGCTGAATAACCCGGAGAACGCCGCGACACGGACCTTGATCAAGACCGGGGATCGGTACGTTTTGGACACCCCGTTCGCACAGTGGACCCAGGCGGACCCCGGGACCACCGTGCTGGATGCCCCCACCCGCATCTGGTGAACCACGCCGTGGACGTCCCAGCCGCGCACTTTCCAGCCACGCACCGACAGTTCTCAATAGGCAACACTTGGCTGGCCTAATTATAAATTTTGGGGAATCTAAGGGTAGCCTTGCCTGAGAGCTGAGGCACACCCCAGTTTTTAGCGTCAATGGAATCCCGGAGTACTTGGGTGCTTGCAACACTTGTTATCGGCCTGCGAGAAGGGCTCGAAGCCGCATTGATCGTCGGCATGATCGCCGCTTTCCTGCGCCGCAATTCCGTCTCGCTCAAGCCCATGTGGTTCGGCATTGGCGCAGCCGTAGTGCTTAGCGCAGTGGTGGGCATCATCTTGGAGATCGTCTCCGCCGCACTCCCCCAGCAGCAGCAAGAAGCCATGGAAACCATTATTGGTGTAGTGGCTGTGGTGATCGTGACGTTCATGATTCTGTGGATGAGCAAGAACGCCCGCTCCATGAAATCCACGCTCGAAGCCCACGCCGGATCGGCCATCAAGGGCGGCTCCGTGGTCGCCATGGCCACCATGGCCTTCCTGGCGGTCCTGCGCGAAGGCGTGGAAACCGCCGTCTTCATGGTGGCCGCGTTCCAATCCTCACTGAGCCCAATCGCTGCCGGAACCGGCGCCGTAGTGGGCCTGGCCATCGCCGCGGGCGTGGGTTTCCTCCTGTTTCGCGGCGCCATCAAACTCAACCTGGCCAAGTTCTTCAAGGCCACGGGCGTCTTTTTGGTGTTCGTCGCCGCTGGCCTGGTCATGAAATCACTGCGCACAGCGCACGAGGCCGGCTGGGTCAACGTGGGCCAAGATCCCACCGTCAGCCTGGCGTGGCTGGCCCCCAACGGCAGCGCCCGGGCAGCAATCCTGACCGGCGTTCTGGGCATCCCCAGCGATCCGCGCGTGGTGGAAGTCCTGGGCTGGGCGCTCTATCTTGTCCCCATGCTGGCGTTCATCCTGTGGCCACGCACCTGGCGCCCGTCCGCCGCAGCCCTGCCGCGCGTGCAAATCATCGCGGCCGGCACCCTCGGGGCAGCCGCGATTGTGTTGATCGTCGCCGCACCCCTTGCCATCCCCGCCAATCCCCTATCACCCACAAGTACGACGCCGGCCATCACCTCCTCCGGTCAGGCGGGCGTTACGCTCCAACTCACCTCGGGCGACGCCGCCAGCGCGGCCCTTGCTGCCGGCGCTGCTGACCACGGCGCTGCCGCCTCAACCGCCGAGAAGACACTCATTGTCACAGCTGCCGACGGCACCCAGAGCAGCTACCCACTCACCGCTCATGGCACCGAATCCCACGCCGGACGCACCGTCTCGGCTTACACAGCCGTCGCGACCACTGCTGGAGCGGGCGAACCTGCCAGCCTGAGTGTGGATGCCCTGACAGAGCTCAACGGCGGTCGGATGCCAGTAGGTATCAGCAGCTCCAGCAACCCCGGGCCGTTCACAGCGGCATGGACCCACAAGGGCAAAATCTCCGTCTGGCTCGTCAACGACGCCATCATCGATGCCGCCAACACACAAAGCGCCACGCTGACTCTGAGCGGCGGCGGTTTGAATACCCCGCGCACCATCGCCATGTCCGGACAGGACGGTTGGCTGGTGCCCGAAGAGGACGTCACGGCCGCCGTCACCGAGCTCAACAGCTTTGAAACGGCCAGCACCGAAAACGTGCTGTGGTCCCGTTACCTTCCCGGCGTGTTCATCATTGCCGCCTTGGCTCTTCTCTTCTCGGCCCGCCGCAACCGGCGCCAGCTGCTGGTCACCGCACCCTCCCCGTAAGCATCATTGACGCGCTTGGCCTACGCCAAACGCCTCTTTGGGCTCCCCAAAATTTATTCTGCTCCTCCTTTTCATCCCTACTTTTCATCCCTACCTCAAGGACTTTCATGATTACCTTCGCCCCCCGTTCCTTCCGCTCAGCGGCACCGGCAGTACTGGCCGGCATGGCAGTTCTCACCCTTTCCTTGTCAGCGTGCGGCAGCGCAGCACCCACTGAGAACGCCGCCGACGCCGCCAAGGGTGGCACAGCATCAGTGAGCAATGGCGCAGCCCAGATCGCGCTCAGCGTTGAAAAGGTCGACGGCGAGGATTCTTGCGTCCCCGATTTCGACTCGGCCCCGGCAGGTCCTGTCACGTTCACCATCGCTAACAAGGACGCTTCCGGTGTCAGCGAAGTCGAGCTGCTCAGCGATAAGCGCATCCTGGGTGAGCGTGAAAACGTGATCCCCGGCTTGAAGTCGGTGAGCTTCACCGTCACGCTCACCGGTGGCGAGTACCAGCTGTACTGCCCCGGCGCTAGCAAGGAATACCAGCCGTTCACTGTGACAGGTGCAGCGGCATCGGCCGCCGCCAACGGTGTGAGCGATCTACTCAAACAGGGCACCGAAGGCTACGCCAAGTATGTCTCCGGCCAGGTGGACAGCCTGGTTCTGGCAGCGGCCGCACTGCAGAGTGCCGTTGATTCCGGCGATGTCGCGGCCAGCCAGAAGGCGTACGCCGAGGCTCGCCCGTTCTTCGAGAGGATCGAACCGGTCGCGGAGAGCTTCCCCGATCTGGACCCCGCGCTCGACTTGCGCGTGGCCGACGTCGAACCTGGCACAGAGTGGACCGGCTTCCACCCGTTGGAAAAGGAGCTGTTCGAGGCCAAGGCCATCACGGCTTCCGCCAAGGCTCTGGCCGCTGGCATTGTGAAGAATGTTGCCACGCTGAAGACGCTGACGGCCGAGCTGGAGACCAACGCCTCCTACAAGCCGGAGGAGCTGGCCAACGGTGCTAGCGGTCTGCTTGAAGAGGTTCAGTCCTCCAAGATCACCGGTGAAGAAGAGGCCTACTCCAAGCTGGATTTGGTGGATTTTGCTGCCAATATCGAAGGTTCACAGCAGGCGTTTGAGTACCTCAAGCCGGCTCTGACCGAGATTGATCCCGTCCTGACCAAGCAGATTTCCGGCCAGTTCGAGACTGTCAACACGGCACTTAATGGTTACAAGGATGCTAACGCGCTAGGTGGATTCAAGGCGTACACCGATGAGTTGAAGAAGTCCGACGCCGCCAAGCTCACCGCCCTGATTCAGTCGTTGCAGGCACCGCTGGCAAAGATCGCTGAGAAAGTAGCCACGGTCTAAATGACGCAGAGCACTCCCGCTGCGGACAAGCTTTCCCGGCGCACCTTCTTTAGCGGATCGGCTGTCGTGGCCGGTGCCGGCGGGTTGGTTCTGGGCGCCGCCGGCGGTGCGGCTGTTGCCGCCGCGACCGCGCCTGAGTCAGTCTCTGAAGCTGACCGTTTGGCTGAGCGGGCTTCACTGAAGTACCCCTTTTATGGGGAGCATCAGGCCGGAATTGACACTCCTCCGCAGGACCATCTGGTGTTCACCGCTTTTGACGTCACTGCGCTGACGGCCGTGGAATTGCAGCTGGTGTTGGCCAAGTGGTCGGCAGCCATGTCCGAGCTGACGGCCGGTTCCCCCGTAGGCAAGGTGCAGCCCGAACGTGAGCAGGGCATTCCTGTTGACACGGGTGAAGCCACGGACATGGGGCCTCAGGGATTGACGCTGACGCTGGGCTTTGGGCCATCGCTATTTGACGGCAGGTTTGGGCTGGAGAAGTTCAAACCAGTGGATTTTGCGGACCTCCCCGCCATGGCTGGGGAGTCGTTGGATCCGGCCTTCACCGGCGGCGATCTCTGTATTCAGGCTTGTGCCAACGATCCCCAGGTGGCGTATCACGCTGTGCGAAACCTGGCCCGCATGGCCCGGACCTCGGTGCGGACCAAGTGGACTGTGCTGGGCTTTGGCCGCGCCTCGGCCGGAGCTAATCAGGCCACGCCGCGAAACCTCATGGGATTCAAGGACGGCACGCGCAATATCCAAGATCCGGCCGATTTTTCCGATCAGGTATGGGTTGGCGAGGAGGCCGGCCAGCCGTGGATGGTAGGTGGCAGCTACCTCGTGGCCCGCAAGATCCACATGCTGATCGAGACGTGGGACGAAGACCCCATTGGCGATCAGCAAACCATTTTTGGCCGGAGTAAGAAGGAGGGGGCTCCCCTCACTGGCACCAAGGAGCATGACGTCCCGGACTTCCATGCGACAGTGGCAGGTGGCACGGCTGATCAGACGGTCATTGCAACGAACTCGCACGTGGCCTTGACCGCTCACGAAAACAACAACGGCACCAAGATCCTGCGCCGGGGTTATAACTTCACGGATGGGCTGGATTCGGTGGGACGCCTCGATGCCGGCCTCATGTTCCTGAGCTTCCAACGCAGCCCGGAGCAATTTATTGCCCTGCAGCGAAAGCTGGGGAAATCGGATCGCCTCAACGAATACATCCGCCACGTGGGCTCTGGCGTATTCGCCGTTCCCGCCGGTCTGCCCGCCGCTGGCAGCTACTACGGCAAGGAGTTCTTCGCCTAAGACGCTCCGACTCAGCTATTCCCACATCGACCCGTTAGATAATGCCGCTTAGAAGCTTCTAAGCGGCATTATCTAACGGGTCGATGTGTCAGAACGGGTGGTGCAACCAGGAACTAGACGGTTACGGGGACGCGGTCGTCCTGAGCGGGGACGGCAGCAGCAGCACCGGTAGCAGCACCGGCAGCAGCAGTACCGCCAGCAGCAGCGGACGCTCCGTAGCCGTGGTCGTCGTCCTCCATGTTGATTTCATCGAAGGGGTCACGCCCGGCCAGAACTTCCCGGGCCTTATCCATATCCAGTTCGTGGGTCCACTTGCCAATCAGCAACGTGGCCACGGCATTGCCGGTGAAGTTGGTCAGGGCGCGGCACTCGGACATGAACTTGTCGATGCCCACAATCACGCCCATGCCATCGAGCAGAACCGGCTTGTGCGCGGCCAGACCGGCGGCGAGTGTGGCCAGACCAGCACCGGTGACACCGGCAGCACCCTTGGAAGCGATGACCATGAAGATCAACAGGCCAATCTGCTCGCCGAGGTTCATCGGCAGGCCCATGGCGGTGGAGATGAACAGTGCACTCATGGTCAGGTAGATGGCAGTGCCGTCAAGGTTGAAGGAGTAGCCGGTGGGGACGGTGATGCCAACAACAGGCTTGGAGACACCGGCGTGTTCCATCTTGGCCATCAGTCGCGGCAGGGCAGATTCAGAAGAAGAGGTTGCGAAGATCAGCAGGTATTCGCGGCCAAGGTAACGCATCAGGGTGAAGATGTTCAGACCCGTCACTAGGCGCAGGATCGAACCCAGAATCACCACGATGAACAGTGCACATGTGAGGTAGAAGGCGCCCATGAGGATGGCCATGGAACCAATGGCGGCCCAGCCCGTGGCACCTACTACTGCGGCGATGGCACCAAAGGCACCGACCGGAGCGAGCCACATGATCATGGTCATCAGCTTGAACACTACTTTTTGAATGTGCTTGACACCGTTGAGTACCGGCTCGCCGGCCTTGCCCAGGGACTGCACGGCGAAACCAACCATGAGCGCCAGCACCAGGGTGGGCAGCACGGGGATGTCACCGGGGATCATTTCCATCAGGAACTTCACCGTGGAGTTCTCCTCGGCGCCGCCACCTGCCTTGTACGGCTCAAGGTGCAAACTGGCCCCCGGATGAATGATATTGCCCACCAGCAGACCGATCGCCAGCGCCACGGTGGACATCGTCATGAAGTACAGCAGAGCCAGGCCACCCACCTTGCCCACGGTGGCGGCCTTGGCAATGGAGCCAACACCAATCACCAAGGTGCAGAAAATGATGGGCGCAATGACCATCTTGATCAGCGCAATGAACATGGTCCCGAGCGGCTTCAGCGACTTGCCCACTTCAGGAGCCAGCAGTCCGATCGCTGCACCAAACACCACGGCGGCGATGACCGCAATGTAGAGCCAATGGGTCTTATCCAGCCTACGTTTTGCCGGCTTGGCCGTGCTGAGGTTCCCTCGTCCTTGAGAGCTCATGGTGACTCCTTGCTTATGGGCTTTTTGCTTTGCTGGTCTGCGCGGCTGATGATTAGCATTGGTTGGTGAGGCTTGCGATCCGCCTCACATAAGATTGCCCCGCAACGTGATTTAGCTCACCGTTGTGTTCATATTGGTCGCACGAAAGGTTGTTCATGCTGTGGCGCCGCTGGAGTATTGCCCGCAGGTTGTTCGTTGCCAACCTGATTTATGTGGTGCTCTTGACCGCCGGGCTGGCCACCTTCATGGTGTACGACGCCGGCTCCCGCACTTATGACCAGACCCGCCAGCGGATGCTTGCCGTCGCCACCGCGCTCGCCGACTCACCTGCCGTAGTAGCTGCGGCTAAGGAACCCAATCCGAGCGCTATCCTGGAGCCGTTTGCAAAATCCGTCATGGCTGATGCTCACGTCGATTTCATCACCATGATGTCGCCGCAGGGCGTGCGCTGGACGCACCCTGACCCACAAGAAATCGGCAAGCAGTACGTGGGGTCCCTCGCCCAAGCACAGGCCGGGAACAACTATTTTGAAACCACAACCGGTACTTTGGGGCCATCGGTCCGCGTGATTGTTCCCATCCATGATGCGGAAGGGACGTTGCTGGGTATGGTCGCCGCCGGCACCACGGTGGGCAACGTCCAGGTGCTGGTGGCGAGCAGGCTCCCTGCGGTCGCGGGGCTGGCGGCGGCGCTCTTGCTGGCTGGCTCCCTGGCGGCTTGGGCCTTGGGTAGGTACCTCAAACGCGTCACCTTTGGTTGGGGACCTGAAGAAATGGGACAGCTGTTCACGTACTACGAATCGGTGCTGCACTCGGTGCGCGAGGGCTTGGTGCTGGTGGATACCCGCGGCACCATGGTGCTCCACAACGACCACGCCGCACTTCTCTTGGGGATCAAAGCCCCCTCTACCGAGCAAGCAGGACAGAGAGGGCAGACGCCGGCAGCGCAGCCCAGTTTGGATTCCTTGGGGCTACCGGATTCGCTCCGGGAATTGTTGGAGAGTGGCCGTACGGCCACCGATGAGGTCCATCTAGCCGGCGACCACCTCCTGGTGGTCAGTCAACGCCCTGCCCAAACCCCCGGAAGCAACACTCCGGCCGGCACGGTAGCCACCCTACGAGACCACACCGAGCTGACGGCTTTGGCCAGCAGTCTCAGCAGCACCCAAACCCTGGTGGAAGCGCTGCGTTCCCAGACCCACGAGCATGCAAATCGACTGCACGCCATCATTTCCCTCATTGAACTGGACCGACCCCGTGATGCTTTGAACTTCGCCACAGCCGAACATACTGAGAGCATTCGGTTGGGAGGCGAATTTGTCGAAGTCCTCGATGAACCGTTCCTCGCCGCACTCCTGCTAGGCAAACGTGCCCAAGCCGATGAGCGCGGCGTGAGCCTGGAGCTGACAGCGGCCGGAACCTTGCCGCCCGACACCTTAGATCCGCGCGAACTCATAACCCTGCTGGGCAACCTCGTGGACAACGCCATAGAAGCCTCGGCCAGCTGCGCGGAACAACCCACCGTGTGGGTGGATCTTTTAGTGGCCGACGGCGACCTGACCCTCACCGTCGCGGATAACGGCCCCGGCCTGCCCACCACCGATCTGGATGTCCTTGGCAGAATAGGCACCACGGACAAAGCCTCCGTGGCACCCGGCGGACGCGGTTACGGCATGGCTTTGATCCGCCGCGCAACCGCCGCCCTCGGTGGCACCATCACTGGCGAGAACGACGGCGGCGCCGTCATGACCGCGGTGATCCCCGTTGACGCACTAGCCGCCCACGTACCATCAACACCACCGCCATCAACACCACCGCCATCAACAGGAGGCGCATCATGAGCAATTCTTCTCCCATCCGGGTGCTCGTGGTGGACGATGAACCCATCGCCTTGGCCGCGCACGCGGACTATGTGCGCCGGTTGAACGGTTTTGAGGTGGTGGCCGAAGCGCACGGGATGCAGGCGGCGTTGGCGGCACTGAACGATCCCGCCACTCCTGCCGTGCAGCTGATTCTGCTGGACATGAACCTCACTGACGGGCACGGCCTGGATCTGCTCCGACGCGTTCACGGGCTGGGGCTGGTCCCGGACGTCGTGGCGATCACGGCGGTGCGCGATGTCCAGGTGGTGCGTTCGGCCATTGCATTGGGCATTACGGCCTATCTTATTAAGCCGTTCACCTTTGCTGCGTTCCGGGAAAAGATGGAGAACTACCTCAACTACCACGCACTGTTGACGGACCGAGCGCAAACCTCCCAGGACGCCATTGACCGGGCGTTGTCACAACTGCGGCCCACCGGAAAATTGGTGCTGCCTAAAGGCATGCTGCCGGAGACCCTCCGCACCGTCGCCGATTGGCTACGCGCTCACGGGCAACCGGCGTCTGCCACCGAGGCCGCTGCCGAACTGGCCATGTCCCGTGTGACAGCGCGGCGTTATCTGGACTATTTGGTGGAAACCGGCTCAGCGCTAAAGGCCCCACGGCATGGTTCGCCCGGCCGGCCAGAACTGGAATACCACTGGCCACTCCCCCGCTAGGCAGAGCACCGTTCAGTGCTCCGGGTCAGTGCTCGGGGTCAGTGCTCCAGGTCAGTGCTCGGGGTCAGTGCTCCAGTTTAGGCGCCACAATAACGTGGGTACCGGCCTCGCGAAACGCCTCCATCTGAGCGTCGGTGATGCGTGAATCCGTGATGAGGTTGCGGAATTCGTGCTCTTGCATGGTGGCGAAGGCGCGCTTGCCAATCTTGGAGGCGTCGGCCAAAATATAGGCTTCCGAGGCGCGGCGTGCCATCTTGGAATTCACCGAGGCCTCTCCCTCATCATTGGTGGTGGGGCCTGCGCCGGGTTCAATCCCATTGACACCAATGAAGGCGAAGTCCAGTGCCACCCGTTGCAAAATAGTGTCCGCATACGGTCCCACCAGCTCGTAGGAGCGTGGGTTCACGATGCCACCGGTGACCATAATCTTGAAGTTGGGGCGGATGGCTAGCTGAGCGGCAATGTTGATGGCGTTGGTAACCACTGTCAAGGTGGGCCGGTTCGATTGGACCATCAAGTCCTCACGGGTGGATAACACCTGAGCCAACGCGGTACTGGTCGTACCACCGCACAAACCAATCACGGCGCCTTGGGGGATCAACGCACTCGCGGCGTGGGCGATCTGCTGCTTTTCCTCGGCATGGTCATCACGGTTGTACCGCCCGGGAAGATCGTAAGAAACAGAACCGCTCCTGGCTCCACCGCGTGTACGTGTCAGCAGGCGCTCGTTAGCCAGTGAATCCAAGTCGCGGCGAGCCGTTGCCGGGGAGACACCCAGCTTCTCAACGATCTCGTCCACTTCCACTTGGCCGTCCGCCGCCAGGATGTCCAAGATGGCGGTAAGCCGTTCATTTCTGTTCATTGTTCAATCCTAGGCGGCGAACCGGCCACCGCGT
Organism: Specibacter sp. NPDC078709; assembly: GCF_040686795.1. Taxonomy (NCBI): domain Bacteria; kingdom Bacillati; phylum Actinomycetota; class Actinomycetes; order Micrococcales; family Micrococcaceae; genus Specibacter; species Specibacter sp. NPDC078709. The sequence goes on from NZ_JBFBLU010000001.1 coordinate 206,638, forward strand.
TCAGTTGTGGGTGTGGGTCGCGCCGGCAAAAAGCTCCAGCAGACGTGCAACTTCTGGAATCAGGGCTGCCCGGCCTGCACCCAGGTACTTGCGGGAGTCCACCACAGCCGGATTCTCATCTAGGTAGCTGCGCACAGCGCGCGTGAAGAACCCGTTCAAGTGTGTGGAGACGTTTATTTTCGTCATGCCGGCGGAAATGGCTGCAACGATGTTTTCATCGGACACGCCGGATGAACCGTGCAGCACCAACGGCACCTCCAGGGCAGTCTTCAACTCGGCAATGCGGTCCAAGTTAAGTGCGGCGGACCGCTCAGTCATCGCGTGCGAGGAACCCACCGCCACGGCCAGGGCATCAACACCGGTGGCAGCCACAAACGCAACGGCCTCGACCGGATCGGTCAGCACACCCGGAGCATGCGCACCGTCCTTGCCTCCCACCTTGCCCAGCTCAGCTTCAACGTACACACCACGCTCGTGAGCATAAGCGGCAACGCGGGCCGTGACCTCAACATTTTGCGCATACTCAAAGTGCGCGCCGTCGAACATGATGGAGCCAAAGCCCAGGTCAACGGCTTGGTATGCCAGCGTCTCGTCCTCGGCATGGTCCAGATGCACGGCCACCGGCACGGAGGCCTTGCGGGCAGCAGCCAAGGTGGCCAAAGCAACCGGCTCCAAGCCGCCGTGGAATTTGGCGCAGTTCTCGGAGATCTGCAAGATGAGAGGCCGACCGGCGGCTTCCGCCCCGCCAATGAGACCTTCGATGGTCTCCAGGTGGATCACGTTGAACGCGCCCTGCCCCGTGCCGGCCTTCGCCGCTAGATCCATGATGTCGCGCGTGTTGGTCAAAGCCATGAAATGTGTTCCTTAGTGGTCAGTGAAAATGAGCTGGCTGGCCAACTCGGCGTACGTGGGCGAAATTTCACCGGCGCCAGGCATGAGGACTGCCGCAGCACTCCAGGCTGTGGCGTGGCGCAGGATTTCCCGCAGGTCTTCTTCTCCGTTGGCAAGAGCGACGGCGGCCGCACTCACCGCCGCGTCTCCCGCGCCGGTGGGGTTTCCGCTCAACGGTGCGGGGAGCCTTGCTTGGAGGTAGCGGCCGGGGGCGTCGGCGCTGAAGGCCAGCATGCCGTCTTCGCCCACGCTCACCAGCACGCGTTTGGCGCCGAGGCGTATGAGGGTTCGGGCAGCGGTAACGAGATCGCTCTCCCCCACAGCTTCCATCAGCTCGTGATTATTGGGCTTGAGGAGGTCCGCGCCAGCCTTGGCGGCGGCCAGAATACCGTCACCGGATGTGTCAATGATGGCGGGCACGCCTGCCGCGTGGGCCAGAGCCACCAACGCAGGGTAGAAATCAGCCGGCGCCTGGTCCGGGAGGGAACCTGAGCCCACTAGGACGCCTGGCCGGCGCACGCCGTCGCGCGTCTGGACACCGGCAAGGTTATCCACCACGGCGGCCGCCAGCGCTTCCCATTCAGCGGCGGCCAAGGCCGGGCCGAGCTCATTGAAAATGCTGGTGGTGTTGTTCGCAGCGGTATCGACCAAGGCGATGGTGCGGCGGGTGGGGGCCAACACGGGAACCAGCCGGTGCCAGATCCCGGCAGCTTCCAAATCCGCGCGCAACTGCTCCCCCGTAGGCCCCCCGGCGGTGGCAATAGCGAGGGTGGGGTGACCCAGCTGGTGCGCCACACGTGAGACATTCAGGCCCTTGCCACCAGCGCGGCTCAACGGTGTGGAAACCCGGTGCGAGGAGCCAAGATGCACACCGGCAACTGTGTAGGTGACGTCGACGGCCGGGTTCGGCGTGACGGTCAGGACTACGTTGTTGGCTGAGTTGTTCGCGTTCATGCCTGCGCCACCAGACTCCGTGCCTTGAGCGCCGACCCGATGAGTCCAGCGTTTTCGCCCAGCGCCGCATGCAGGTATTCGGGGCGGCGGTGGAAGGTGAGCAGTTCATCCACGCGGGCGGCCAGCGGCTCGAACAGGGCCGCTCCGGCCATGGAGAGTCCACCTCCCAGAACCACGGTTTCGGTGCCCAGGATGGAGACGCATTGGGCGATGCTGAACGCCAGGGCGTTGATGGCATCGCGCCACACTGCGCTGGCTGCGGCATCACCTTCGGCGGCGAGAGCCACCACATTCCGGGCGCCCGCCACCGTTATGCCGGTGGCCTCGGTGTAGCGTCTGGCTACGGCACCGGCGGAGCCTAGCGATTCCATGATGACCAAGGAGCCATCGGGCGCCGGAACCAGAGCATGGCCAATCTCGCCTGCATATCCGCCGCCAACTACGCGGGCGCCGTCGCACAAAACAGCTCCGGCAATGCCGGTGCCAATGACCAAGATGAGCACATCCTTCTTGCCCACAGCGGCGCCGATACGGAATTCGGCTTCCCCGGCCATGCCGACGTCGTGCCCGAATCCCACAGGCAGACCGAGCGCTTGCGTCAACGTCGCCGTGAACGGGAAATCCTTCCACCCCAGGTTGGCGGAGAAGACGCCCACGCCGGCGGCCTCATCCACAATGCCCGGCACCGTCACGCCCACGGCGGAAATATTCAGCTCGGGATGAGCCGCGCGGTACGCTGCCGTCAGCTCCACGATCCGGGCGCAGACGCTCTCACCGGAGCGGGCACCGTCCAGCGGGGTGGGGTTGCGTTGGACATCCAAGACCTCCACGCCACCGCTGGTGATGTCGCCGAGAATGATCCCGGATTTCATGTCCGTGCCGCCAATGTCGAAGGCCAGGACGGCATCCACCAGCTCGGGGGTGGGCTGGGCGCCGGTATCGCCAACGCGGTTGGTCAAGGTGTTCATGAAAGTCTCTTTCGGCGTGCAGCACCCGCGGGCATCTGTGCTGTGCGGGCCTGGTCGGAAGCAAACGGCAGGCACCTCACGTTTTCAAGTAACTTCTCAAGAAAGCCGGCAAGAAAGTGGGGTGCCTAACATTTTAGCCAGCAGCGAGGCCCTTAGCGGGCTGTTGTGCGGACTAGTCTTCCAGAATGACCGAGCGGGTGAGGTTGCGCGGCAGGTCCGGGTTCATGCCGCGGGCGCGGGCGCGCTCCAGCGTGACGCGGTGGATGCGGGCCAGTTCTGCCAGCGGATGAGTGGTGGTGTTCACGTACAGCGCACCGGTCTTGGCAACATCGCGATCCAGGCCTTCGGGCTGCTCGCCGAACATCCAGGTGACGCGGTTCGGGGCGGCGATGGAGATCGGGCCGTGGCGGTATTCCTTAGCCGGGTAAGACTCGGTCCACCCCTGCACGGCTTCACGCATCTTCAGGCCGGCCTCGTGCGCCAGGCCCACTGTCCAGCCGGTGCCCAGGAACGTGAACTGCTCGGCGTCAATGAGCTCCTGCTCAACGGGGGCAACTACGGCAGTCTTGGCGTCCTCAACAGCCGCACTCAAATCCATGCCAACGCTGGTCAGCAGGTACGTCAGCGCGGTGGTGGCGAAGCGGGTCTGGACCACTGACTGCTCATCGGCGTAGGGAAGTTCGACGACGGCATCAGCCAAGGTCATGATCGGCGAGTTCACATCGCCCACCAATGCAACGGTGTGCACGGTGCCCTTAATAGCTGTCAAGATTTCTAGCACTTCGGTGGTGGTCCCTGAGCGGGTGATGGCAACGATGGCGTCGTAGCCGCGCTCGGCACCGAGGAAAGCTTCCGAGGCTGCGAAGGCGTCGGTGACTCCCTTGCCGGCAGCTTCGCGGGCAGTGGCGTAGCTCTGCGCCATGAACCACGAGGTGCCACAGCCAATGACAGCAACACGCTGACCATCGGTGGGCAGCAGGTTCTCACTCTTAGCCTGGGCAATCGCCTGAGCCCAGACCTCGGGCTGGCTGGTGAGTTCGGCATCCATGAAGGGACCAAGCTGGGTGTTCTCGCTCATACTGCGCATTCTCCTTGACTAAGAGCTTCCCTGGGCGCAATAAGGCATCCGGAGAAGTTATTTTTCTAGCCCAATCCTAACACAATCTGATTGTAACCACGATGAAAACATCATAAACAATCATTTGGCTGAGATTTCGTTCGCAGAAATGGCCACTCCGGCGACCATGGCAGTTGAGCCGGGTCACGACTACGCGATCTCCTTCGACTACCAGTCGACCAAGGCGAATGAGTACGCGTGGGTTGGCGGTTATGACGGTGCCGCAGGTGCTGTGCAAACGCAGTCCACCCCGTTCCCGGCCAAGCATGAAAGCACCCGCTGGGTGCAGAACTTCACGGCTTCCGCCTGCGGCGACAGCTACGTGGGCCTACTGATCCGTGACGTGGGCCTGCTGCGCACCGGGCTTGTGCACAGCTCTCGAGTGGCCAGACCGGACCCATCATTGGGCAGGGTGCTGATAACGAGTTCACCACTACGCTGGTCTCCAATGAGCCGACTTCCATCTCCAACGCGGCTGTCACGTTGAAGCTACCTGCAGGCTGGAGTACGAGGCCGACAACCTCGGCTACCGCTGCTGCCCGGGTTGTCACCGGCACCGGCACCGACACCGGCACCGACAAGAACGGCAAGGCCGCCGCCGCGGCTACGCCTTCCGAACCCCTGCCCGCCACACACCGGCAGTCAGCGGCATACCCGGACGGTACGCCAAATGCGTTGCCGAGCGTGCCCGCAGCATGTGCAAATCAGCCCGGTGTCCCACAGCGAGCGAACCGACGGCCCGCTCCCCATCAGCGTCGCGACCGGATTCACGCCCCAGCGCCAACGCTCCCCCATAGGTTGCAGCTCGAACAGCCTCGTGCACACTGAGTCCCATTTGCAGCACGGCAGTGGCCACGCAAAATGCCATCGAGGAGGTATACGACGTCCCGGGATTGCAGTTGGAGGCAATGGCCAGTTGCACGCCAGCATCCAGCAGAGTCCTGGCCGGAGCCAAGGGCGCTCGGGTCGATAAATCGCAAGCGGGAAGCACCGTGGCGACCGTGCCTCGGACCCCGTCCCCGCGAGCCGCATGGGCTCCCCCATCCCAGCCGGACCAGGACTGCGCAAGGAGCGCAACGTCGTGCTCGGTCAGGAAATTGACGTGGTCAACGCTAGCCGCACCGAACTCCACGGCGAGCTCAACGCCGGCGCCGTGGCCCAGCTGGTTGCCGTGCACGCGCAGTCCCAACCCGGCGTCGCGGCAGGCGGTGAGCACGGCGCGCGACTGTTCCGGGGTGAAGGCGCCGCGCTCACAAAAGACGTCGGCCCAGTCAGCGTAGGGGCGGACGGCGTCGAGCATGTCGGTACAGACCAGCTCGGTGTAGGCGTCGGCGTCCATACCGTTGGGGACCAGATGTGCGCCCAAATAGGTGACTTGATCGGCCACGGTGGAGGCGATTCTGGCACTGCGGGCTTCCTGCTCGACGTCCAGGCCGTAGCCGGTTTTTGTCTCGAGATAAGTGGTTCCCTGAGCCACCGCCTCTGCCACGCGGCCCAAGCCTAAGCGGGTGAGATCATAGTCGGTGGCGGCGCGCGTGGCTTCCATAGTGACGGCAATTCCGCCCGCGCTATAGCTTTCCCCGGCCATGCGCGCCTCAAATTCGGCCGTGCGGTCCCCGGCAAAAATCAGGTGCGAATGCGAATCCACCCATCCCGGCAGGATCGCCCGACCCTGCGCGTCCGTGTGCTTATCGGCGGCCGGCGCGTCACTACTGCGGCCAATCCAAGCAATCCGCTCGCCCTCAAGGACCATGGCCGCATCGCTCATGGTGCCTAGCTCGCCGTCTTGAGTCATCAGTTCGCCAATGTTGCTGATCAGTTCGCTCATGCCCTTAGCGTACGACGTCGTTGGGCTGGTTTGGGCGCCTCACCGGCAGCTTGAGTCTGGGATAGCGGACACCGAGATCCTCCTCAGCTTGCGGGGGTGGGAATGTTGGCCGGACAATGGACTTCATGACCTTTGTTTCCCTCTTGGCCTTCGCTGGCCTGTGCCTCATGCTGGCCCTCATCCCCGGGCCCGACACCTTCATGGTGCTGCGCATTTCCCTGAGCCGGGTAGGCGCGGGCATTTCCGCGGCAGCCGGCTCCGGCACGGGCGCCTTGGTCTGGGCTGCCTTGGTGGGCTTTGGCTTGGCCGCCATTTTGGAACAGTCCGCAGAGGTCTTCCGCTGGATCAAGATTGCCGGTGGTTTGTACCTGCTCTACCTGGGCATCTCCTCATTTTTGAAGGCACGCAAAGCTGCCAAGGCCGGGATTGCCGCCGGTGGCGACGGTCATCAACCGTTGGTCTACAGCAAACGCGCGGGCTATGCCGCCGGCGTCGTATCCACCCTGCTCAACCCCAAAGTGGGCCTGTTCTACCTGGCTGTAGTACCCCAGTTCATCCCCCACGGCGCCAACACTCTGGCCGTGGCCATGATCTTGGGGCTTACTCTTGCCGTGATCGGTTTTCTGTACTTGGCCACGATTGCCGTACTCGCCTACCGGGCCATGAAGTGGCTGCGCAAGCCCAAGGTCAACACCCTCATTGAACGCATCAGCAGCGGCGTCTTGGCCGTGTTGGGCGTGGGCGTCGTGGCCTCCGGCGCCGCCAGCTAGTTCTTGCAGCTGGCGCCGCCAGCTAGAGCCTCCCGCTAGTTCAGTCCCGCACGCTGCGGACTCAGCGCAGCGGCCAATGGTTCGTCCTGCTCAGGCAGATTCCCGGTGACCAGCTGTGCGGCCAGAGTTGCCAGTGCCGCCGATGTTTGAATACCGTAGCCGCCCTGCCCTGCCAGCCAGAAAAAGTTCGGCACCTCGGCATCGAACCCCACCACGGGCAGACCGTCGGCCGGCTGGGTGCGCAGCCCCGTCCACGCACGTACGACGCCGGTGATCCCCAAAGCGGTCACGGCCTCAATGCGGTGGATCAGCTCGGCGATCTCTGCCTCCACTACTTGTGCGTCGCCTGGCTCGGCACGGACACTCTCGCACGGGGAGATCAGGAGGTGTCCGGCGTCGGGCCTGTAGTAGAAGGACTCATCCGCCGGCTCCACCATGGGACCGGCCGGATCCACCGGTGCCGTTGTGGCAACGATGGCCACGCTGCGCCGGTACGGGGTCAGGCCACGTCGCCGGGCACCCACTATCTCCGCCACGTCATCGGCCCAAGCGCCGGCGGCATTGACAACGATGCGGGCCGTAATCATCTGGCCGCCGGCCGTCACGCTGAAGCCAGCACCCGTGGCTTCAGCCACACTGACGGGGTGCCAGGTCAGGACCACAGCACCTGCTGCCACAGCCTCACGGCGGTAAAAGTCCAGTAGGGCGGGGACGTCCACTTCGCGGGCTGTCTCATCGAGCGCTGCGGCCTCAAAACCCGCCGGGCGTAGATCAGGACTGCGGCGCATCGTCTGGGCATGATCGAGCGCGGTCAAGGACGTGTGAGTGTCCACAAGAGCTTGAACTTGCGCCACCGTGCCAAGGGTCATCATGGGGCGGGGCATGAGAATGGGCGAGGGCAGGCTGGCAGAAATCTGCTCCACGCGGGCAATGCTCCGGTGGGTCAATTCCTGGATAGGAGCAGGCCCGTAGCTGGGCTGCATCTGCCGCGCCGAGCGCGAGGAGGTGTGATAGGCCAGTGATTGCTCGGCCTCCACCAGGACAACGGGGACGGCCGCGGCCAACCGCCAAGCCAGAGACAACCCGGCAATTCCCCCGCCAATGATCAGTACATGCGTATCCATGGCGTTATGGTTACACACCCTGGGGCGCCTGCGCCAACCAGGGCGGGCGGCTGGCCCCCTGGGTGCAATGGCTTCACGTGCTGGCAATCAGTTCCACTTCGAACCCATCAGAATTTTCCAGGTACGCGGCGTAGTGTCCGGAGCCACCAGCATAGGGATATTTGTCCGCAAACAGTGTTTTCCAGCCATGGCCCATCCCGGCAGCGAAGAGCGCGTCGTCATGCTCGGGTGAGTCGGCATGGAAAGCCAGATGGTTTAATCCCGGTGCCTTGCGCTGAGGGCTGCGAGCGCTCAGGGCCGGGGCCTATTCGAGAACAATGTAAGTGGCGCCCTGCTTCCAGCTACTTCCCTTGGGCCAGCTTTGAAAGGCCTCGTAGCCAAGGTTGGCCAGCAGCCATCCCCATTCCTCAGTGGCCCGAGCGAAATCAGGAACCCACAGTTCAATATGGTGCAACGTGCCCATAGAAATCTCAGTCATCAACAGAGTCTTGCATAGAGCTGTACCCAGAGCCCCTCACAAATCCCTGCACGGAACGTAAGTGCATTCCCCTCTCTGGAGCTTCTCCCCCACCGGTCCTCCTCGAATCATGAAATTGCCGTCCGTACGCAGATCATGGAACGCTAAGCAATGAGCGCTTCCCCACGATAGAACTAGGCAAGAAAGGCTGATGCTCCTGTGAACCTTGAGAAAGATCCCGATCACGCATCCCAACTGTGCCGCGAAGCACAGCTGCGATTAGCTGGCCGCGTTGCGCAGCTAAGCGAGCAAGACATCGCCTCACCCAGCCTCCTTCCCGGCTGGAGTGTTGGCCACGTCTTGACCCATTTGGCACGCAATGCCGACGGCCATGCACGCCGTCTGTCAGGCGCCTTGGAAGGTGTAGACGTTCCAAAATATGCCGGTGGTGAGGAGCAGCGTCGGCAAGAAATCGAGGCTGGTGCCACGCGTCCGGCCGCAGAAATCCTCGCGGACCTCAATGCCAGCATGATTCATCTGGAAGAGATTTTCAGTCTGTGCTCGGCGGCCGGATGGCCCAACGGCCAATTGCTGGGCGGTGGGCAGTATGGTGCGTCCGCATGCCCGGCGCACAGGCTACGTGAAGTGGAAATACACCACGTGGATCTCGGGCTGGGCTACACACCCTCGGATTGGCCAGAAGACTACGTGGCATGGGACCTTTCAGAGTTGCTCGCTACTGTCCCGCAACGGCTGGGGTCGCTGGCTGATCGCCGTTCTTTCATGGCCTGGCTTGCAGGCCGAGGGCCGCTCGATGCGGCAACATCTCTCTCGCCCTGGTAGGCCTGGTAGGCCTGGCAGCCCTGGTCTCGCTGCCGGCCATGAAAGGATAAAACCATGGTCCTGGAACACTTCACCCTGTCCGGTAAAAACTTCAGCCTACGCAGGGCAGTCGAGTCCGACGTCGTGCCCATCATTGAGCTCATGAACAACGATCCACTTCGAGCAGCGGAGAACTCTGCTGCTTCCCAAGACCGCGCGCCCTATATGGCGGCGTTCAGCGCGATTGACCGCGACCCGGCGCAGTTGCTGATTGTGGTTGCTGATGACGCGGAAAAGGTGGTTGCCACGATGCAGTTGACAGTTATTCCGGGCCTTGCCCGCCTGGGCGCCACACGGTTGCTTGTGGAAGCTGTGCGAGTTGATGAGAAATTGCGTGGCAATGGGCTGGGATCGGCCATGATGGGGTGGGCTGTCAAAGAAGGACGACGGCGTGGCGCCGCCTTGGTCCAATTGACCAGTGACAAGGCCCGTGAGGATGCGCATCGCTTCTACGAGCGGCTGGGTTTCACAGCCTCTCATGTGGGCTTCAAACTATTCCTCTAGGCAGAGCTCCCCGCCGACAGGCCCAGCTGCCGAAACTCAGCTGGGATTCGACGCTAACTTAGTCCCGGAAGCTGCGGGCAACCGTCTCCAAGGTCTCGCGATAGCTGCGCCACCAGGCCGGGTTCCCCTCAGCCATGTTGTCGTTGTCGTCCCGATGTCCCACGCTGCCGTCAATTAACTCACGCACGATGTCCGCGTGGCCAACATGCCGCATTGTTTCGGCTGTGACATGCACCAAGATGCGGGTCAGACTCACCGGATTACTCGCCTCGCGCCACCAAGGCACCTGACCGGCGGCATCCATAGGGAGCTCGGAAATCGTCGCGTCTGCATGTGCCCACACGCGCTTGTAGAGTGCCACGATCTCCACACTCGACTCTTCGGGAGTGGCCCACATGTCCGCATTCGCCGAAGCATCTGTTGCCATCCATGAATGATTCTCTGGGAAGGGCCTCTCGAAGACCGCACCAAAATACTGGGCTTCGATCCCTGCCAGATGCTTCACCAGACCGAGCAGGTTTGTAGCAGTGGATGTTAGCGGACGTCGCAGATCATAGTCAGAGAGGCCGGCAAGCTTCCACACCATGGCATCGCGGCCCTCTTGCAAATATCGGCACAGTTCAGCCTTGGCAACATCACTCATGGGTACCGGCTGTCGGCTGGCGGTGCTGCATTCACCACTCCAGAGGACTACGACGGTTGGGCGCTTCATCTCGACGTCGCGAAAGGGCGGGGTTCCCCTTGACGGCGATGGCCCACGCAGCAAACGCGAATGCAGCCACGGCTAGGATCTCGAGGGCGAGCTTGTCTGCACTGGCACTTGTCAGTAGATCAACGATTCCGATGACCGCAAACGTCATGGCTATGACTGCCACGCACGAGGAAAAAATCATTGCCCAGCGGGGTATGTTTCGAGTTTCCTGCATGGCTGCCAACTCCTGAGACGAGAGTAAAAGCGTAGGGATCCACATCCTACGCTAGTGACCATTCTCCTCGCAGGATGGAATAGAGCATGGAATCCCGCCGCTGCCCCCGGATCCGTCGATGCGAACGCAGCCGCCCCTCCAAGGCGAATCCACTCTTTTCCAGGACTCGAACTGACCCCTGGTTTTCCGGATGGCAGGTGGCTGTGATGCGTTCAAGTCCAAGGCTGTTGAAGCCGAAACTCAGGAGCATGGACACGGCCTCACTCGAGTACCCCTTGCCCCAGTAGTCTCGGTGGAACGTGTAGCCAAGCTCGCCGTTGCGATCATGCGGATCGGTGATCCAGATAGCTACCGATCCAATGGCCTTGCCATCCAAAACAGCCGCCAGGGAAAAAGCAGTTCGGTCCGGGTCTAGGTGCTCCTGCGCGGCGGCTTCAACAAAGGCCGTTGTCTGCTTCAGAGCATTAGGCTCCCACGTAGAGAACTGGGACACCAACGGATCGGCGGTGTACTCATGAACGTCGGCAATGTCGTTCACATCAAAGTCGCGCAAGCCCAGTCGGGGTCCGGAGGGATAGATCGTTGAACTGCTCATGATTCACCTATTCATTCCAAAGCCAAGGCTCAATCCTAATCCGCGCCAGGAGCAACCCACCCCTGCAAGCCGATAGCTCACCTCTGCATAGAATGGTGGAAGTGTCCGCAATTTCCCGCGTCAAGGTGAGCCCATGTCCAGCTGTTGCAGTCCCGAAGGCCGAGATGGCCACTCCCCCGGCATCACAGCCGCCCCCCACGTCTTTTCCCTGAGCGTTCCGTCTGCGCAAATTCCTGCGCGCGAACTGTCTGAGCATGCACCGCCCCAGCTTGCACAGCCCCTACACGGCGACGCCCACATCACCGGTGGCACTTTTTCCATGGGCGATCCCTTTGACGAGGGCTACCCGGCCGACGGCGAAACCCCCGTCCACGAGGTTGCCATCTCCGCCTTCAGCATTTCCACCACGGCCGTGAGCAACACCGAGTTCGCCGCCTTTATCGACGCCACCGGATACCGCACCGAGTCCGAGACCTACGGCACCTCCGCCGTTTTTCATCTGGCCGTCCAGGCTGACAAGCCCGACATCTTGGGCACAGCTGCCGGGACTCCTTGGTGGCTCAATGTCCGCGGCGCCGATTGGGCACACCCGGCCGGTCCGCGCTCCCACTGGGAGGAGATCGCCAATCATCCTGTCACCCAGGTTTCACACACGGATGCACTGGCCTATTGCGCCTGGGCTGGCCGCACCCTCCCCACCGAGGCCCAGTGGGAGTACGCTGCCCGCGGCGGGCTGGCTGCCTCGCGTTACCCGTGGGGCAATGAACTTCACGGCACGGATTCCGAGGGTGTTGCCGTGCACCACTGCAATATCTGGCAGGGCACCTTCCCCACCGAAAACACGTGCGACGACGGATACCTCACCACCGCCCCCGTGGACAGTTTCAAGCCCAATGCCTACGGTCTGTTCCAAACCAGCGGCAATGTCTGGGAATGGTGCGCGGACTGGTTTCTGCCCAAGTACTACAAGAGCTGTCTAGCTAAAGGCACCGTGGAAAATCCTCCCGGCCCTACGATTGGCCGCGGCCGTGTCATGCGCGGCGGCTCCTACCTCTGCCACGACTCCTACTGCAACCGCTACCGCTTGGCAGCACGCAGCTCCAACTCCCCCGAGTCCGCGAGTGGAAATCTTGGCTTCAGGACCGTCGCACTCTAAACCAGTTCACTAGTTCACTGTCAGCTGCTTCACAGTCTCCGGCTTCACAGTCCGCGGCTTTGAATCCAGTCGATCAAGGCATCGGCCTGCTGACGCTGAAACGGCCGCAGGGTGGGAATGCCCGCGGGCGCCGGGCGCCGGGACATGTCCAGGAAATAGCCGGCCCATCCGGCCATGACGGCGGTGATGGCGTGAGCGTTGGTTCCGGCAAAGACAGGATGGGTTTCAAAGAACTGATCCACCTGCGCTGAAGGATTGAGCGTCTTCACGTTGATCAGCACGCTGAGCCCATCCACCCAGGCGGCTCCTCGGGCAGCCCACGGCCAGTCCAAAAACACCACGCCACGGCCAGTACCATTACCAAAACGGCCAGCATCCTGCCCCCGGCTGTGCCACGAACCGGCGCCAGGATCCTGACCGGTCAAGAGGATATTGTCCGCGCGCAGATCCCCATGAACCAGCGTATCCCCGGCCAGCTCCAAGGTGCCCCGTTGCGCCACTTCCACCAGCTGATCCAGATGACTGGCAGCCCACGAACCCATTGTTTCCAAAGGCCGCGACCGTAGTCTTTCCCATCCCAGAAAAGCGCCTTGCAGGGATTCTTGGTACCGTGGCAATTCCAGCTCAGCGGGCAGATCAAGCTGCCCCACGCTGACCAAAGCATCCAGTACCTGCACCACCTCGTGTGCCGCCCATGGTTCCTGCGGGTGCCGGCCCGCAACATCGGCGAGGACCAGCGCAACCCAGGTGCCGTCGTCGTACATCCCGAGGAAATCCGGCACCAGCACACCAGGCGGGAGCGCCGCGGTGACGGCGGCCTCGCGGCGGTGCAGCCCCGGTGTGGTGGCGTTGTGCAGCGCACTGGCGGCCTTCACAAACGCCCGCCGGCCCGAGGCCAGCTGCACCCTGTCCGCCGAGCCGGGCGAGAATCCACCCGGCTGGGACTCGGCTTCGGTGACAGCTTCACCCAAGATGTTCTCCACACCGTCGCGAACCGTCTGTGGCAGCTGGGACCACGTGATGCGCTGATTCATGGGTGCGGGGCGAGCGTGAGCACGGTGGCGTCGTCGGCTACTTCGCCGATCCGGCCCTGGTGGACGCGGAGCTCGTGCATGAGGCCGAGTGCGTCCACGGTGGTGGAGGTGCGGGCTAGGAATTCTTCGGGGCCGCTGACCAAGCCGAGGTCGACGGCGCGCCAGGCTCCGTCGCTGGCCATCACCATGATCTCGGGCCGGCTTAGTTGCACCACGTGGGCGTAGTCTGCCGCTTCGGGTTCCCGCCGCGCCACCCACAGCCGGTCGGGGGTGTTGCGGAGTTCGCGGTCCTGCCGCAGCTTGGCCAGCCGCTGTTCCGGGGTGCCCTCCGGAATCCGAGCGTCGGCGAGCTCGGCGCGGACGAGGTGAGTGGCGCCGTCCTGTGTGCGCACCACCACGGAGCAATCTGCCAAGCTAGCAATCTCGACGCCACGGCTCGTGAGCTGGGCGACGGAGATGGCGGCGCTGGGGAAGCGGACCATTTCCGGGCCGACTAAGACTGTTCCGGCGGAGTCGATCGCGGCCAGAGAGTCCGCCAGCAGAGCCCGCACGCCGTGTCTACTTGTTGTTGCACTGCGGGGATCGCTGGGATCGCTGGAAACGCTGGGATCGCTGGAAACCTGCGCCAGAATCATGGACAATTGCTGGGCCAACCACTGAGGATCGGAGGCTGCGGGCAGGTTCAAGGGATCCAGCAGGCTCGTGGCGCCGTCAATGATCCAGGCATTGGGACCGTTGAAGCCGCAACTGTCTTCCAGGACATGGGCATCGCCCTCAAACTGGACGCGGGCCCGGATATCCCAAATAAAGGTCATGGTTTCATCCTGCCACGCCACCGGGGCGCAGACGGCCAGGGCCTGACCTGGTGCGCAAAAATGGCTCACTCATACGCACCATTCATTGTTACTGGTGCGTATGAACACTCATACGCACCAGTAACAATGAATGGTGCGTATACAGGTTAAGCCACCACCCCGCGGGCGGCGACAAAGGCGCGTACGCACGTTTCGACGTCGTCCGCACTATGCGCGGCCGAAAGCTGCACCCGGATGCGGGCGGCACCGCGCGGGACCACGGGGAAACTGAAGGCCGTGACGAACACGCCGTGCGCCAAGATGGCATCGGCCACGCGAGCGGCTTCCACGGCGTCGCCGAACATGACCGGGACAATGGCGTGCTCGCCGGGGAGCAGTTCAAAGCCCTCCTCGCTCATGCGGCGTCGGAACAGGGCGGCGTTCTCAAACAGCTTCGTGCGCAGCTCGGCCGAGCCGGCCACGAGTTCCAGCGCCTTGAGCGTGGCAGCCACAATGGCGGGGGCCAAGGAGTTGGAGAACAGGTAAGGGCGCGCCCTTTGACGCAACATCGCGACAATTTCGCCGCGGCCGGCGACGTAGCCGCCCGACGCGCCGCCCAGGGCCTTGCCGAAGGTGCCCGTGTAAATGTCCACGCGGTCGGAGACGCCGGCGTGCTCGGGTGTGCCGGCACCGGTGGCGCCCATGAAGCCCACGGCGTGGGAATCATCCACCATGACCAGGGCGCCGTACTGCTCGGCGAGGTCGCAGATGGCTTCAAGTGGGGCCAGGAAACCGTCCATGGAGAATACGCCGTCGGTGACGATGATGGTGCGCCGGGCCCCTGCACCATCACGCAGTGCTGCGGCGCCCTGCAACTGGGTTTCTAAATCGGCCATGTCTTGGTTGGCGTAACGGAAGCGCGCAGCCTTGGACAGGCGGATGCCGTCAATGATGGAAGCGTGGTTCAGGGAGTCGGAAATGATGGCGTCCTCTGAGCCGAACAGGGACTCAAACACACCGCCGTTGGCATCAAAGCACGAGGAGAACAGAATGGTGTCCTCGGTGCCCAGGAACCTCGAGACGGCCGCTTCCAGTTCCAGGTGCAGATCCTGGGTGCCGCAGATAAAGCGCACGCTGGCCATGCCGAAGCCGTGGCTGTCCATGGCGTTCTTGGCGGCGCCGATGATCTCCGGGTGATCGGCCAGGCCCAGGTAGTTGTTGGCGCAGAAGTTCAGCACGGGCGCACCCTCGCCGTCCAGCGCTCCGGCCGTGATGTGGCTGGACTGCGCGGAGCTGATCTTGCGCTCGGTCTTGAACAGTCCCGCGGTGCGGATCTGCGCCAGTTCGGCGGTGAGCTCATCTTTCATGGAGGTGTACATGGGATTCCTTAGTCTGGTGCGAGTGGTCTGTGGTGGCGAGTACAGTGGCGGGATGGACGACGGCGGGAGGCGCCTGACGCCGTCGTGCTTAAGAAAACGGAGCTACTTTAGGCGAAAACGGTCCAGTCGAGGACCACTTTGCCGCCGCGGCCGGAGCGGGCGATCTCGAAGGCTTGCTCCCATTCGGTGGCGGGCAGAACATCAGTGACAACACTAGCCACGGCCGCGCGCAGCACGGGGTTGGAGGAGAGCATAGCGGACATGGCGTACCAGGTTTCAAACATTTCGCGCCCGTAGATGCCCTTGAGGGTGAGCATGTGGGTGACCACTTTGCCCCAGTTAATGTCGATCGCTGAGCTGGGCAGGCCCAGCATGGCGATGCGGCCGCCGTGGTTCATGTTGTCGATCATTTCCTGCAGGGCCGTGGGGTGGCCGGACATTTCCAGGCCGATGTCAAAGCCCTCGCACATGTCTAACTGCAGCTGCGCATCTTTCACGCGGGTGGTGGCGACGTTGACGGCGAGGTCGGCACCCATCGCGGCGGCCATGGCCAGGCGCGGTTCGGAGACATCGGTGATGGCAATCTTGCGGGCGCCGGCGTGGCGAGCCACGGCCACAGCCATCAGTCCAATCGGTCCAGCGCCGGTGACGAGGACGTCTTCGCCGACCAGGCCGAAGCTCAGGGCGGTGTGGACGGCGTTGCCCAGCGGATCGAAGATGGCGCCGAGTTCAGGGGTGATGGAGGGGTCTTTGTGCACCCAAACATTGGATTCGGGGATGACCACATATTCGGCGAAGGCGCCATCACGCTGCACGCCTACGGAGACCGTATTGATGCACATGTGGCGGCGGCCGGCGCGGCAGTTGCGGCACAAACCGCACACCACGTGACCTTCGCCGGAGACCTTGTCCCCCACTTTGACGTCATTGACCTCGGCACCCACTTCCACCACTTCACCGTAGAATTCGTGGCCGGCAATGAGTGGGGCGTTGATGGTTGCTGCGGCCCAGGCGTCCCATGCCTGAATGTGCAGATCTGTTCCGCACAGGCCCGTGGTGTGGACGCGGATCTTCACCTCGCCGTCTCCGGCTTCCGGCTCCGGGCGTTCAACGAGTTCGAACCCAGCGTGTGGACCGGATTTGTACAGTGCTTTCATGGGCAGCTCTTTCGTGGTGCGGTGGTGCGGACGTCAATGTCCGATGCTGGGTGGATTACGTGCTTCATTGCGTCATTTTCAGGAGGCTTAGTGTCCATTAGAACCCGCAAAACCGTTTAGGACAATCGATAATTTCTCCATCGTGGATTAAGTAAAACCTAAACTGTAGGCTGGTGGCATGGAACTCCATCAACTGCATATGCTGCGTGAGCTGGGCGAGCTGGGTAGCGTCAAGGCCGTGGCCGATACCCTGTCCGTGACGCCGTCGGCTGTGTCTCAGCAAATTGCGTTGCTACAGCGCCATATAGACACTCCGTTGACTCGCCGCGATGGCCGGAATCTGGTGCTGACCGAGGCGGGCAAGGTGCTCGCCAGTGCCGGGGCGCAAGTCATGGACGCCATGGCCGCGGCGCAGGCCGCCATCGGCGCCTATCAGGACGACACCAGTGGAACCGTCACCATCAGTGGTTTTCACAGCGCCGGGCAGGCTCTCTTCGCGCCGCTGGTCCGGAAGCTGGCGGCACGCCGCGCCGCGGGTGGGGTGGGCGGTACTGCCACTGTGCCGCAGCTGCGCTTTTCTGATGAGGACGTGGCGCAGCAGGACTTTGCGGCCTTGACGGCCCGTTACGATCTGGTGTTGGCACACCGTATGGATCACAGCCCGCCGTGGCCACAGCCGGGACTCCGCGTCATCCCGCTGGCCCGCGAACCACTCGACGTTGCCGTGGCGATTGACCACCCACTGGCCGCCAAAGCGGCGGTGTCCGCGGCCGACGTCGTGCGCTATCCATGGGTGAGCAGCCGCAGCGGCTACTCCCCCGCGGACGTGCTGGTGGCCGTGGGCGCCATGGCCAGCCATCCCGTTGAGGTGCTGCATCGGATCAACGACTACTCGGCAGCCGCTGCGCTGGTATCCACGGGTGAGGTCATCGGATTGCTGCCGCGGTACACCTCCGGTCCGGTGCTAAATCCTGGCGGCGGGACCAACCCTACTGTGGTGCTGCGGCCGTTGACGGGCATCAATACGCGGCGCCGAATTGACCTGCTGGCTCGGCCGGAGAATCTGCGGCGGGCCTCGGTCCAGCTGGCTGCCCACGCGATGCAAGAAGTCATGGCGGAGCTCGTAGCCTCCGCTGCATAGGGGGCTCCGTGAGGACTGGAATATCAACTTGAGCTGGGGTTAGCCACCAGAACCGCAGTGTAACCACCGATCTCGCGGCTAACTCCAGCTCTCGTCGGCGCGCACGAGGTTTCTGCAGCCCAGAGGTTTCTGCAGCCCAGACGCCAAGAGCCGCAACTTCCTGAGAGAAGTCGCGGCTCTTGGTAACGCTGTTTCGGGCGGGGTGTTTAGCCCTCTACACCGAGCGTCTCCAGGATCAGCTCGCGCACGCGGGCCGCATCGGCCTGTCCGCGAGTCACCTTCATCACGCCACCAACAATGGCGCCAACAGCCTGGATCTTGCCGCCACGGATCTTCTCCGCCACGTCAGGCTGGGCTGCGAGAGCTTCATCGATGGCGGTCTGCAGCGCGCCGTCGTCGGAGACAACAGCCAGGCCACGCTTGGCCACAACCTCGGTGGGCGTACCCTCACCCTCAAGGACGCCGTCGAGCACCTTGCGGGCCAACTTGTCATTGATGGCACCTGTTGCGATGAGCTTTTCAATCTCAACCACGACGGCGGGCGTGACACCCAGCGCTGCGGGGTCAACATCGGCCAGCTTGGCACGGCGGGCGATCTCGCCCATCCACCACTTGCGCGCTGCTGCGGCGGTGGCACCGGCGGCAATGGTCTCTTCGATTTCGTCCAAGAGAGCGGCGTTGACAACGTCGCGGAACTCCAGATCGCTGTAGCCCCAGTCAGCCTGCAGGCGCTTGCGGCGCTCGGCCGGCGGCTCGGGCAAGGTGGCGCGGAGTTCTTCAACCCAGGCGGCGCTGGTGACGATGGGCACCAGGTCCGGTTCCGGGAAGTAGCGGTAGTCATCAGCGTCAGACTTGGGACGGCCCGAGGTGGTGGACTTGGTGTCCTCATGCCAGTGACGGGTTTCCTGCGTGATCGGCGTGCCGGAATCCAAGACGGCAGCGTGGCGCTGGATCTCGAACTTCACGGCATTTTCGACGGCGCGCAACGAGTTCACGTTCTTCGTCTCGGTACGGGTACCGAGCTTTTCCTGGCCGTGCGGGCGCAGGGAAACGTTGGCGTCGCAACGGACGTTGCCGTGCTCCATCTTGGCTTCGGAAACGCCCAAGTTCTTCACGATTTCACGGATGGCCGCAACATAGGCCTTGGCCAGCTCGGGGGCACGTGAACCGGCGCCCTCGATGGTCTTGGTGACGATTTCAACCAGCGGCACGCCTGAACGGTTGTAGTCCACCAGGGAGAAGTCAGCACCTTGGATGCGGCCCGTGGAACCGCCCATGTGGGTCAGCTTTCCGGCGTCTTCTTCCATGTGTGCGCGTTCGATCTCGACATGAAAAACCGTGCCGTCTTCGAGCTCAATGTCGATCCAGCCGTCGTAGCAGATGGGGTCATCGTACTGCGAGGTCTGGAAGTTCTTCGGTGTGTCCGGGTAGAAGTACTGCTTGCGCGCAAAGGTGCTGTGCGGGGCAATCTTGCAGTTTAGTGCCAAGCCGATCAGGATTGATGACTCAACGGCCTGTCTGTTCACAACCGGAAGGACGCCGGGCAGACCCAGGCAGACTTCGTTGACGTTGGTGTTGGGCTCGTCGCCAAACACGTTGGGTGCGGAGGAGAACATCTTGGTCTTGGTGTTCAGCTCAACGTGCACCTCGAACCCGAGAACGGGTTCGTACTTTTCCATGGCCTCTTCGAAGCTCAAAATGGTTTCAGTAGTCATTACTTAGCCTCCTCGGCTGCAACAGCTGTAGATGCGAGGTCCGGAGCCTGGTTCAGCATGGGGCCGCCCCACTTGGCTTCGAGCAGGGATTCCAGAACAGCACCAACACGGTAGACGCGGGCGTCTTCGCGGGCCGGGGCCAGCAGCTGAATGCCTACGGGCAGGCCGTCTTCGTCAGCAAGACCGCCTGGCAGGGTCAGACCGGGGATACCGGCCAGGTTGGCCGGGATGGTGGCAACGTCCTGAAGGTACATGGACAGCGGATCATCGAGCTTCTCGCCGAGCTTGAACGCCGTGGTGGGTGTGGTCGGGGAGATCAGCACGTCAACCTGAGCGAATGCTGCTTCGAAGTCGCGCTGCACCAGGGTGCGCACGCGCTGGGCTGAGCCGTAGTAGGCATCGTAGTAACCAGCGCTCAAGGCGTAGGTTCCCAAGATGATGCGGCGCTTGACCTCGTCGCCGAAGCCGGCGGCGCGAGTGGCACCCATGACGCGCTCAATGGTGAGCGGGCCTTCGGTGGGTAAAGTGCGCGTACCGAAGCGGACGCCGTCGAACTTGGCGAGGTTGGAAGACGCCTCGGAAGGCATGATCAGGTAGTAGGCGCCCAGAGCGTAGCCGAAGTTAGGGCAGGAAACCTCAACGATTTCGGCACCCGCTTCGCGCAACAGCTCCAAGGATTCGTTGAAACGGTTCTCGACGCCGGTCTGGAAGCCTTCGCCGTGAAGTTCCTTGATGACACCGATCTTCATGCCCTTGACGTTGCCCAAGCGGGCGGCGTCGGCGAGGCCGGTGGAGGGATCGGTCAGGGAGGTGGAGTCTTGGGGATCATAGCCGCCAATGACTTCCTGCAGCAGAGCCGAGTCAAGCACCGTGCGAGATACCGGGCCAATCTGATCCAGTGAAGATGCCATGGCGATGGCACCGTACCGCGAAACCGCACCATAGGTGGGCTTCACGCCAACGGTTCCGGTGACTGAACCGGGCTGGCGAATGGAGCCGCCGGTGTCTGTACCCAGCGCCAACGGAGCTTCGAAGGAGGCAACAGCAGCAGCCGAGCCACCGCCGGAACCGCCGGGGATCCGGTCCAGGTCCCAGGGGTTGCGGGTCAGGCCATACGCGGAGTGCTCGGTGGAGGAACCCATCGCGAATTCATCGAGGTTGGTCTTGCCCAACATCGGCATGCGTGCGGCGCGGATCTTCTTGATGACGGTGGCGTCGTACGGGCTCATCCAGCCCTCGAGGATCTTGGAGGCAGCCGTGGTGGGCTGGCCCTTCGTGACGATCAAGTCCTTGATGGCGATCGGCACACCGGCGAGCTCGTGGAGCTCCTCGCCTGCGGCGCGGCGGGCGTCAACATCGGCAGCGACGGCGAGCGCCTCTTCGCCGTTGACGTGCAAGAACGCGTGGATGCCGCGCTCACCGCCGTCGATCTCGGCAATGCGATTAAGGTGAGCCTGGACCAGTTCAACGGAGGTGATTTCGCCGGCGGCCAGCTTGGCGGCCATGACGGCGGCGCTGGAGCGGATCAATTCAGATGCACTCATGGATTAGCTCTCCTCCAGAATTGCGGGAACCTTGAAACGGCCGGAAGCAGCATCCGGGGCACCCGAGAGTGCTTCTTCAACGGTGAGCACGTGGCCCACAACGTCTTCACGCATGACGTTCGTCAGCGGAATCGGGTGCGAGGTGGCGGGCACATCGGCCCCTGCAGCCTCGCTGACGCTCTTAACTGAATCCACAATTACTGCCAGCTCAGTGGCCATGCGGTCCAATTCGTCGTCGCTCATCTCAATGTGAGCCAGTTGCGCCAAATGCGCCACGTCGTCACGGTTGATCGCAGCCATGGATCTCCCCTACAAAAAAGAAAAAGTTGTCCACACTAGCTTATCTCTCATGGCGCAACGCAAATCCCGCCTGTCATGAGATGCCTGTCTCTGCTGAGCGTTCAGGGTTACTTCCTTGGGAACGCTGCGAGGGGCACCCGCAAGTACAGGTGAGTGCCCCGTCTCCCGTGGCACGCCCCCGCGTTGGCCCGTTCTTTTAGCGCTGGGCGACGAGTTCGATCTCGACCTTCATGGCCGGGTCAAGGAACGGCAGCACGTGGACCAAGGCCATGGTGGGACGGATCTCGCCAAAAATCTCACCGTGGGCACGGCCGGCTTCTTCCCAAGCGGCGATGTCCGTCAGGTAAATCTTGGATTGAACCACGTCGGCAAAAGAGAACCCCGCCTCGGCCAGCACAGCCTCCAGCTTGCTCAGGATATAGGCGCTCTGGCCGTAAAAGTCCTCGCCAACGACGGTCCCGTCCGGGCCGGCAGCCGAGGTCGCTGAGATGTAAAGGGTGTCGTTGACCTGCACTGCGCGGGAGTAGCCAAGGGTCTTCTCCCAGCTGGAGCCAGAACCATAAATTTTGCGCACGTGTTTGTCCTCTTGCGTTGTGGGCGTTGCACCCGAATATTGGAGCCACCACTCTAAAGGCAAGAGTGCCCACCCGTGGATTTCATTGCGTTTTTCGACGGCGGCGCCTGTTCCGTGACAGCTTTTCTCGCCTAGCGCTCGCGCCGCGCCCAGAGGCGGGAACTGCGGGCCGAGAGTGCCAGCAGCACCAGGATATCCAGTGGCAGGCCCAGCGGATTCTCCGCCAGCGAGACGTTTCCACCGTGCAACAGCGTGAGGGCAGCCTGAATAACGAAGCCGACGCTAAACGCCAATGTAGCAATTCTTGCCCATTTGCTGCCGCGCAGAATCAACACCGCCAGCAGCCCGTATATAAGGAAGGCAATACCGGAGATTCCAATGACCACCGCCAGAACCGCACTGATAGTTTGTTGATCCGCCGTGTCTAGGCTGGCGGCGGTGCTGGCAACGGCCGCGTTCCAGTCCTTGACCATCAAGGCGATCGTCACGATCCCCACCACAAAACGAAGCGCCATGAGCAGCACTCCGAGGGCGGTTGGTATGGGGCGCCGGTTCGCCGCTTCCGCCCGCCGGGCGTCGGTATCAGGACCCATCGGGTCACCGTCGGGCGCGAGGGTGACATGTCCGACGTCGACCACGGGTAAGTCTCCATCGGTAACTAAGGAGTCCCCTCCCCCGTTACGAGAGTGGTAGCCGCTGGAGAAATCCTTGATGACACGCACCTCAATATCGGGGTCGTCCTCTTGGATCGAATGCACAATATGGTCGCGTTCACGGTCGGTATCGGGGGCAATTTTGTGCGTGATCTGCAGGGTGAAGAGGGAGAAACCCACGGCGCGGTCAAAGGTACCGGCCGCCACCCAATCGGCACGGTAGCCGCCCGGGAGAATCCAGCCGTCGGGGCAACACCAGAACCGGACATGGTGGCGTTTGGCGGGATTGCCGGCCACCTCCTGCTGATAGGCGAGGTCCTGTTGCTGTCCAAAGAGCAACAGCGGACTGACCGGGGCCTCATCGTAGCTTCGCCTCAGGATCGTGGAGGTGACAATGCGCCAGCTCGTACGCAGCGTGATCGGATCCGCCCTGATCCAACCAGCTCGAATCATCGCCTCATGGAGCTGCGCCTCGCTGCCCACGACTGCCAGGTTGATGGGGTCCCCCAGCAGACCGTCGATGGTTCGGGCACGGCCGATGAAGTAGTCGGGGACGTAGATTTTGGTCAGGATCCGGTGCAGCCGCGGCAAGACCAGATACGCCAATACCATCCAGAACAGGACCAGGAAGGAGACCATGTACCAGCCGCTGAAAAAGCCTTCGGAAAGTACCAGATAGGCAAGCCAGAGAGCTGCGAAGGCACCGAAAATGAATGCCGCATAGTCCACGATCGAGTTCAGGGATTGGCGCCGTGCACGCCAGGAGCTACCGGCCTCTTTTACTTTCGCCGGCGCGCTCACTTCCGGGAACCCGGGGCGCCTGGTGTGGACGCGACATGCCACATACGGTCATCATACTGCTGGCCTTAGAGAGCCATTCGATACACCCTGAGCATCTTGCCGTTTTCGGGAATGGGCCAATCACGTTCAGGCGCACGGGTAAAGCCCAGCTTTTGGTAGAGTGCGTGGGCGCCGTGCCAGTCATCGCCCGTGGTCAGGCTCACGGCACGGATACCATCTAGCCCGCGAGCGTGCGCCACGATCCACTCGACCATGGCCCGGCCGGCACCGCTTCGCTGCACGGCGGGATCCACCACGAGGAGCCGGAATTCAAGCTCATTCTCCAGTGCAATGTCCGCCCACTCATCGCCATAAACGGCCAGAGTCGCCGAGCCAATCACCTCACCGTTGCGCTCCGCCACGATCATCGGGGCCACTGCTGCCCGCTCCCCCACCTGCATGATCTTTTGCATGTACGGATACTCGGCGCTGTCAAAGTATCCGGCACCGAGGTAGGCATCGGCCGTAATCCGGGCAACGGCGTTGAAGTCTTCTTCGGCGATGGGGCGAACTGTGGTGCTCATACGTGTGGCTTTCTGGTGGTTTCCGGGCGCTGGTTCTTGGTTTGGTTCGTGTTTTGTTTCTTGGTCCAGTTTATTGGCTTGTTTCTTGGTACAAGTCCGGCGCCGGAACTTGCCTGTGGCGTTTCCAAACTGCAGCTAATGCGGCAAATCCGGCAAATTTGTCGCATCAGCTGCAGTCTGGATTAGATGCATCCGCGGTGACTCGCATCATCTGCTATTTGGAATCGGCCCTTCAAGGTTCAGGCGTGGCAACCTGTGGATAACTACGGACGTCGGAATCCAAAATGCGCCAGACTTGGCTTATGGTCGCCCGCCCGAGGAAATTCCAACAGCTGATCCAGCGGTCTTTCACTTTCAGTGAGGGGCTGGCGGTCGGTGCGACGCGAAGCCATTTGCGCGCCTCCACGCTCAGCACCCCTAGTAGGAGTGTCCGTGTTCCACTCGGCATCCAGCAGACACTCCTCGACCGGGTGCGTCCCTACACGTTGTTGTGCGACTCGAGCTGTATCTCCCACGTGACTGCAGCACAACTGCATGGGTTCCCGCTGCCTTGGTTTTACGATGAAATCAAGACAATTCATGTCACGCGCCCAGCGAAGTCGGCCCAAATCCGGCGCAAAAGCGTGATCGGCCACAGCAACGCACTTGTATCAAACGACATCATGCTGATCGAGGACATCCCGGTCACATCGCCAGAACGGACATTTCTGGACCTTAGTGCTCTGTTGAGTCTGGACGATTTGGTGGCCGTAGCCGACTTTTTGATCTGTGAACACGACAGGGCTTTCGAACCACCCAAGCCACCAGTGGTCTCGGCTGAGAAACTGCGCGCCTATGTGTTGAACCGGCACCACGTCAGGGGTCTAGTCAAGGCCCGAGCCGCTTTGGACCTAATGCGCGTTGGCGTGGATTCACGTCCGGAATCGCGGCTGCGCCTCATCCTTCAGCGTGCAGGCCTACCTGAATTCACCACCAACTACGCTATTCCTGGAGATCCAGAAGTATGGCCTGATCTGGCCTGCGAAGAGTTCAAGGCCAGCGGCCAGTATGAGGGAGAAATTCATCAGACACCGCAAAAACAGCTATACGACCGTAACCGCGATGAGAGAACGGCCGAGCGTGGCTGGTTGCAGGTCAAAGTGTACAAGGCTGATATGCGCAGGGGCGAAGCGTACGTCGTCCAAATGTTCAAGCACGCGCTCCGGGCTCAGGGGTGGCCCGGGTAACCACCCCTGATTTCTACCCAGGCGACGGGACAGAGAGTAGGGCCGGAACAAATCCGATCTCTGGCCCAATTCCAAACAGCACTTGAAGCGAGAAAATCACGATTCATATCGCATCAGCCGCAGTCTCAACCGAGAGGGTGGGCCTCAACCGGGAGGGTCGGTAGAAATCTCCTGATCTGCTATTTCAATTCCAGCGCGGCGCGGCCGAACCCAAGCCCAGAGCCGGAACTTCAAAGCATGGTTCCATGCCTGAAATTTGGACCGCCGGTGGCAGCCGCAACCCAGGTCCCCACGCAGTGTCCTCCGGTAGCAAAAGAGACGAGTCCATTTCCGGTGGAAGCGCATATGGATCCGAGGGCGCCGTCCACATCAAATCCACCGCCGTCCGGGCCAACGAAAGACGCGCACTACGCACTGTCCCGTCGAGGCGGTCCCGCCACGCATTGATGGCGGCAGCTGCGCACAAATATCCCGTGGCATGGTCCAGCGCCTGAACCGGTAAGGGGTGCGGCTCCGCCGAGCCAAAATGCGCCATTCCAGCTTCTGCAATGCCACAGCTCATCTGCGCCAGCGAATCAAAACCGCGCCGATGCGCCCAAGGCCCGCTCCACCCATAAGCGTTTAACCCCACATCAATCAGATTGGGATATCGACGGGCCAGCTCATCCGCCGACAAACCCAATTTATCCAGCGCATCGCCCCGGTAACCGTGAATGAAAATATCAGCGTCGCGGAGCAACTCATGAAGCGCAGCAATTCCCTCGGCAGTTTTCAGGTCCAGCCTGGCACAGCGCTTCCCCACGGTGAGCTCAGCCTCAAGGACCGGCTCCTCCCAATCCGGCGGATCGATCCGCAACACCTGCGCACCGTACGACGCCAGAAAACGCGTGGTCACAGGTCCGGCAATGATCCGGGTCAGATCCAACACCCGAACACCTGCCAGCGGACGCTCCGCCGTGGCGGGCGGGGCAACTTGGCGCGTCCCGCCGTCGTTTATTCGGCGCGGAACACCCCACGCAATCAGTGGTTCACCAGCAACAGCCTGGCCCTGCGGATGTGCAAGCCACGCTTCGGCCGATCGCATGAAGGCTGCGCAGCCATTCGCCGTAACCACCGCGTTTTCCAGCGCCTCCCCATCCCAAAGTTCGACGGCGGCTCTCACCGTTGCGCGGTCAGCGTCAGGTCCCAGCCCCAGCACGTCGAGGGCGGCGGCCTTGTGGTGTGGGGCGTTGGTGTGGAGACGGATCCAGCCGTCCGCGCAACGGTAGTCGCCAGCGATGGGATCCCAGACGGGTGGCAGTTCCCAACCATTGGGCGTGAACGACATGCCGAACCACAGCGAGGCCAGATCTCGATCGACGGATACTTCCGCAGGGGCGACACCGAGGCGTTGAGCAAGATCAGCCACAGCCTGCCCGGCCGCTGCCATTGCAGAAACCGCGAGCCCGGTGACGTCAAACGCCGAGGATAACGCTCCAGTACCTGTGATCTTCATGGCGATACCCCTTTCGTTGATGCTGGCAGCCGAGCATCAAATTCGAAACAGCAGCTCGTGCGGTCAACCCTGCATCCATCGATTCCAAACTGCACCTGATGTGATAGAAATGCCGCCCAAATTATCGCATCAGCTGCAGTCTCAACCCAGAACGCCAGCGGAAACCACCGGACCGTTACTCCGCCGGGGCGAAGCTGCCTTCCAGCCCCGGAACACAAGCACCGGTCCACACGGAAAGCACCTCTTCGCGCGAGGGCAGACCGTTCACAGCTGGGCTGAGTCTCGGACGATGCACCCAGGCCCCGGCCTCTTCGGCAATGAGACCACCAGCAGCAAAGTCGTGCTCGAACAGGCCATACTCCAAGTACGCATCCACCGATCCTTCTGCCACCGCACACAACTCCAGAGCGGCGGAGCCCAGCCGACGGAAATCGCCAAAGTGGTCCAGACGCCCGTCAAGTTCTGAAACCAACCGGCGCCGCACATCGGGGTCATACGTCAATGACGTGGACAACAGCGTGCCGCCTCGTGACTCCACAGGGCCACGCAGCTGGCGAGTACTCTGCAGGCCGTCGGCACGGGTTTCATCCAGCCACGCGCCACCGCCCTTGGACGCGAAATAGATCCGACGCAGCGCCGGCGCGTTGACCACCCCGGCGAGCCATTCGCCGTCGGGCCCCATGACGGCGACCGAGGTGCCATAGTAGGCAATGTTGCGGATGAAGTTCATGGTGCCATCGAGCGGGTCGATGCTCCACCGGTACCCGGACGCCTCAGCCGGGAGCGCCGGCGCCAGCTCCTCACCGGTGATGACGTCATGCGGGCGGGCATCGGCAATGACTGCCCGGACCGCGTTCTCGGCGGCCACGTCAAAGGCTGTCACCCAGTCGGCGTCGGAGGATTTCTCCGCGGCGGCAAAACCTGCCGGATCCCGCACGGCAAGTATGGCGGCACCGGCGGCAGCGGCACGCAGTGCCACTTCGAGAAGTTCATCAACGGTCACGGCAGACGGGTTCATGGGAATCCTTAGTTAGTTAGTCTCGGTCGGGAGCTCGGCGGCCTCGGCGGGAACCTCGGCAACCTCAGCATCACCCTCGGCATCAACCTCAGCAGCCGGAACAGGCCCGGTCGCCAGCAATTGCCGGAACCCGTCCTCATCCAGCACGGGAACGCCCAGCGCCTCGGCCTTGTCCAGTTTGGTGCCGGCGGCCTCGCCAGCCACCACGTAGGAGGTGTTTTTGGAAACCGATCCGGCTGCCTTTCCACCCCGGGTGATGATGGCTTCCTTGGCCTCATCGCGGCTGAGCGTTGGGAGCGTTCCAGTCACTACAATGGTCAGGCCTTCCAGAGTCCGGGGCACGGATTCGTCCTCGGCATCTGCCATCAGCACACCCGAGGCAGCCCACGCGTCAACGATTTCCTGGTGCCAGTCCACGGCGAACCACTCGATCAGAGCCTCGGCAATAATGGCACCCACTCCGTTGACATTGGCTAGTTGCTCTCGCACATCGGGAGCACGGAGGGCTTCCCGGATCGCTTCCATGGATCCATACCGGGTGGCCAGCGCGCGCGACGCCGTAGGCCCAACATGCCTGATCGACAGCGCCACCAGCACGCGCCACAGCGGCGCCGTCTTAGCCTTATCAAGCTCCTGGAACAGATCCATGGTCGTCTTCTTGGGCGCCGAAGGTTTCTTCGCGGTCGGTTTGCTGTAGAAGTACGGCACCAACTCGAACTTGCCAGAGCGTTCTCCCTTCAGCCGCTTTTCACGCCAGACAACGACGCCGGACAGGTCCAGTTCGGCGATGTCGAACACCTGCGCTTCGCTCGTCAGAGGGCCGGGGCCGGCGGGGGCAATGATCCCTGAGTTTTCAGCTGGGTCAGGTCCGGGTCCGGCCGTCAGAGCCCGAGCAGCCTCATAGCCCAAGGCTTCAATGTCAAAGCCGCCGCGACCGGCCAGGTGCGCCACGCGTTCTGTTAGCTGGCTGGGGCATGACTGGGCATTGGGGCAGCGAATATCAATATCGCCGTCCTTGGCTGGCGCCAGCTGCGTGCCACAGGACGGGCACTCGGTTGGCATGATGAACTCATGGACGGGCGGGTTCTGCTTCTCTCGCAGAGCTATAACAGGGCCCACAATTTCAGGGATCACATCTCCTGCTTTTCGCAGCACGACGATGTCGCCAATCATGACACCCTTGGCCTTGACTACGTCTTGATTGTGCAGCGTGGCCATTTCCACCGTTGAACCGGCCACTTTTACCGGTTCCATGACGCCGTAAGGGGTGACGCGCCCGGTTCGTCCTACGTTGACCCGGATGTCCAGCAGCTTGGTGTGGACTTCCTCCGGCGGGTACTTGTACGCCACTGACCACCGCGGCACGCGTGAAGTATGGCCCAGACCCCGCTGGGTAGCCAGGTCATCAACTTTGACCACAATGCCGTCAATTTCGTGAATCAGATCGTGCCGGTGCTCGCCGTAGTAGGCGATGAAATCCATGACTTCAGCCAGCGTATCGAGCACCTTGTAGTAGGGGCTGATGGGCATGCCCCACGATTTCAGCAGCTCATACGTTTCCGACTGGGTGGCCGTGGACAGCCCCTCACGGGCGCCGATCCCGTGGACAAACATGCTTAGCGGACGCTTGGCCGTCTCCGCCGGATCCTTCTGGCGCAGGGAGCCGGCCGCGGAGTTCCGAGGGTTCGCAAACGGCGCTTTACCGGCCGCCACCATCTGCTCGTTCAGAATGGCGAAGTCCTTCGAGGCAATGAAAACCTCGCCGCGAATCTCCACCTCAGAAGGAAAATTATTGCCATGCAACTTCTGCGGAATGTCCTTGATGGTGGCCACATTGTGCGTGATGTCCTCACCCGTGGTGCCATCGCCGCGCGTTGCCGCCCGCACCAGCACACCGTCGCGGTACAACAAATTCACGGCCAACCCGTCAATCTTCAGCTCGGTCAGCCACTTCGGCGCCTGCCCGCCCTGCTTCTGAACCGAAGCGGCGGCACGCACCAGCCACGCCTCGAGCTCCGCAAGGGAGAAGACATCTTCCAGCGAGTACATCCTGGCTAAATGGTCGACGGCGGCAAACGCCACCGAGACATCCCCACCTACCAGCTGGGTTGGGGAATCGTTGGTCACCAACTCCGGGTGCAACGCCTCAAGCTTTTCCAACTCGCTATATAAAAGATCGAACACCGAGTCAGAAACCAGCGGTGCGTCCTCGTTGTAATACGCTGCCCGGTGTTTTTGGATCTCATCCACTAGGACGCCGTAGCGTTCACGGTCTGCGTCGGTGGGAATGGGCTGATTTTCTACGTTCTCGCTGCTCACGCTTCTATCTTGCCCCACGAAGCCGCCCCAGCGCACCAATCAGCTCAAGCGGCCCTTAAATACCAGACCGACCCCCGCAATTGGGAGCCGGTCTGGGCCCACGCTCGCCAGGTTCCACATAAATCGCGTCAGCGATTTCTGTGGCCGGCGAGTGGGGACTAGCGTGAAGCTGAGATCTGTTCCATCTTCTGCTTGTTCACCAAGGTCTTGACCTGGGTCAGATCGTTGATGACGCTGTTGAGCTGCTTCTTGGACGTGGGCCACGTGGTGCCCTTGAAGCGGTTGGCGTCGGGGCCTTCCCACCGGACGGACTGTGCCTTGCCGTCAAGGGTGCTCATTGCAGAGGTGATCTGGTCGATGGCTGAAGCCAACTTCGAAACCAGTTCTGCCATGTCCTGGGGATCGCTACCTAGCATTGCCATGATGTTCATCCTTTACTGAAGAAGAGACCCGGTGTTGGCTTGTCCAACTGGGCGACTATGAATAATCTAACAACTACATTTCTAGAGTGCGATGGGGACAACTACCCAAGCCCACCAAAGCACTCTGGGGTCCGCCCAAAAGTTACCGTTCGTGGTCCATGGTGGTGGCCACCTGCAATTGGAACGCCTTGCCCCGGCCCACGACGAAGCCGCGGCCCGGGATGAACTTATTGTTGTACAACCGGCCCAGGGAGGTGTTCATCAAGGTGTCGCCCTCAATGTCGCTGGGGTTCAGCAGTAGCCCACGGCGGCCGGATTTGAACAGTCCGGCCAGATTCCAGGCGGCCGCCCATGTGGAGGTTTCGGCCTCTCCCACCACAAAGTAGTTCGCCTTGATGGCCGACTTGATCAGGGTGACCAGATCCATTTCGGCCTCGGAATCGGAAAACTCGGTGACGCCTTCAATGAAGAACGCCACCGGTGTGGTTTCGCTCTCCACCAGGTCGATGAAACGCTGCAGCTCCGGTTCCAACCCGGCCGCTGTCACAATCGCTTCATCCCATACCGGCAGGTTGGCGATCGCCGAACGACGTGAGCCGAAGTACACGCGGCGCGTCCCCGGCGTCGACCGTTTGAGAGCCTCAGCCAAGGTGACTAGGGCGGTGGTGCGCCCGGATGACGGCGGCCCGGTCAGCATGAGCGCGCCGCTGGCCTGCAGCCCGGCCGGCTCCAGGTTGTAATCGTCCACACCGATGATGACGTTCCCGGAGGTGGCAACCGGGAGGACGTTGAGGTCCAGGTTTTCCGGCAACGATTCGATCCGCGGCGCCTGCGGCACACCCTGACGGCGCATGGTCTCGCCCAGGCTGGCCACCTGACGCGCCTGCAGGGCCAGGTTGGGGGTCCCGCCGAAGATCGCCATCTGAATTTCGCCGCCGTCGATCATGCCACGGCCAGGAGGCGAGGCGGGGTCGAGGACGTCGCGCGGCAGGCCCAGGTTGGAATAGTCATCGACCGTGGCCAGGCGGAACACCAGCAGGCGCTGCACCGAGGACGCCAACGACGCCGGCAGCGACTTCGGGCTGTCACCGGCAATGACAATGTGCACGCCCATGGGACGGCCGTCGGTGGCGATCTGCTGCAAGGTTTCGAACTGGTTCATGCCGACCCGGAACTCGTACAGTTCGCGGAAGGTGGCCAGCCCGTCCACCATGACAATGATGCGCGGTTCGTTGGGCTTATTGGCTAGGCGGCGGTATTCGGCGATGCTGCCAGCCTTCACGGCGGCAAATGTCTCGGCCCGCTCCTCGATGAGGCCGCGCACGTAACGCAGCAACCGGCCCACACGCTCAGCGTCCTCGGCATTGATGATGCCACCTACGTGCGGGAGCGACTCGAGCATCTGCAACCCGTTGGAGGCCGCATCGATGCCGTAGACCTGCACGGGACCACCGCGCGGGGTGATGGCCGCGGCAATGGCAATGGTGCGCAGTGCCGCCGATTTACCGGAGCCACTGGCCCCCAAGATGGCCATATTGCCGTCACGATCGGGCTCAAAGAACACCGTGGGCTGCGCCTGATGCTCGGGATCATCCATGACACCCAACACCAGTTGCTCATCCGTGCGCGGGTTGGGCAGTTTGGAGAAGTCGTAAATTTCCGGGAGTTCACTCAGCCACGGCTTACGGGGCGGTTTGACACCCAGTTCCACGGCGGCCAAGGAAATATTGGCCACCACTTTGGCGATGTCGTTGGGACCGGCCGACTCTTCCACGGGAGCCGCGGCAAGCTCCTGCTCCCACGCGGCACCGGCACCAAAGTCCATCTCCACAATGTCGATCCGGGGACGTTGCGGCGTACGTGTGGTCCAGCCCCCGGCATAACCGGTTTGGAAACCCTGAATCCGGCCAGGGCCGGTCTTGGCAGCCCCGCGCCCGGGAATAGATGGGCTGAAGTAGGCGGCGGTGGGCTCACCCAAAATGTCCTGAGAGTCATCCACATCGGCCATGCGCAAGGCAATACGCATATTCGTGTTGGCGCGCAGGCTGTCCTTGATGACACCGGAGGGGCGCTGCGTGGCTAGGATCAGATGCAAGCCCAGGGAGCGGCCACGGGCAGCCACATCCACCACACCGTCAACGAACTCCGGCACTTCCTTGGCCAGTGCGGCGAACTCATCCACCACAATGATCAACGACGGCGGCGCCTCGGGATCCGCTTCACGCTCCATGGCGAGCAGGTCCTTGGCTTTCTTGCGGTTGAGCAGGTGCTCGCGGTAGTGCAGTTCGGCACGCAGCGAGGTCAGGGCCCGGCGCACCAAGTGCGGGGAAAGGTCTGTCACCAAACCCACGGTGTGGGGCAGTTGCACACAGTCAGCAAAAGCCGCGCCACCCTTGTAATCAACAAAGAGGAAGGAGAGCCGATCAGGGCTGTAGGCGGCCGCCATGCCCAGCACCCAGGCCTGCAAGAACTCGGACTTTCCGGCACCGGTGGTGCCACCCACCAAGGCGTGCGGGCCTTCGGTTTTCAAGTCCAGGTACATCGGTTCCACACCCTTGGAACCGACCAGGGCACGCAAGGAGCCCTGGTACTTACGGTTCTTCACGGCGCGGGAGGCCACCGAGTTGTTTTCCAACCAGCGATCGGCGATTCCGGCGGTGCTTTCCACGATGTCGTGCCCGGCGAGTGCCACATAGGACACGCTTCGCGGAAGATCGGAGTCGTCGTCGACCGGCTTGCCGGAGTCAACCACGGGGGCCATCATGCGGGCCAGCTGGGAGGCGAGCTCCACGCTGACGCTCTCGCAGCTCACGGGGTAGGTGAGCTGTCCCAGCCGGACCTGGCCGGTGGTGGCAGTTTCGGCCACATGGACAAAGTCGCGGCAGGGAGCCGGCAGTGCTTCCACCGAACCGGCAACCCACAGGATGTGAATGCCGGCATCGGCGCCGTATTCGGTCAGGCGGGTCAGACGAGCCCGGTCCACCTTGACGTCATCTTCAATGATGACCAGCATGACGGGGGTGGCCGGCGGAGGGGTTTCGGCCTTGCTGGGGTCCATGATGCCGCGGTGCGCGGCGCCGTGCGCGGCAAGGTTTACGCCACGGGTGACCATGAGGTCCTCGAGTGCGGCCAGCAAAACGCTTGCGGCGCCGCTGCCGGACGCCAAGTGGTCGGAGCCAAGAGGTGAATGGACGGAGTCCACATGCGGCAGCCATTGCAGCCATTCCCAGCGCTGCTTGGAATCTGCGGAGGTCATGGCTGCAACGGCTAGTTCAGCCGGAGAATGCAGCCCCACGGCCTGCAGCACCAGAGCCCGGGCTACATCGTCCACCACGCCGCGAGGTCCGGCCACGCCCAAGGCACCGCTATTGCGCAACTGTGCCACCACGGGAACAGCGTCAATATCGGAGAATTCGGCCTTGATCTCCTGAACTTCTTCCATGTACTCAGGGAGCGTGTCGTTGCTGTCGCCCACTTCAATGGGTGTGCGGGAAGGCTGACGGCCAATGCCCAAACGCAGAGACAAGAAGGCGCTGTGCTCGGGACGGTGCGTCCACATCATCGGGCCCAGTTTGTAAATTGCGTCAACGGTTTCTGCCGTTGAGGGGCTTTCGGCGAGGCGGATGGCGCGTTCCCGTTGTTGCCGTGCGGTCATTTGGCGACGGAACTCTTGGACGGCGCCACGGAACTGCTCAATGGACTCGCGCAGCTCACGTTTGGCGTTGAACTTCTGGTCCATGTAGCTGCCGATGATCATCAGCGGCATCATGGCCATGAAGATGATGCTGAACAGGTTTTGGGTCACCGCGAACATCACACCACCCATGAGCACGGGGGCAATCAGCATGACCACGGGGAAGCGTTCCTTGCGCGGGCGTTTGGGGCCTGCGGGAACTGTTTGCTTCTCTATCTTGAACTGAGGCACCACCCGCGGTGAGCGGTTGAATTCCACCAGCGGACTGGTGGGCCCGGCTTGTGAGCCGCGGCCGAGGCTGACCACGGAGATGGTGGTCTCCCCCAGAGTCACCTCGTCGGAGGAACCGAGCATGGCCCGGGAGATCTGGATCCCTTCCATCATCAGCCCGTTGGCTGATCCGGTGTCAACGATCTCGATCGTTTCACCGACCGTGATGCGGGCATGGCGTTTGGAGGTCATGGGGTCGCTGAGGCGCACGTCTACGTCAAAGTCGCGACCCACATAGCTGGTGCCCTGCGGCAACGCGAATTCCTTGCCCGCATCCGGGCCGGCCATGACGCGCAGTGTGGCCGCTGCCGGTCCCCTGTCCTGGTTGGGCAGGGCAAAACTTTCGCTGACCTGGGTGAGCGAAACCGTAGCCCCGGGACGTAGCCCGGACTCCAACAGGTTGCTCTCCGGCGGCAAGGTGCGGCCCTGAACGCCGCCCACCATGGACTCTTCCACCAACAGGGAAAGATTCGGCGGCGCCTGCGCGCCTTTGCGCGAAGGATCGGACAGGAACAACTCCGTGGCGATGTCCCCCACCGAGGCCAAACCATCCACGGTGACGGCCAGGTTGGTGTCCTCTTGCGGTTCACGCCGGAGCGTCAGTCGCAGCCTCATTCATCATCCATTCCGCGTTGGCTTTCCAGCAAGGGGAGGTCATCGGGGGTGACTAGGTGGGAGGTGACAGCGTGTTCCACGAGCCGGGCGCGCCGGTTGGTGGCCAACTTCCCGCCACCGCCTCGCAACCCCACCACTCCCACGCGGTCCAGTTTGTCGCACACGTTATCCAACTTGCGGTTGAAGCGGGTCAGTGCCCAGCCCAACCGTTTGGCAGCCTGAGTCGATGACGGGATGGAACTAAAACCGGTTCCGCCGCGGCGCAGCATGGGCTCAGCCAACGCCACAATGAGGGCCTTCTGCGAGGGTGTGAAGACCACCGGACCAATGGTGGTGGACCCGGCGGAATCATCTTCCCGGCTTTGGGTCATGAACGACGGCGATGCCAAGTGCACGGAGAACTCGTACGTGGTGGGTCCGGCCGTAAAAATCACATTCGTCTGCGCGAACACGAGTGGGATGCGCGCACCGGGGGCCATCCACGCCTGCATGCCACCGGCTGCATCGGCGATCGTGGCGCTGAGCATGGTGCCGGAATTGGTCAGCCACCAGATGCCGTCATACTTGCTGACTTCCAAGAATTTCCGGTGCAGATACGGGTTGTCGTCAACCTCAATATCGCCTTCACGGCCAATGCTAAAGACGTCCTCGGGCGACGGTTCATACCATTCGCCACAAAAATCAATGGTCAGTTCAGCCATGACGGCAGCCCCCTAGTTGGTTCAAATTTCTCAGTAGTCACTGCTAAAGCATTTCCGAATCTCTTCTGAGACCTGCCCGTTCTTGCGCAGCAGCTTGACGGCAATGCACGATGAGCCATTGGCGTCATTGACCACAAAAACTTTATTGTCAGTAATTCTCTTGAACTCGCCGGCATCAACCACGCTGACGGCGGCCCACATGTACTGGTCGCCCTCCAGCGGTTCCGGATTTGTCCACGTCCATTCGGCCCCGCCATTGATGGGCTTGGCCGTCAAATCAGTCACTTGCGGAACCTCCGTGCCCACCACCAACGCCGTGGGCGGCGGGGTGGAGGGATCAGTGCTTGGGCTGGCCTGTTCCGGTGCCCCAACATTGAGGA
This sequence comes from Specibacter sp. NPDC078709, assembly GCF_040686795.1. Taxonomy (NCBI): domain Bacteria; kingdom Bacillati; phylum Actinomycetota; class Actinomycetes; order Micrococcales; family Micrococcaceae; genus Specibacter; species Specibacter sp. NPDC078709. The sequence continues at coordinate 242,605 of NZ_JBFBLU010000001.1, forward strand.
ACACAATAATGCCAATGACGACGCCGGCCACCAGTAGCAGCCCGGAGATCAGCCCCAGCCACTTGCCTTTTTTCTTCGCCGGTTCCAGCGTGGGAACGTGAGCGTCTGCGGCAGGGGCCAGCACTTCGCTGCGCCCCACCGTCTGTTCCAGGATGTGCCGCTGGGCGAGCTGGCTCTGGGCAGCTTGGTTTTGCCCCTGGCTCTGGCTCTGATTCTGGTTCTGGCTCTGGGCCGGGCTGCGCACGGCCGTATCATTCCAGGACGTAGCCGAGGCGATGTTCGAGTAGCTTTTGCGGACGGTGGGACCACCGGTGGTGTCCTGTGATGGGACGGTCTGGCCATTGCGGGTCAGGCCAGTGCTGGACCCCGTTACGCCGGGGACAGTGTTAATGTGCGGCGGCGCCGTGAATGAGTTCCCTCCGGCCGGAGTTCCGGGACCTGTGGAGTGCTGACCCCCGGAGGTGTTCCGGGACGGAAACGTCGGGTTGCTGGTACTCGCATCTGGATCGATGGAGACGATGGAGCGCACCCGGGTGGCCTCTGAATAGTCATCAGAATTGCTGGGCCGACCGTCATGGACAACCACGTCTTCCTGCACCTCAAAGGGCGTCACGGAATAGTTCAAATCGGCCTGCACGCGCATGAGTGCCCGGGCAAAATCCTTGGCACTGCTGTAGCGCGAACTCGGGTGCTTGGCCATGGCCGTTGCCAAGACCATTTCCAAGGCTTCGGGAATGTCCGCCCGGCCCAATTTGGGCAACGGCATGGAGGCGATCCGGTCGCCAATGATGCGGTACGAATTCTCCGCACCCGGAATGACGAACGGCGAGTGTCCGGCCAACAATGTATAAATAGTGGCGCCCAGAGCCCAGATATCGACCTTCACGCCGTCCGTTGCTCCCGAGCCAAATGACTCAGGTGGCGACCACGGCACAGACATGCCGCCGCCGTCGTCCTGCTGGGGATCGGTGGTTCCGGAGATACCGAAGTCGGTCAGGGCCGGCCGATTGTAGTCGGTGACCAGAATGTTAGCCGGCTTAATATCCCTGTGCGCAATGCCCGCACGGTGGGCGGTTTCCACGGCGGAGGCCACCTGGATGCCAATTTCCATGGCCTTGTCAGCACTGAAACGGCCCTGCTTGAACTGTATGTCCAGACTGGGGCGTGAGCAGTACTCCATGGCCAGGTAGGAGTGACCGGAATCAGTGATCTGGGCCTCGTAGATCGTCACGATGTACGGGTGCGCGGACAGCTCCGCCATGAGGTTCGCCTCGGACTCGAAGCGGGTCCTGGCACCAGCGGTCTTCAAGTCTGCGGTGAGGACCTTGACAGCTACCTTGCGCCGAGGACGTTCCTGTTCGTACAGGTACACCTCGGAAAAGCCGCCGGAGCCCAGACCGGAGATAAAGGTGTAGCCCGGGAGCTGCGGGGGCGCCGCAGCTGCTCGCCTATTGCTCACAGCAGGCCGTCAAAGAGGAGGGAGATACCGTCTCCCAGTTCGGCAATATCCCCATTGAGCAAGATGGCTTGCTCGCCCTGGCTCAGACGACGCGGAGCCTGGCCCTCGCGCACCAAGACAGTACCGTTGGTGGCTTTCAGATCCACCAAGAGCACATCCCAGCCATCAAGGCGCACTTCCACATGGGAGCGTGAAATATCGTCGTTGCCACTCTTGACCTGAACCAATCGGGGCATGGCACCGCCCATGACACGGGACACCGAAGGCTGGCGGCCAATGATGAGTGAATGGTCCAGCTCCACCGATTCACCGCTGGAAATGTGCATAATGCCCAGTCGCGGACGGCCCACTTCACGGGGTTCGGAGTTGAGCAGTGCACCGCAAGCCGAGCACTGTGAACGGCTGGGCGGGTTGGCATGACCGTGTAAGCACAGGCGCGCCAAAACCATGGGCCCGGTGGGTGGTCGCGATTCCAGCGGCGCCGCGGCGGGGGCCAGATCCCGCTGAAGATCACCACTCATGACGGTCTGGCCATCATGGTCAGGGTCAAAGGGCTCCTCGAATGCTGCTGGAGCTTCTTGGCTCTGGGCAGCAGGAGCACCCCACGGCACCGAGTCAATCATGAGAGATTCCGTGCCACCCTGACCTGAATCGGCCGGCGTTTCTGCGGCATCGTCAGGTGAGCCAGCAGCTTCAGAGTCGGCACCCTGTGAGCCGTTGCCAGTCAGCGGCGGCAGGGACGGCAAGGGGGGAACTACTGGATCGGCGTTCACCGCGGCGATGGGTTGACCATTCTCATCGAGGCGAACAGCCGCATCTTCCACACTCCGGGCCACGGTGGGACCCCACAAGTGGTCGTAGGAAGTGGTGAAGGCTGCCTCATCAGCAGAAGAACCCGCCGGCGCATCTTCACCCACTGACGGGTCACCGTCCTGATCGGACTGCGCCTGGCCAGCCTCAGCATCACCAGCCTCTTCCGTGTCAGAATCATGCAGCTCAGATTCATTCCCAACCAAAGGCTCCTGGCTGGACTCTCCATCGAATTCTGACGCCGAGGCTTCGCCAGCATGGGCAGCAGACTCTTCCTCCTGCAGATCGGGGCGAATGGTCAGGTTGAGGTCGTTGATATCATCCTCACCATTTGCCTGGACGGGCTCCAACTGGGCGCTCCATTCGGCATCCGCCGCCTCGGCAGCCATCGCGAAGCTGGCGTAGGCATCCTCTTCAGGTTCAGCAGCCTGCTCCGCGGGCGCAAAGGGATCGTCCTTGGCCAGTGATACGGCCGGAGTCTGCGCACTGGAATCCTCAGCGAGATCGGCAGATTCTTGCACCGAGGTGTGCGCTGAATCCGCAGCTTCAGAATCCAGATCATGTTCGACGGCGGGCACGGACTCGGGTGCCCCATCCTCCCCTGCTTCCGGCACAGCAACCGGGACAAAAGCTCCAGCGCTGGCGTCGCTGGCGTGGCTGGCCGTAGTGGAAGTGGTGGCGTTTTCGCCAGCAGCCCAAGCAGTGGCGGGGGCACCGGCGTCGTCCATTTCAGTGGTGGAGGCACCAGCCAACGGCACCGCAGCCGTGAACGTTCCCGAGATGGGCAAGCGCAGCGACTGCATGCGGACCACGGCCTCGCCTACGGGAAGCTCCACCTCGGTGGCCGCTGAGTCAGATTCTGCTTCTGCCAGGGTCAGTTCCAGGGCATCCGGAAGCGGGAGGGAACGCTCGCTCCAGGTGGTGACGTCGCGGCCAGAAACCAGCTCAGAGGCGCCATCCTTCTGGGCGAGGAGTGTGATGTCCCCACGCAGGATCGCGTGCAATTTATCGCGCTGCACCAGGATGGCGAAGCTGGGCAGGCCGGTGAGGCCGGTGCCGAAGGAGGCGGTGACCTCATTCAGGACGCCGTGGATGGTGGGGTCCTCGCCGAGGAAGTCCCACAACCGGTTCACGATCTCCGGGTTGGTGTTGCTCTCCAGCACGATGACAGAGCCGGATCGCACAATGCCAAGCCATGAGCCTGTGCGGTACGTGCTGCTAACCATGATTCTCCTCGGTTGAAAATGCTGCGGCGTGGGCAGGAACTGCCATGGCCGGTACTGCTGGTGCGTGCTCCGGTGGTTGCAGCCGCAATGGTAGCGACTGCGTTTGCCCAGTCTCAGGCTCAAATGGTTCTGATTCCGGGGTCTCGGTTCCGGGAGCCGCTTCTAGCGCCGGAGTTCGAACGGATTCCGGAATGGATTCAAGGACGTCCTCCACCACGGGCATGCGCGGCAGTGTGTCCTCGGGGACGGTGTCTGCGCTCTTGGGGTTGTTCAGGGTTTCCTCGCCCGTACTGCCCAAGACATTGCTGGCATCCACCACGATGACCGTGACGTTGTCCCGCCCGCCGGAGCGCAGGGCCGCCTGAATGAGCGAATCCACGGCGTCCTGCGGATGGCGCAGCGTGCTCAGGACGCGGTGGATCTGCTCGTCTCCCAGCTCTCCCGAGAGGCCATCGGAGCACACTAAAATCCGGTCACCTTCTTCGACAGGGACCAGCCAGAAGTCAGCTTCGGTGTCCGATCCGGTGCCCAGGGCGCGCGTCACCACGTGCCGGCGCGGGTGTACCAGGGCCTCCTCGGCCGTGATCAGCCCGCCGTCGACCATTTCCTGAACTTCAGAATGGTCCACACTGATCTGCGAAAAGACGCCTTGGCTCAGACGGTATGTGCGGGAATCGCCCACGTTGAACACCAGCCAGTACGGCACGGTACGTTCTTCCACCAGCACCACTCCACTGACAGTAGTGCCGGCCCGGGCGTTGGTCAGCTCCCTGATCCTGGCATCGGCTTGGCGCAGTGCCTGTTGCAAGTCCGACGCCGTTGCCTCCCGGGAGCCCGCGCTTAGCAATCGCTGGTTGCTGAGTACCTCAATGCACTCACGGCTGGCGACCTCGCCGGCTTCATGCCCTCCCATACCGTCGGCGACGGTAAAGAGCGGATCGGCGGCCAGAAAGGAATCCTCGTTGAGTTCCCGGCGCAGTCCGCGGTCCGTGCCAAAACCAAAACCTAAACGGACCCCGGACTTGGTCTCGTTCTCATGTCCATCCGAAGAACTCATGCTTTCTCCACCAAAAAAGACCTGTCGCCGAAATGCACCCGCGATCCGGGTTCAGCCAAGGCTGGGGAGCCACCCACCAGCGGGCTCTTGGCCCCATTGGGGGTTGAGATGGCACTACCGTTGGTGGAATTACGGTCGGTAACCCACAGGCCTTCGGCCGCAGCACGGAGGTGGAGGTGAGTCTTGGACACCGATCGGGTGGAGTCTTGGACGGAGATCAGACGCGAAATCATCTCACCATCGTAACCGGCGGGGTTACGGCCAATCAGCGCCGTAGCTGCCAAATCCTCGGTGCGCCCATCATCAAAACTCAACCGAAGGGCAGTCCTGGAACTGTGTGGCCGGGCTCGGGTCTCCCCCGCCTCGTCGTCGGCGTGCGCAGCCGGAGCCTGCGGGGTCTGGTGCGCCTGCGGGGCCTGGTGGGCCTGCGGGGCCTGCCCGAATTCTTGCGTTGTCTGAGGTGCCTGAGCGAAGTTCTGTTGCTGCGAGCCCTGAGCCTGCCCGAACTGCTGGTTGCTTTGAGAAGCAACCGGCGGTCGAGTGATTCCTGGGACATTGGTGATGGGTCCCGAAGCCACCGGAAGATCCGAGGCAGGCGCAGAGGCAGGAGGCGCAAAGGGATTGCCCTGCTGATTCTGCTGGAACTGCTGGAACTGCTGCTGATTCTGGAATTGCTGCCCCTGTTGGCCCTGCTGTTGGCTTTGGAACTGGATGGCAGGAGCCTGCTGGTTCGGCTGGTTCTGGAAGGCGATGGCGGGAGGCGCGAAGGGATCGGGTGCGGCTCCCTTCTTCTTGCGTCGTCCACCCTTGACTGCCGGTGCAGGGGCAGGCGCTGCGGAAGAGGCCTCGGCGCCCGGGAACGATCCGGTGAATGCGACGGGCGAGCCCTGTTGCGAACCCTGGGCAGAACCTTGTCCGTATCCCGGTGTTGTGGAAGGCGCAGCGGCCGCAGAAACACCGGCTCCTGCCCCAGGCTTGTTAACGGTGCGGGCCATCGGCGAATGCACCGGAGAAATGGTGGATACCTCAGCCGGGGTGAACTTCTCCCGTTCGGCAATGCCACCGGTTTCCAGCGGATTGCGACCATTCTTGACGTTGAACACCAAGGTGTGGGCTACCTTGTCGTGCCAACCCTGACGCTTACCATTCTTGTCCCACGTATTGGAGATCAACATCAGGATCGGGCCAACTGTGGGCACCACACTGCTCAGACTGACCATCAAGGAGCGCAAGAAAATCGCCAGCAGCCCGGCCGGGTGGCCGTCCATATTGGTGGTGCGAATACCGAGCATGAGGTTACCCAGAGTCTTACCCGACTTGGCCTCCCACAACCACTGCCACACAACATAGGCAAGTGACAGCAACGACCCAACACCCAGCAGGACCAACAACCATGTCAGGTTCAGCTGGGTACCACCGTCAACAGGCGTCGTGGAGACCAAGGCTGCTCCAATACCGGAGGCTGCGCCCAACAAGATTCCAGGCGGAACACCGTCAATGATCTTGGCGGCCAGACGGCGGCCAGCACCGGCGTTGGACAGTGCCCTTGCGGCCGCTCCGCGCGGATCATCCCCCACCTGAACGGGGGGAAGCAACGGTCCACCCATCGACGGGTCGACGTTGATGATGCCCGGCAGGCCCTGCGCTTGGTACCCCCCTTGGTACTGCTGCGCTGGGTTCTGCTGCGCTTGCTGCTGGCCCTGATACTGCGGCTGGCCAGCTCCACCGGCCCCGCTGGAAAGGCCAGGCCCGCCGGAGAAGCCGGTGCTGCCCAAGGGAACCGAAGATGGCGCCGGGGAGGCGGCCCGGTTGGACACCGTACCGCCGCAGATCGTGCAAAATGCTGCTCCCTGCGAAAGGGGTGCACCACAATTCCGGCAGGGTTCCGCCATTTGTTGCGCCATTTCCTTAAGTACCCTTCTTAGGATTTCTTCATCAACTTCGTCAGTTTGGAGCGCATGCCTGCTCCGCCTTGACCATCGTCAGAATCGCTGGCCATGAGGCTGCGTTCCTGTTCCTTATTCTGTGCTTCTGCCTTGCTCAGTTCCTTGCTAAACGCTCGGCTTTGGGCTCGAGCCTTTGCATCGGCCAGCAATGAACGTGGTGAGAATTTTGCTCGTTGCCGTTTCCAGAATCCTACCGACCCACTCATCCCTTGCACGGAATGATCCACATGTTGCCAGTATGTGGCGACTTCTTCTTCGCTGGGCTGGCCCGGTCCGAAGATGGCGGCGTCGGCGCGTTCAGCCAGCAACGCCGTGGTGCCCTGCGTTGCCGGGAAGGCGCTGTACAGCGAGACGGCAGTTTCCCGGCGGGTTCCGGTGCTATTGATTCCGGCACCTAAATCAGTGGCCAGGCTCATGACTTCCTGCCAACCACCGCCGACCCTATCCGTGGGTAGACCGGTTGTTAGCCGCTTCTTCCGGCGCCGTGTTTTCAGCACCACAATCAAGATCAGCGGCAAGGCAATAATGAGGATCGGAATGGCAGCCACCCCAACGATCAACAAGATGGTGCCCCAAATTCCGGCTTCTTTGTCCTTCTTCGGATCAGTATCTAAGGCGTCCGGTGCACTGTCCGGCGGAAGATCGGCCGGCTCCTGCGGCGGGGGCGGCGGCTGGAGTACCTGCGGCTTGGGCTTGGAAGCGTTCTGCGGCTCCGGCGGGTTGGGCACATTGTCCTTATCCGGCGTCGGGTTAAACGTCACCCAACCGAGCCCGGAGAAGTTGACCTCGACCCAAGCGTGGACGTCGGAGCCCATCACCTTGATGCTGTCAGCTCCGTTATTGCTGTCCTTTTCATCCAGATAGAAGCCCATGACCACGCGCGCTGGAATGCCCAGATGGCGTGCCATGAGCACCATGGCTGTGGCGTATTGTTCGTCGTCGCCCACCATCTCCTTGCCGCTGAGCAGCTTGGTGATGCGCGCCGCGCTGTGGCCGGAGTTGGACGGCGTCTGACCGTCCAGGCCGTTGCTGAACTTACCCTCACGTTGCAGGGCACCTTCGAGCGCCTGCACCTTTTTCAGCGGCGTGTCCGCCTCGCCAACAATTTCGTTGGCCTTGGTACCCACCACCTGCGGCACATTCTCAAGTTTGGGCAGATTCAATCGGCCAAAGTCAGAGGCGGCCAACTTATTGCCATCGACCTGCGGGAACGCAACATCCATGGAGTACGAATCGCCCTGACCCACACCATCTAGCTTCAGTGCGGTGCCGGACTCCTTGTTCAGGTAGAGCGTGGGTGTCCCACCCTGAGCACTCTGGTAATTGAGGCTGCCAGCCACGGCCACGTTGGGAATCCAGACGCCTTCGTAACCATCAATGGCAAGTTCGACGGCGGCTCCGTCACCTTCCGTGCCCTGATTCAGCGCCTTCGGGTCACCAATCGGGGCAAAGGATGCGGAGCTATTGGGGTCCACATTGAACACCACGCCGTCGTAGTTGTCCATGGCTGCAATACGAACGCGGCCATTTTTGGGGAGCCCGTCAACGGTGAACAGCACGGTATCTTTTTGGTTCTTGACGTAGTCACGGAACTTGGTCAGCGGCGAGGGCAGAGCGTGCAAATCCGGCGGCGGGATGACGGTGTCACGCAGCACATCGCGATCGTTGGATTGTGTCAGTGCCGGGGCAGCGGCCATGGTTACGGCACTCGCCACCAGGATGACACCGGCCGCCATGCCGATGCGGCGCAGCAACGCCGTGCGGGCACCTGCCGTATCCTGCACCTGCTGGTTTGCGGAAATGGAACCGGCCATTTCTCGGCGCAAAAGTTCGTGACGGTAAGCCAGCCAGGCAATGCCACCGACGGTTAGCAGGGAACCGCGCAGTACGGGAAGGAATACTTCGGCAGTACCAAAGAGGATGGCGGTGACGAAGAGGGCTACCACCGGGATCAGGGCCCAGTGTGCCTGACGCAGCCGCCATGCCAAGGTTCCGGCCACCACTGCCGCCACAAAGGCGGACAGGTACGGAACCACCATGACATCAACGCTGGTACCAACGGGCGGCGCCAAGGTGAGCAGTTGCTTCCAGGACAGCATGATGCCCAGCAACAACCCGCGCAATGAATCAAAGCTGGGCAGGAAACCCAGGAACGCTTCATGCGGTGCGGCCAAGGCACTGCCAAAGAGCATGTAGACCAAGAAGGCCACACCCACCATGGAGATCAGGCCCAGACGCCAATGCGCCCCCAGTGCTGCAACGCCCAGACCCAGCACAATGGCACCGAACCCAGCCACCAAATACTGCGGGTCGTGACCAAAAGTGGGGCCGAAACCCAGGACGGAGATTCCCAGCACAATGGCCAGCACAGCACCGTCGATCACAAAATGCCACCACAGCCGGCCCCCGGCAAACGCCGACAACTGGTGCTGCGCAGCTGGCCGCGCCGCTCCACCCTGCCGTCGACTCTGGCTCTGACTACTCTGGCTCTGATTGCTCTGGCTCTGATTGCTCTGGGCCTGACGCTGGGCGCGGCGTCCGGCACGGGTGCTGGCAGCATCCTGTCCAGCGGCGGGTTCTTGTTGCGGCGCTGCTGCCGCACTCCGGCGGGCGTTCACGCGACGGCCTTTCTCAAAACTGCTGCCAGATCGCTGAGTTCACCCAGCGTCAGGACAGTCAGGTCGGCAATATTTGCACGGGCCGGTTGGGCCCCTGTGAAACAGCGGATCGCGAAGGCGCGTACGCCCGGCGGCACCGAGGCGGCTGCGCTGCGCAGTTGTGCAGGCGTCACTTTGGAACCAACAACAAAGAACACCACGGAGGCGTTGGGTACCAAGTCCGAGAGAGTCCGGGCTAGATCCACCGAGCTGCCCCGACGGTTATAGGACTCCAGCTTAGTCATCTCATCGAGCATGTTCCGGCCGGTTTCACAGCGGATGGGCCCGCGCTGGGTGATGATGCTCAGCTCACGACTTTCCTGAATGGCTTGGCGGCCCAGCGATGCTGTCGCGGAGATCGCCAACTCGAAATCGTCGTCGTACTCGTATTCATCCGAGTTGACGGAGAGGGCCACAGCCATGTGTGATCGGCGGGTTTCCTCGAATTGACGCACCATGAGCTTGCCGGTGCGGGCCGTGGTCTTCCAGTGGATGTGCCGGCGATCATCGCCCGGGACATAGTCACGGAGAGCGTGAAAGGCAATGTCGGAGCTGGACAAATCGCGGGTGGTCAGGCCCTCGAGGTCGCGCAGGAATCCGGCGGCCGGACCATCAAGTGCGGTGGTGCGGGGGTGCACATACAAATCCGTGGGATCCGTCCACAGCATTTGGCGGCGCAGCAGGTGCAGCGGATCGGCGCTCACCGAGCGGACCGGGCCCACCGTGATGACCGCTCGGCGCGTGGTGGGGATGGTGAAGAGGTCCTCGTGGATCTCGTTGGGCTTCATCCGTGGCAGGTGGAACAGTGCCGTGGCCTGGCCAACCGGCAGTTCCAGGGCGGCTGGCAGGACGCTGCGCGGAGACGTGTTCGCCACGGCAATGCTGCCCACGGCGTTATCGCCCACGGCAACCCGCGTGCGGGCCAAGTCCAGTTTGACCGCGTACATGGCTTTGCCCAGCACAAACGCGATGGCAATCAACATCAACAAGAGCGCCAGCAGGGCTGCCACCTTGGCCTCTTGCCAACCAAAACTGACACCGAGGATCCACAAGAGCACCGCGGCGCTCAGCACTATCCAGCCCAAAGTGCTGATGGTAGCCACGGCCGGGGCGATCCAGCGCTTGGTCCAGCTGGCTACCTTGGACCACACGGGACCCACATAGATGGTGGCCACTTTCCCTGCCTCGCGAGTGAGCGAGGCAGGGTGTAGACGGGTGGGGGTTCCGCCGCGATGGAAGGGACGTGAGAGGAAGTCCCTCACCTTCCCTGCGCTGGATTTGATGCTCATGATTTACCTTCGGATGACGGTGTTGTAGCTGTAGCCACGTTGTAACGGTGTTGCAGCCCGCGCAATAGCGATAGCGGCGGACGCAAGCCGGGCAATTATTTAGAGTGAACTGCGCTGCTGCGGTGCGGCAACTTCGGCCATGACGCGGCTCAGCACGGCTTCAGCGGTGGCGCCGGCGAATTCAGCTTCCGGGTCCATGACAAAACGGTGCGTCCACACGTACGGCGCCAATTCCTTGACATCGTCCGGCAGCACGTAGTTGCGGCCCTTGGCAGCGGCCCAAACCTTGGCAATGCGAACCATGGCGATGGCGCCACGCACCGAAACACCCAAGCGGGTTTCCGGGGCGTTGCGGGTTTCTTCACACAGGCGGGAAATGTATTCCAGCACGGCCGCGTCGGCGTGCGTGGTGGCGGCCAGATCGGCCATCTCCGAAACAGCCTGCGGGGTGATGATGGCCTGCAAGGAGGTGGTGCGGTCGCGCTGGCTGGAGCCGGCCAGCAACTGTACGGTGGAGGCGTGGTCCGGGTAGCCGATGCTGGTCTTGACCAGGAAGCGGTCCAACTGGGCTTCGGGGAGGCGGTAGGTTCCGGCCTGCTCAATGGGGTTCTGGGTAGCCAACACCATGAACGGGCGGCCCGTTTCATAGGTGGTGCCGTCCATGGTCACGCGGGATTCTTCCATGACTTCCAGCAACGCCGACTGCGTCTTCGGGGAGGCACGGTTGATTTCATCGGCCAGCACAATGGTGGCGAAGATGGGGCCCTTGTGGAATTCGAAGGCCTGCGTCTTCTGGTCGTAAATCATGACACCGGTGACGTCCGAGGGCAGTAGGTCAGGGGTGAACTGGATACGGCTATTGGTGCCCTTCACCGTGGCCGACAACGCCCTGGCCAGCATGGTCTTGCCCGTGCCCGGAGCATCCTCAAACAACACGTGACCCTCGGCAAGCATGGCTGCCAGGGTCAGACTGATCACCTGTGACTTGCCCAAGATCGCCTGTCCAACGTTGGCCACCAACTTCTCAAATGTTCCTGCAAACCACGTGGCCTGTTCGGGCGTCATGGACATAGTTCATCCTCTTTCGATTGTTTATGTTCGTGCATCGTTTGCAGCAAAACCTGCATTAGTTTATCCACTAGTTGGTGTTACTAGCCATTAGGGGCAGAAAATCGCTAACTTTCGACGCCGGTGGCAGCTTGTGCGGCTATTCGCCCGTTGAATTGGGTCCCTTTGGGATCAGGTTCCAGTGGTCGTAGCAACTGCGGCCTACCACTGACCCGGTCCCTGCGCGCATGCAGGCATCGAAGCGCTGGGCTTCCAGCCGGAGTCGCCGCTGAAGGCGTCCCAGCGGGCAAACAGGCCGTTGTTGGCACCGTTGGGTCCGCTTTGCTGACGGAACCAGTTGCCGGGCATGGAACCGGAGCGCCATACATAACAATTGCTCACGATGGTATTTCCCGGGTTCAGCCAGTGCCCACCCGAGCACGATCCACCCTGCCAGTTAGTGCTTCCCAAGGCATCCATGCAGGTCCGGTAGCCGATGCTGTGCGTCATGCTCCATTCCGTCACGGGCGGCGGCGGGGGCGGCGGGGCCGTTCCCGATTTGGAGGTGACGTTACCTGACGCGGCGCCACAACCACCGGCGTTACAGGCCCGGACATTGAGGGTGTGGGACTGGCTGAAGCCGGACGTTCCGGTGGAGTAGCTCCTGGTTGTTCCATTCGAGGTCCAGGCTGCCCCATTAAGGCTGATCTCGTAGCGGGCGATGCCACTGCCGTTGTTCCCGGGTGCGCTCCAGCTCCAGCTCACGGTCTTTTGCTGGGCCGGAGCAGTGGATCCACTCACGCCGGGCTGCCCCGGAACCCCATAAGGCTTAACCGTTGCCGATGCCGCCGAGGTATCGCTCCTGTCCCCAGCATTGGCGGTTGGCTGTGCGTACACATTGGCGTACACATTGGTACCGTTCGGGGAGTTCAACACGACGCCCGAAGGGACCCCGCAGCTGAGCCCGCCAGGGGTTAGCTTCACACAGTATTGAACCTCGCTCGTGGCGTAGCCGTTGAGCTGACTTTGTGCGAGTGCAGCGTAGCTGACTTTGACCTGCCCGCCGGCTCCGTTGGTACCCACCAAGGCAATGGTGGGTGCTGCCGGCACGCCAGTGATCTTACCCAGGGCCCGTTGCGGCGCCGACAAGGCACCCCAAGCAGTGGTGCCTGCCTTGTTGGTGGCGCGCACCCGGTACTGATACCCCACCGTGGAGGTGCTCACCGAGAAGGTGGCACTCAAGCCTGTGACGGTCTGCGTGGTAGCAGGCTGCCCACCACCGGAGCGTTCAACCTGGTACTCGGAAATGGGGTCACCGTTGATGAACGGCCGGGCCCAGGAAACACTGACCTGGCTGTTGGTACCCACGGCTCGTTGCGTCTGAACAGTAGGGGCACCAGGCACGTTCGGAATACCTGCGGGCACCACCGACGCCGAATACTTGCCCCATTCGGACGGGTTTGGCGCCTTATTGATGGCCTGCACCCGGAACTGGTATTCGGTCCCATTGCTCAGCCCGCTCCACGTCAAGGAATTGCCCGTGACCGCCGCCCGCTGACCATTCTGCCCGGCAGGTGCCGGAGAGATCTCCACATTGAACTTGGTCACCGCGGAGTAGTCGCCCACCGGGGTCACCCAGCGAACCTGAACCGACTTGTCACCAAACACAGTGGTCGGAGCCAGCGGTGCGTCCGGCATGCGGTCCGGGGTGGCACCCACGGAGGCTGGCGACGGCGGCGAGGTGCCGACGTCGTTCGTGGCAGTGACCTTGAACTTGTATTCCTTGGTGTTGGTCAAATCCGTGATGGTACAGGTGTTGGTTTCACAGTCCTGGCTGCCGCCAGTCCACTCAACCGTGTACTTGGTGATGGGTTCGCCATTGTCAGCTGGCGGATCCCACGTCAGCACCACGGCCGAGTCCTTCTCCTCGACCACCTGGGGCTTGGTCGGGGAATCCGGCCGGCCCTTGACGGTGATCTTGATGCGACCGTTGGCGTGCCGGTCCTCATTCTTGGTCTTGTCCTCGATGATGTAACGAACTATCACCGTGCCCTTGTAATCGTCGGCGGTTTTGACGGCCACCGAATCATCCTTGTTCGTCACGGTGATGCCCTCGCTGCTGGTTTCCACCGAGGTTCCCACCACCTTCAGGGGCGTGTCAGGGAAGGGATTGACATCATTTTCCAGAACCTTGACCACTTCCTCACGGCCAGCATGGGCGTCGAGGACAATATCCTCATTGGCCACGGCCAGCGGCTCGGAGGAAGAAACGGCCTTCAGGAGCACGTCGGCCGGAACGGGATCGTTGCTGCCGTCCTCCACCTGCACCTTGATGGTGCCCGTGACACCCACTTTGGTGTTGCTCTCAAGTGAAACGGTCAGCACGGTGCCATCGATTTTCACCTTGAACCCTGCAGGAGCACCGCCCACCATGGCGTACTTGAACTTGTCCTTATCGCCCGGATCAATGTCAAAGGCGAGGGGCCCGACGTCGAGGGTTACGGTTTCTTGCTGCGGAACATCCAGCATGGAACCGGTGAAGGTTGGCGGAGTGTTTTTCTTCTCCTCTTCCTTCTTTTCTTCTTCCTTGGGGTCTTCCTTCTTCGGATCGCCCTTCTTGGGCTCGTCCTTGGCCTCGGGCTCCTTGACCGGGGCAGGGTCCACCAAAGTCATGACCGTCAGGGTCGATTTGAGACCTTCAGGATCATCCGGGCCGGAGCCGTCGGTCACCTCAAAGGTGATGGAACCGGGGCCATAGAAGGCGATGTCGGCAGCGTAGTTAATGGCTGCACCATCACCGACAATGACATCGTCGTTAGGGGCGCCCAGAAGGGAGATCTTGGAGGCTTCGGTCAGGCGCGGCTTGCGGCCTTCGCGCACCTCGACGTAGTCGGAGAGCTTCATGACGGCGCTCTCACCGGCGGTCAGGCGGATGACATCATGGCTTTTGAGCACGGGGTACTGCTTGTTCAGGCCCGGAACCCAGATCACCGCCGTAGCACTGAGTCCGTCTTGGTCCGTCACGGTGTACGGGATCATTTGATCCTCAGCGCTCAGAACAACACGCACCGCGCCTTCGGACGTGATGGAGGTATCGCCGGCGGCGGCACCGGGAGCCGCTTCGACAGCAACCTTGAGTTCCTCGGTCACACCGTCGGGGTCTGCATCGTTCTCCAGCACCGGTACGTCTACTGTGTTCTTGCCCAACATCTGCTTGACGCTGACCCGGTCATCACGGGCGATAGGCGCCTTGAGGGGCGCTTCCGGGGTGACCGTCATCCGGATGTTGCCGGTGGCTTTGGCACCAAACTTATCTGCCACGGTGTACATCATGGTGGCAATGCCCGGTTCCAGCGGCGAGGTCACCAGGACTTTGCCCTTGTCCGTGACGGTGGGCAGCATTTCTTCTGGCCCCTTGAAGCCGTCCTTGACCAGACCCAGCTGGCCGCCGTCAGGATCGGAATCGTTGAGCATGACATCCAGGGAGACCTTACGCCCCGGACGCATCGTAATGTAATCGTCTTCGGTGGCCGGTGGGTGATTCATGTTCAGCACCGGGGCAACACCCACATCCACGCGGGCAATGGCCTCGGCTCCGAGCCGGTCGCGGACACGGTAACTGAAGGTGTCGGTGCCGGCCGAGTTGCCGCCAGCCGTGTAGAAAATGTAACCATTGCCGGTTTCTGCCGTGCCGAGCATGGGTGCTTTGTCGATGCCGACCAGTTCCACGGAGTCGCCGTCGGGGTCAATGCCGTTGAGGGTCACCGGGATCTTGACCTCATCGCCTGCGATGACGCGCCCGGTCAGGTTCTTGGGAGCCGGGGGCAGGTTGTGTTCGGGATCGGCGGCCACGACGGTGATGGCAACCTGAGCTGAATCGAACTGGCCTGAACTATTGGCCACCTTGTACACGCCGGTGAATTTCCCGGGGGTCTGCCCGGCAATGAAGCGCAGCTGATTCTGATCGGTGAACAGCTTGCCAGCCTTAGCATCGACTGTTTCTACAACAACCGGGGACTTCAGCACCTCGCCGTTGGGGTCAGTGTCATTGGCCAAGACGGGGATGCTGACAATGTCGCCTACGCGCACCACTGCCGTATCGGGTTCCACGCGTGGAGGCAGGATCTTATCGGCCGCCGGAATGCGGATGATGGAAATCTCGCCCACGGCGCTGCCTTCGCCGTTGGAGATGGTGTATTTGATACTCATGGAGCCAACGAGTCCGCGCACATCACTGAGCTTGATGACGTTGCGTTCAATGATGGTGGCCGAGACAGGTGCGCCGCCGGGAACATCCACGGATTGGATGACCAGCACTCCCCCGGCCGGATCCATATCATTGCCCAAAACATCCACCAGGACCGAGCCGCCGGCTGGCAGCATGGCCAAGTCCTTCACAGCGACCGGGAGCCCCGCGGTGTTCTCGGGAACCACGTCCACGCGAATAAGGCCGGTGGCGCTCATGGGCCCGTTAGTGACTTGGTATTCCAGGTACATTTCGCCGGGGGTGCTGGCAGTGAAGGTGACTGTGCCGTTGTCAGCAATGCGCGAGATCGTGGCGTTCGGCGCCTTGGAGACACTGGCCAGGCGCAGTGTCCCTCCGGAAGGATCCTGGTCATTGCGCAGTGGAGCCAGCACAATGGGCTGATCCACCACGGCACGGAAGAAGTCTGCGTTGGCTACCGGCGGCACCGAGCCACCGGTTTTGACGTTGACCTTGATCTTCTTCTCGGTGCTGTCAACACCGTCAGAGACCGTGACGGTCATGGTCTTGGTGCCAGCTTCTTCGCCGTCGTCGGTGTATTTGAGCTCGCCGTCGGGGCTGGTCTTGATGACGGCGCTTTCATCGTCAGAAACGGCGCCCGTCAGGAAGATATCGTCACCGTCGGGGTCGATCCACTCGGTGAGCACGTTCTGGCTCATGGTCTGGCCCAGCTCCACCACCATCGGCGAATCACGCATGGGCTTGGGCGCAGAGTTTTCGCTCGGCGGCACAATCCGCACATTCACATCGCCCTTGGCCGTTCCGCCGCGGCCATCGTTGACCGTGTAGCTGAAGGGCCCCGCGCCCGACTTTTCCGCTGGCACATTAATCTGCAGCCCGGTGCCGCCATAGATGGATTGCACCGTCCCCAAGACAGGGTCGACCCCGGGAGGAGACACCGTGAGCACGTCGCCATCGGGATCGGAGTCATTGAACAAAACCGGCAAAATGGTGGTCTTACCTGCGCGGACACCAAAGCTATCCGGGGCAGCTTCCGGATTCCGGTTGGGCTTGGTCCGGTCAGGCAGGGTGCTGACCACGTTGGGATCAGCGGATTCCTTTTCGGCGTTGTCGGCCTTTTTCAGATCCGTTTTCAGATCGTCCCAGTTGTTCACGAGCAGCATGTTCTGATTGACCAGCCACACATTGCCGGAGTTGATATCGTTCAGGACCACCACATCGCGGTTCTTGCGGAACACGAATTCGGAGTTGGCAGCGGCCTTGGGAATGTCCACCAGATCCCCTGCACCATTGCAGGCGAGCACGTACTTATTGGCCCCTGACCAGGCGGCGTGAACACAGCCGTTCTGGATGACTGGCGCTACGGCTTTGCCGGTAGTCCCCAGTTGCAGAACCTTCGCGTCCGATCCGTCTAACGGCGCGGTGTACAAAGCAGTTCCGGTTTCCAGCGCCACAAACTTACCCTCATCCGTGGGCTGTGCCAGTAGCGCGCCCTTGGCATCCGGGATCGCTACCTTCTTGCCATCGGGCAGGAATAAGGTGCCTCTTTCAGCGGAAAAGGCAACAGGCTTGCCGCCGGCAACAGTGAGCTGAACATCGGAGGTGTTGGACAGCCCATCAATCTTGCTACGGTCCTGGGTGGCTACCTTACCCAGGGTGTTCAGGGTTGTGGTGATGAGTTCACCGGTCTGCGCATCAACGGTGAAAATGGTGTCATTGGGTGCCGTGACGGAGACCGCATTGTGCACACCAGAAAGGATCGGGACAGTGGTCTTATCGCTGAAGCCGGGCACTTCCTGGTTGCTCATGGCCCAGACCTTGCCAGTTCCGGCATCGGTCAGCGAGACAATGTTGGTGCCTTGTGAGGTCTGCTTTCCGCCACCGATATTTGTTTCCGAGGCCATGGCCATCATGGGGATGTTGACCGGATTCAGGAGGCTGCCGCCGTCGCCGCTCATGAAAACATTGCCAGCGTTCTGCACCACGTCAAAGGTGGTGGAAGTGGCGGCGAAACCGCCGTCGAGGACCTTGGATTGGTCATTGAGGTGGCCTACTAGGCCGTCCGCGCGGTTGGTAACCCAAACGCTGCCGTCGTTGAGGTCCACATCCGCTGTGGTGAAGCCGGGGTAGACAATGGCACCGGTCACCAAAGATGCGGCCACCACGAGCGTTCCGGAGATCCCCAGGACATCCTTCTTACGCAATGTACGGCCCGTAATCGACTGCAATGCCATGTGCCAAACTCCAAAAGATTAACTGCTAGCGGGACTTTTTGCGGTGCCAAAAAGGTGAGCCAGCCGCCCGGGCAAGTGACGCACCAAATTATCATACGCCGAATGGACTAACCCGTGGGGTGAGCCCCTGCGGGTCTCCATGGCACCATTCGCCATCTTTAGCATCTGCTATGGGACCCACAACGGCAATGGGGAGTACTCCCCTCTCAGGAGTACTCCCCACGGCTGGTGAATTATTGCGGGTGGAACGGGCTGGCTAGCTTAGCAGCGGGGAATGCCCGATGTGCTCGTCCGGTCCGTGGTGTTAACTTTCACGTAGGGCCAGTTGCCGTAGCCGCCGGTGGTGATGTGGTACCACGGGTCACCGGAATTCATGCTGCCCCAGTACTTCCAGCAGTTCACCTGCACCGGCACATTGGCATTGAGCCACTGTGAGGAACATGCGGGAGTGCCATTGTTGGTGTAATGGTCACCGCCGGTGGTCTTTTCCAAGCAAGAGCGCCAAGGTGATGCCCGGACGGTCCAGCTGGTGGGTGGCGGATTGGATCCGCTGGTCAAGGTCCGCTCAGCCACCGGCCCGTAAGTTCCAACAGAGTTCCTGGCCCGAACCTGAATCTTGACCGATGTGTCGTAACCACCGGTGTTGTGGGTATCGCTACCATTGCCGGACTTCGTAGACCAACCACCGCTGCCAACCTTGACCTCAACCGCAGCAGCATCCACAGCCCCACCCGGGAATGCCCATGAATAGCTCACATTGTGCGAACCTTGGGCGCCGTTACTGCCGCCCACCGATGCGGAGCCCGGTATGCCGTACGGGGTGACGGATCCCGAAGCCGGTGAGGCGTCACCGTTGGAAGACAAGGAACCCGCTGCAGCCTTGGCGTACACGGTGGCAAAGACCGGGCCGCCGTTGGGTGAAGGCAGGGACGCCCCCGAGGCCACACCACACTGCTCTCCGGTAGTGGAAAGCACCACGCAATACGTCACCTCATTGGCCGCATAGCCATTGAGTTGTGCCGTGTTGAGCGCCGCATAGCTCACCGTGACGCGGCCACCGGCAGCGTTTTGGTTGGCGATGGCAATGCCCGGAGCCGCCATGGTTGCCACCTTGCCCACCGCGCGTTGCGGTGTGGAAGCAGCGCTGGAGGCACTGTTGCCGGCCTTGTTCGTGGCCACCACAGCGAAGGTATAAGGCGCTGTGGAGTTGCCCACGGTGACCGTCTGGCTATTGGTTTTGGGTGTGTACGTCTTCACCCCATCACCGCCCCCGGACTGGGTCAGAGTGTACGAGGTAATGGCGGCGCCGTTGAGGAACGGTTCATTCCACTGCACCGAGATCTGGTTCTGCGAGCCAACGCGCTCTAGCACCTGCACCGTCGGAGCAGCCGGGGCAGCAGGCACACCAGCGGGCACAACTGACTTCGAATACGCACCCCAGTCCGAGGGGTTGGGCGCGTTGTTGATGGCCTGTACCCGGAATTGGTATTCGGTACCGTTGTCTAGGCCGGGCCACGTCAAGGTGTTCCCGGTGACCCCGCTCTGCTGGGAGTTCTGCCCCGCAGGTGCCGGGGAGATCTCCACATTGAACTTGGTCACGGCGGAGAACGGTCCCACTGGTGTCACCCAGTCCACCGTCACAGCCTTGTCACCAAAGGTGGTGGTGGGTGCTGCTGGCGCATCAGGCTTGCGGTCCGGCGTTGCTTCGACCGACTGCACCGACGCTGCCGAGGTAGCCACGGCGTTAGTGGCCGTCACCGTGAACCTGTACTTCTGAGCATTCGTCAGATCGGTAATGGTGCAGGTGTTGGTGTCACAGTCTTGGCTGCCGCCAGCCCAAGACACCGTGTACTTGCTGATGGGAGAACCGTTATCTGCTGGCGGATCCCACTTCAGCAGCACAGCCTCGTCGAGTTCCTCAACCACCTGCGGTTTGCTGGGAGCATCCGGCTTGCCCTTGACGGTGATCTTAATGCGGCCCGTGGCATGGCGTGCCACGTCCTTGGTCTTGTCCTCCACCGTGTAGCGCACCAGCACGGTGCCCTTGTACTCGGCGTCACTGTTGACGGTGACGGCACCGTCTGTGTGCGTGACGGAAATACCTGCGCTACCACTTTCCACCATGGTCTCCACCACACGCAGCGGCGTATCCGGGAACGGGTTGACGTCGTTACCCAGGACCTCAACGACTTCAGCCCGCCCTGCGTGGGCGTCGAGGACAGTGTCCTCGTTCGCCACGGGCAATGGCAAGGGCGACGACGTCGCCCGCAGCACCACAGCTGCCGTCACCGGGTCATTACTTCCGTCTGAGACGGAGAGCTGCACCGTGGCCTGCTCGCCAACTCGGGTACCGTCCTTTTGGGTTGCCGTCAGCACGGTGCCGGAGAAGTCAATGTCAAAGTTGCCAGGCTTGTTACCGGACAGTGCGTAGCTGAATTTCTCCTTGTCCCCTGGATCGATATCGAAAGCCATGGGCCCGACGTCGAGGGTGACGGTTTCTTGCTGCGGCACATCCAAGGAAGACCCTGTGAAAGTGGGTGGGGTGTTCTTCTTTTCTTCTTCCTTGGGCCCGGCCACGGCCGGATCCACCAACGTCATGACCGTCAGGGTGGACTTCAGACCCTCGGGATCATCGGGGCCGGAGCCGTCGGTGACCTCAAAGGTGATGGAACCGGGACCGTAGAACTTGATGTCTGCGGCATAGTTGACGCCGGCACCTTCGCCTACAATGACGTTCTCGCTACTGGCGCCCACGAGTGAAATCTTCGACGCTTCGGTGAGCCGCGGGGTCCGACCCTCCCGTACCTGAACGTAGTCGGAGAGCTCCATGACGGCGCTCTCACCGGCGGTGAGGCGGATAATCTCTTTGCTCTTGAGCACCGGGTATTGCTTGTCCAGTCCCGGAACCCAGATGACTGCCGTGGATTTCTGGCCGTCCTGATCCGTGACAGTGTAAGGAACCATCTGATCCAGCGGGCCTAGGTCGATCCGCACGGCACCGTTGCTGGTCACTGACGCGGTCTCCGTGCTGATGCCGTTGACCGATTCAATGCTCAGCTTCAAATCTTCGGTGACACCGTCGGGATCGGCGTCGTTCTCAAGAACCGGCACATCGACGGTGTTCTTACCCAGCATCTGGGCAACGGTGACTCGGTCATCGCGGGCAACGGGGGCCTTCAAGGGCGCATCCGGGGTGACCGTCATGCGAATGTTGCCGGTGGCCGTGGAGCCAAATTTATCTGCCACGGTGTACATCATGGTCGCGATGCCAGTCTCGGCGGGTGAGGTCACCAGGACCTTACCCTTATCGGTCACCGAGGGCTGCATTTCCTCCGGCCCCTTGAAGCCGGCCTCGACCAGGCCCAGCTTGCCGCCGTCGGGGTCGGAGTCGTTGAGCATGACGTCCAGGGAAACCTTGCGCCCCGGACGCATCGTGATGTAATCGTCCTCGGTCACCGGTGGATGGTTCACGGCCTGCACCGGTGCTACACCCACGTCAACGCGCGCCACAGCCTCGGCTCCGAGCCGGTCACGCACCCGGTAGCTGAAGGTGTCGGTGCCGGCCGAGCTGCCGCCAGCCGTGTAGAAGATGTAGCCGTTGCCGGTTTCGGCGGTACCCAGGGCGGGGCCCTTGTCGATGCCCACCAACTCAACAGAATCCCCCTCGGGATCAATCGCGTTCAGCGGCACGGGGATGCGCACTTGGTCCCCGGCAATGACGCGGCCGGTCAGGTTCTTCGGTGCCGGCGGAAGATTGTGTTCGGGATCTGCCGCCACAATCGTAATGGTCACCTGTGCCGAGTCGAACTGGCCCGTGCTGTTGGCGACCTTGTAGACCCCCTGCACCGTCTTGGGTGTGGGGCCGGCGATGAAGCGCAACTGGTTCTGGTCGGTAAACAACTTACCGAATTCGGTATCCGGGCTCTCCACCACGGCCGGTGATTTGAGCACTTCACCGTTCGGGTCGGTGTCATTGGCTAACACCGGGATGCTGACCACGTCCCCCACCCGCACAATTGCGGTGTCCGGTTCCACCCGTGGCGGCATGAGCTTGTCCGGGGCAGGGATCCGCACCAGGGAAATCTCACCTGTGGCGCTACCTACTCCGTTGGAGATGGTGTATTTGATGACGAGCTTGTCTTTGAGTCCGCGCAGATCGGTGACCTTGATAATGCTGCGCTCAACAATGGTTGCCGAAACGGGCGATCCCGCCGGCAGTTCCACCGACTGAATCACCAGGACTCCACCGGCCGGATCTGAGTCATTGCCCAGCACATCCACCAGCGCGGAGCCACCCGATGGCAGCATGACCAGGTCCTTCACGGCGATGGGCAGGCCCTGCAAATCCGGTTCCACCACATCGACGCGAATCAAACCGGTGGCGCTCATGGGCCCGTTGGTTACCTGATATTCCAGGTACACCACTCCCACGGTTTCGGACATGAAGGTCACGGTGCCGTTGTCGGCAATGCCGGAGACGGTGGTGTTGGCGGGTCGGGAAACACTGGCGAGACGGAGCGTGCCGCCGGCCGGGTCCTGGTCATTTTTCAACGGGGCCAGCACGACCGGCTGTCCGGCTACGGCACGGATAAAGTCGGCGTTGGCCACGGGTGGCACGCCGCCGGGCGACTTGACGTTGACCTTGAGCTGCTTCTCGGTCGTTTCGCGGCCATCGGAGACGGAAACCGTCATGGTTTTCATCCCGGCCGTTTCACCGTCGTCGGTGTAGCTCATCTCACCGTTGGGGGTGGTCTTGATGACGGCACTTTCATCGTCAGAGACAGCACCGGTCAAGAAGATGTCGTCACCGTCGGGGTCGATCCAGTCCGCCAGCACGTTTTGTTTCATGGTCTGGCCCTGCTCCACGACCAAGGTGGTGCTGCGCATGGTTGTGGGCGGAGAATTTTCGCTCTCCGGCACCACCCGCACATCAACGCTGCCCTTGGCTGTGCCGCCGCGGCCATCCTTCACGTCATATTGGAACGGTCCAGCACCAGTTTTATCTACGGCCACGTTGATCTGCAGCCCGGTCCCGTCGTAGATGGAGTCCACAGTGCCCAGACCAGGTTCGACGGCGGGAGGTTCCACCGTGAGCACGTCGCCGTCCGGATCGGAGTCATTGAACAGGACCGGCAAAATCGTGGTCTTCCCTGCCCGGACGCCAAAGCTGTCCGGGGTAGCAACAGGTGGACGGTTGGGCTTGGTGCGGTCCGGCAAGGTGCTGACCACGTTGGGATCGGCGGAATCCTTGTCGGCGTTGTCAGCCTTTTTCAGATCCGTTTTCAGATCGTCCCAGTTGTTGACCAGCAGCATGTTCTGGTTGACCAGCCACACATTGCCGGAGTTGATGTCGTTCAGGACCACCACATCGCGGTTCTTGCGGAAAACGAATTCTGATTTGGCGGAGGCCTTGGGAATCTCGATCAGTTCCCCTGCGCCGTTGCAGGAGAGTGCGTACTTGTTGGCGCCAGACCAGGCTGCGTGAACGCAGCCGTTTTGAATAACAGGAGCCACTGCCTTGCCGCTGGTTCCCAATTGCAGAACCTTGGCGCTGGAACCATCCAGCGGCTGGGTGAACAGCGCAGTTCCGGTTTCCAACGCTACAAAGTTACCTTCAGCCGTGGGCTGAGCCAGCAACGCACCCTGCGCATCGGGGACGGTGACACTCTTGCCGCCGGGCAAGTAGAGTTTTCCGGAAGCTGCCGAGAACACCACGGGTGATCCGCCAGCAACTGTGACCTGGGCATCCTTGGTCCCAGCCAGCCCCTCAACTGTGGCCCGCTCCTGGGTGGCGACCTTGCCGGCGTCGTCCATGGTTGTGGTGATGAGTTCACCGGCTTCGGAATCCACGGTGAAAATGGTGTCGTTCGGTGCCGTCACGGAGATGGCGCTGCGCAGCTCTTTCAGAATCGGGATGGTTGTCTTCTCGCTGAAGCCGGACACTTCCTGGTTGCCCATGGCCCAGACCTTGCCGGCGCCGGAGTCGGTCAAGGAAATGATCCGGGTACCTAGTGAGGTCTGTTTGCCGCCGCCCAGAGCAGCCTCCGCGGCCATGGCCATCATGGGCACGTTCACCGAACTCAGGATGCTGCCGCCGTCGCCGCTCATGAAAACGTTGCTGCCGTTTTGGATGACGTCGAAGGTGGTGGTGGTTGCTGCGAAGCCGCCATCAAGAACCTTGGACTGGTCATTGAGGTGACCCACCAAGCCCTCAGCACGGTTGGTCACCCAGACGCTACCGTCGTTCAGGTCAACATCGGCGGTGGTGAAGCCGGGGTACACAATGGCGCCCGTGATCACTGCCGCCGCCGCAGCTGCAGCCATGGAAGCCGTGAAGAATCTTTTTTTACTGGCGGTTCTAGAAAACAGATCGCTCAGAGCCATGAAAAACCTTTGCTTATCCCCAACTTGCAAAGTTCGGGTACCAACTAGACAGACCGGCCGCTAGCACACGGAGGCCTCTGCCATAATACCCGGTTGATCCATATGATGGCTTAATTTTCCGGATCTACTGTTTTGGACGAATCCATCCAGTGTTTCGGGGCCAGGCTTTGCAAGCCGGGGTCAGGCTTTGCAAGCCGGGGTCAGGGGTGCTCCAACCAGGCTTGGACGGCGGCGAACGGACCCGCTGGCATGCTCTCTACGCCGCCTTCAGAAAGACGCTGCTAGAGGGCCACGCCGATCCAGATTTTGAATCATTGCTGCAACTGGCTGACCACCATAACGCGCATAACGCGGCCGGGCACACAGCCGAGTCCTACCGCTGGTAGCCGCGAATTGCTGCGGCAGCCGGGACCCGGCGTCGTACGTGTCAGTTTTAGTCGACTACTAAGCCCTTGCCCGTTCCCCGGCTCAGGAGTACCGGCGCAATTTCGCCGAAGCCGCGAACGTTCTCCACCGGCAGCTGGGTGAGTACAAAGCGATCATCGCCGGTCAATGCCGAGGCCGTGACCGAGTCAATCAGTACAGTTCCTGGTTCTGCGAGCGAGGTCAGGCGGGCGGCCAGGTTTACGGTTGGACCATAAATATCGCCCAGTCTGGAGAGCACCCGGCCCCACACCATGGCGACGCGGGCTTCCGGAAGGAAATCGTCGGCGGCCATGGCTTCTGCAAGGGCCAGAGAAATCTGGGCGCCAGCCACAGGTGTTTCGCAGTTGAACAGCACTTCGTCACCAATGGTTTTCACCAGACGGCCACCGCCGACGCTGATGATCTCGGCACAGATGTTTTCAAAGCGCTGCACCAGGCGGGCTAGCGTCTTCTCATTCATGCGGCGTGAGAGGGAGGTGTAGCTGACCAGATCAGCGAAGCCAACGGCGCGGGCCAGGGGCAGCGGGGCGTCGTCCTCATCGCCGTCGCGCCCTAATTCACTGGCGGCCAAGCCCTGCTCAGCACGCACTGCGAGGCGCTGGATGCCGGCGTTAAGCTGGCGACGGTAGGAATACACCAGCAGCTCTTCCAAAGGGGCGATCAGATTAGGAAGCTCGGAAACTACGGCGCGACGGGCCTCGGCGTCACTGACACCGTGCTCCACCACTAAGTCTTCAACCAACGCCTCAATCTGCCAGACGGCCATTCGATCCGTCATCTGACCGATGGAACGGGTAACGGAAATTGCCGTTTCCTCCGTCAAAAGCCCTTCGCGGACCATCGTTACTACTATTTGCAGCGCCTCTTGGTCCCGTTCGGTGAAGGCCACGTCTTCATCACCCAGGTTAGGAAAGCCCATGGCGCGCCAAATTTTGCGTGCAGACAGCAATGAAACGCCTACTCCTGCGGCGACATCACGGCGCTTCATGGTCCGTTCGCCACCAAGAAGTTGCGTTTCCAATGCCTTGGTTTGGTTGTGCGAGGCAGGCGTCAACAACGGCTCGGGTGGATCAGTGGTCTCTTCCAAGCTTGCGCAGCTCCTTTTCGCTCATCCCAACGACCCCAGCGTAGTCCGATTCCCGGAGTGTTTGCTGCATGTACGCCCGGAACTCCTTGGCCCAGAAGTGTTGGGCATCTTGGTTGAACTCACTCCAGTACGGTATTTCATTCACCGTCACTACTTTGTCAGAGTGTATGTCCGAGTGAAAAAACAGTTGCAAATCCCCGGAGCCCACCAAGCGTTGGCGCCAGTTTTGCACTGGCTGCATTTGATGAATCTGAGCCAGATCAAGAATTTGCAGACGTCTAGATACTAACCCCCTGCGCACCAGCAGACGCTGATTGGTCAAGGTGTAGATGGTCCCGGCCCAGCGCCACACTCGCCTGATTGGATACGCCAACAGCACCAAAGTCACCAGTGCCACCACGCTTAGCACCAAGACATCGCGCCACTGACTTGCGCCAGGAGCCCATTCATAAAATGTGTCGGGTTGTAGTTTTGCCAGCGCAGCCGAGCCCACCATGATGGCCAGCAGTCCCACCGAAATGGGCCACAGCAGAATCCTGGAATGCGGCCGGCAGCGAATCTCCACCTGTTCCTTTTCCAGCAGAAACTTACGCATAGCCCAGAGCACCGCCCGGGCCAGTCCTGCGCAGGTGCAGCACATCACCGGCGCTGACATTATGTTCCTGGCCGAGGGCATCACGCAACCGCAAACTACCGTCACTGTTCAAATCCACGGCTGTGCCGTAAAGCATGGTCCCGCCGGGCAGTTCAGCCCGCACTTGCTGACCCAACGTGCTCATGAGATCCCGGGCCAACTCCACAGCACTCGCCCCGCCGGACAGCGGCATGTGCGCGTCCCCACCGGCCGCCGCAAAGTCCTGATACAGCTTGGCGAAGTTGTTTAAGTACTCGGGCAGCAACTGGTTTCTGTCGAGCCCGGACGCTGGCACGCCCTCCACCAATAAAGAGGTAGCCCTGTCCGTGGGCAGCTCTGTTTCTTGCAGGCTGACATTGACACCGACCCCAACCACGACGCCGGGACCCATCTCAGTGCCCGAGCTCGCCATCGTTGAGATGGCTGGGGCTGTTGCTGACCTTGCAGGTACCACCTGGGCCAAGATTCCTGCCAGTTTGCGGCCCTTGATCACTACGTCGTTGGGCCATTTCAAAGTGGCATCGACGTCCGTGTGTGTGCGCAACGACTGGCACAGAGCAACTCCGGCAAGGATGGAAAGCCACCCGTAACCCGTGGGAGCAAAGTCCTTGCCGGATCCGCTTGTGAGGCACTGTTCTTCTGGCCAGAGAAGAATACTGGAGATCATGGCAGCGCCGGCGGGAACCTCCCACGCTCTACCCAACCGACCTTTGCCAGCAGGCTGGGCATCGGCAATCAAAACGCTCAAGTCCGGAAAGAATTGTCCAGTATCGGCAGCACCGGCAGCCAGATCGATGTTGGTTGAACCTGCGGAGTCCACCACGTCTACGCGAGCAAATACCCCTTGCGGCTGCATCAACGCAGTCCTTAATAGGGCAGCGTCTAAATTAACGGGATCGATCGGAGCTGCTGACAGCTTCTGGGGTCGACTCTGACCATTCTGCTCAGGGGTTGTTGCGGCGCCGTTCATGGTTCCAATCCTATCGGGCCTAGCAACGGATGAATCCGCCTCTGGGGTGAGAACCGAGTCCCGGTCTGGGCCGAAGCCAAAACTGTGGTCGGGACCTCAGTTCAGCAATGGTTTGAAATCAGCAATGGTTTGAAACGGAGTGGGGGCGGGATAGGAGCCGGCGTTTGAACAGAGATTTGAGCCGCCGAAATTGCGTTGTCCACTTGTGTTGTTTCCTCCACAGGGGGTGCAGGTGGTTTGTTGTACCCAGAGTCCGTCCTAGGAAACTTCGATGTCAGTGGTCCCCAGTAGAATATTTATATGAACACAACGGCGGGGAAGCCGGTTGAACCAGCTCCCCTTTCCCTGCTGCACCGCCGTGGGCTGTCGACCCGAATCAAACAAAACTCCGCAACAACTTCCATCACGGTCTCCAAAACACCACGGTGACGACAAACCAGGCTAAACGGTAAGAACTGGGCCAAACGCCAGATACTTTTCGGACGACTTTGTAGGGTTCCTACACATGCAGGGGTCCATATCGTTATTAGACTGTCAGTAGAGTTTTCCCTTTTGTGCGGTTCCTATGAAGAGCTGCAAGTATCCACACTATTGATCCGGAGTGTCAATGAGCCACGATCTATCGACAACAGCAGGCAAGATTGCCGATTTCCGTGACCGGATGGCTCAGGCTGCGATACCTTCTGGCGAGGCTGCCGTTGAGAAGCAGCATGCGAAGGGACGCAATACGGCCCGCGAACGCATCGACCTGCTGGTGGATCCGGATTCTTTCGTGGAGTTTGATGCACTGGCCGTGCACCGCTCCACAGCATTTGGTATGGAGAAGAAGAAGCCTTTGGGAGACGGGGTGGTCTCCGGTTACGGCACGGTAGATGGCCGCTTGGTCGCCGTCTACAGCCAAGATTTCAGCGTTTACGGTGGCTCGCTGAGCCAGGTAAACGGCGAAAAGATCGTCAAAGTCCAGGAATTTGCACTGCGCAACGGTTGCCCCGTCGTCGGAATCAACGACGGCGGCGGCGCCCGCATCCAGGAAGGTGTGGCCTCCCTGGCCATGTTTGCCGATATCTTCCGCAACAACGTTCACGCATCAGGCGTAGTTCCGCAGATCTCGCTCATCATGGGCCCGTGCGCCGGCGGCGCCGCTTACTCCCCCGCGCTGACCGATTATGTGGTCATGGTGGACAAGACCAGCCACATGTTCATCACCGGTCCGGACGTCATCAAGACGGTCACGGGTGAAGACGTGGACATGGAAACCCTGGGTGGCGCCCGCCAGCACAACACCACCACCGGAACTTCCACGTACTTGGCCACGGATGAAGCAGACGCCATTGAGTTTGTCCGCGAACTGCTCGACTTCCTGCCCTCCAACAACTTGGCCGAGGCGCCCGTCACCGAGCATGAGCAGGAGCTGGAACTCGACGACGCCGACCTCGCCTTGGACACTCTGATCCCTGACTCGGCAAACCAGCCGTACAACATGCGTGCCGTCATCGAGCAGATCCTGGACGACGGTCATTTCTTGGAGATGCAGGCCCTGTACGCTCCCAATGTCATGATCGGCTACGGCCGTATCGAGGGCCACACGGTGGGCATCGTCGCCAACCAGCCCATGCAGTTTGCCGGCACCTTGGACATCAACGCATCCGAAAAAGCTGCACGTTTTGTTCGGAATTGCGATGCCTTCAACATCCCCATCATCACTTTGGTGGATGTCCCCGGCTTCCTCCCCGGTAAGGACCAGGAATTCCAGGGCATCATCCGTCGCGGCGCCAAGTTGCTCTACGCCTACGCCGAAGCAACTGTGCCGAAGCTGACGGTTATCACCCGCAAGGCTTACGGCGGAGCGTACATTGTGATGGGCTCCAAGAAGCTCGGCGCTGATTTGAACCTCGCCTGGCCCACCGCCCAGATCGGCGTCATGGGCGCCCAGGGCGCGGTCAATATCCTGTACCGCCGCGATCTTGCGGCAGTGGATGCCGAGGGTGG
The DNA here is from genome assembly GCF_040686795.1 of Specibacter sp. NPDC078709. Classification (NCBI taxonomy): domain Bacteria; kingdom Bacillati; phylum Actinomycetota; class Actinomycetes; order Micrococcales; family Micrococcaceae; genus Specibacter; species Specibacter sp. NPDC078709. The sequence continues at coordinate 272,045 of NZ_JBFBLU010000001.1, forward strand.
CGACGTTGAGGCCCGCCGCGCCGAGATTGTGCGTGACTACGAAGATGAACTTCTCAACCCGTACCAGGCTGCTGAATTGGGTTACGTGGACGCCGTCATCGCACCGTCCGACACCCGCATCCAGCTCATCAAGGGTCTGCGTGCCCTGCGCGATAAGCGCGCCAGCTTGCCCGCCAAGAAGCACGGGAACATCCCGCTGTGACGTACACAGACACAGCCAGCCCCGAGAACGCGCCGTTGCTCAACGTAACCCGCGGCAATCCCACCGCCGAAGAGCTGGCTGCCGTGACCGCCGTCGTACTTGCTCTGCAAGCGGGCGCGGATAGTGACGGCAAAGCGGCCCCCACCCGGCACTGGGCCAGGAGGGTGAACTTGAATTTGCCACCCAAGCCAGGCACGGGTTCCTGGCGCCGCTCGGTCCGTTAATTCCGGCGGCGGGCAGGTAGGGACAGCGACGGGTGCGGGCAGGTAGGCTCGTGGGCATGACTTTGCCCGCGCGCCCAGCCTCCCGCCTCACCACTGCCATCGATGCGGCCGCCAACCGCTACACCGCACGGCTGCTTGAGCTCGATCCCGGATTTGCCACCGAGTTGGGGCATCCGGGCCGGGAAACGGAATATCGCGATCATTCCCCCACCGGTTTGGAAGCGTTCGCAGAGGCCGCCCGCACTGCCTTGGCGGAACTCGCGGCACTGGAACCGGCGGACAGCGTGGACACCGTCACCCTGCACGCCATGCGTGAGCGATTGGGCCTTGAGTTGGAACTCCACGCGACGGGCTGGCCCCTCGCAGAGTTGAACAACATCGCCTCGCCCGCCCAAGGCATTCGAGCCATTTTCGACCTCATGCCAACAGCCACCGTCACGGACTGGGAGCACATTTCGGGCCGCCTGGCCAATGTTCCCGCGGCGATTGACGGCTACATCGATTCACTGCGGGCCGGCGCAGCGCGTGGTCTACTCGCCGCCCGCCGTCAAGTCGCTGCGGTGATCGAGCAGTGTGAGCGGCACGCCGCCGGCAACGGATTCTTCACCTCATTGGCCGCCAACGCCACCTTGGATGCGCCCATCACGTCGCATGAAACGGGCGACGCCGGCACCCCTCTCCCAGCCTCCCTCACCGAGGCGCTGGCCAGGAATGCGGAGCTGGCCCGCGGTGCATATGCGCTCCTCACCTCTTTCCTACGGGAGGAACTCCTGCCCGCTGCTCCCGTAAAGGATGCTGTGGGTGCGGAGCGCTATGCCTTGGCGTCGAGAGAATTTCTGGGCTCCGAGATTGACTTGGCCGAAAGCTATGCGTGGGGCGTGGCGGAACTCGACCGCATCATTGCCGAGCAGGAAGCCGTGGCGCAGGCAATCCAGCCAGGTGCCACGATCGCACAGGCCAAAGCCCTGCTCAACGCCGATCCGGCCCGGCAACTCCAAGGTACGGATGAATTGCTCAACTGGATGCAGGAACGTTCCAACACGGCCGTTGCCGAGCTGGCTGGCGCGCAGTTCGACATCCCGGAGATCATGCGCACCTTGGAGTGCCGCATTGCCCCCACGCAGGATGGCGGCATCTACTACACCGGCCCTTCGGATGACTTCTCCCGTCCGGGCCGCATGTGGTGGTCCGTCCCTGAGGGTGAGGACTCCTTCACCACCTGGGCCGAAACAACCACCGTCTACCACGAAGGTGTGCCAGGCCACCACCTGCAGGTAGCAACTGCCACGTACCAGTCGGTGCTGCTAAACAACTGGCGCCGCAACGTCTGCTGGGTTTCCGGCCACGGCGAGGGCTGGGCCCTGTACGCAGAACGGCTCATGGACGATCTGGGCTACTTGAGCGACCCCGGCGACAAGATGGGCATGCTCGATGGCCAGCGCATGCGCGCCGCTCGGGTGGTCTTCGACATTGGCGTGCATTTGGAGCTACCCATCCCTGCCCGTTGGGGGTCCGGGGTATGGACAGCGGAGGCCGGGCTGGAGTTCCTGCGCGCCAACCTTGATATCTCGGAGGGTCAGCTGGACTTTGAATTCCACCGCTACCTGGGTTGGCCGGGGCAGGCCCCGTCCTACAAAATCGGCCAGCGGCTGTGGGAGGACATCCGCGATGCCCGGGCAGCACGCGACGGGGACGCCTTCTCCCTGCGGGACTTCCACACACAGGCACTCAACCTCGGCTCTGTGGGTCTTGACACGTTGCAGGCTGCGTTGCTGGACTAGCGGCCCGCAGTTCCGGGGGCGCGCGTAATAAATCCAGATTTTGCGCGTAATAAAAGGAAACACAAATTTCCTGGTGCTATTGTGCCGCACTTACCTTTGAGCAATGACTTCCACAGCAACCGCTCCCCCAGTGTCAAAGCTGCCCAAATGGGCCGGCTCCTTCGGCGTTCAAATCATCATCGCCCTGATTGTCGGTCTGGCACTTGGGCTGCTTGCCCGTCAGCTGGGCGGCGACCCCAAGACTGATCCCAACGGCCTGGTCACCACCCTGAGCACCATCGGCTCCAGCTATGTCTCAATCCTCAAGGCAGCTGTTGTCCCGTTGATCTTCACGGCGGTTGTGTCCTCCATTGCCAACCTCCGCCAGGTCACCAACGCTGCCCGCTTGGCGTGGAACACGCTGCTGTGGTTTGCCATCACCTCCCTGATCGCCGTGATCATCGGCATCGTCCTGGGTGTGGTGCTGAAGCCGGGCGCCGACACCGGCACGGCAACCCCTTCGGACTACACCGGCAAGTCCGGCGACTGGTGGTCCTTCCTGATTGGTTTGTTCCCCTCCAACTTCCTGGGCCTGAGCGCTTCCACGAAGGCAGCTGAATCCGGCGCCCTGACCACAAGCGTCAGCTTCAACGTGCTGCAGATCCTGGTCATTGCCATTGTTGTGGGCATTGCCGCACTCAAGGTGGGCAAGGCCGCCGAGCCTTTCCTCAAGCTCAATGGTTCAGCCCTCGCCGTGATCCAGAAGGTGCTGTGGTGGATCATCCGCCTAGCCCCGATCGGCACCGTGGGCTTGATCGGCAACGCCGTGGCCAGCTACGGCTGGACCACCATGGGGTCCTTGCTCAAGTTCACTATTGCCATCTACGTTGGCCTGGCTCTGGTCATGTTTGTGGTCTACCCGGTACTGGTCAGGGCTCATGGCCTGTCGATCAAACAGTACTTCTCCGGCGTTTGGCCGGCAGTTCAGCTGGGCTTCGTTTCGCGCTCCTCGATCGGCACCCTGCCCCTGACTCAGCGCGTCACCGAACGCAACCTGGGCGTACCCCGCGCCTACGCATCTTTCGCCGTGCCGCTGGGCGCCACCACCAAAATGGACGGCTGCGCCGCGATTTACCCGGCCATCGCCGCCATCTTCGTGGCACAGTTCTTCGGCATTGAGCTCGATCTGGGCCAGTACCTGCTGATTGTTCTGGTCTCCGTCTTGGGCTCCGCGGCAACCGCGGGAACCACCGGCGCCGTCGTGATGCTCACCCTGACGCTGTCCACGCTGGGACTGCCGCTGGCCGGCGTCGGACTTCTCCTGGCTGTTGACCCGATCGTGGATATGGGCCGCACCGCCCTGAACGTGGCAGGTCAGGCACTGGTGCCCACCATTGTCTCCAAACGCCAGGGCATCCTCGACGAGGAGCTCTACAACGCTCCCCGCAACGGCAACCCCTTCGCGGACGATTCCGACGATGCACTGGCTGAACTAAATGCCACTGGCGCAGATGATGTTGATCCGAAGCGGGAACCGGCCAACGCTTAAGTTCCCCCAAGCAACGGTTGCTGTTTTCTAAGATCCCGTCAGGGCCTGGTCAAAGGACCACTGCCCTGACGGGATTTTTGTCTTGCGGGCCGGCTTCTCAGGAGGGGAAACCACCCAGTGTGGCACAGTAGGATGCCTACGATACAAGTTTCCAGAAGTGAATTAAGGACTACAAATGATCATCGTCACCACCAACGATCTGCCGGGCTACAAGATCGACGCCGTCTTCGGTGAGGTCATGGGCCTCACCGTGCGCTCGCGCCACGTCGGTGCGCAGTTCACCGCTAGTTTCCGTTCACTAGGCGGCGGCGAACTGCCCGAGATGACGCAGGCGCTGTATGAGAGCCGCCAGGAAGTGGTGGCCCGCATGGTCACCGAGGCTCAGCAAAAGGGTGCCAACGCCATCGTCGCAACCCGCTTCGACACCTCCGAAATGGGCGGAACATGGACCGAGGTCTGCGTGTATGGCACCGCCGTCTTCGCCATCCCCCTCGGCGAAGGCCAGCCGGGCGCCACCGGCCAGTCCATCTACCTGACGCAGAATCCGCAGCGCTAAAACCCTCGGCTTCGCCTGTGCGGCGGGTCTGCAGAATTGCTCCGCCCGCCGCACAGTTTGCACAAAGTGCAAACTTGCACTTAGTGTAGATGCGTGAGCATTAACGCATCTCCCCCACCATCCTCTCCGTCTCCGGAACCACGGGCCTCCCGCCGCGAGCTGAACAAAACCGCCACCAGGGAAGCCATCGCCTCCGCTGCCCTGGTCTTCCTGCGCAGCGGAAAACTGGGGTCCTTCACGGTCGACGACGTCGCTGCCGCCGCCGGAGTTTCCCGGCGCACCTTTTTCAACTACTTTTCCTCCGTTGAAGCGGCCATTGCCAGTTTCACGCAGACGTATCTTGACGCCATTATTGCTGCCTTCAAGGAACGCCCGGCCGATGAGCCGCTGCTGGAATCGGCACAAATCGCACTCTCAGTTGCGGGCAGCCACCAGCAGCTGACCGTTCTGGCCGAGGTGTTTGCCCTGACCCAAGACCCCCAACTTAGCCGGTTCCAGCTGCAGGCCTGGGACGAATGCAGCCTCACAATCACCGAAGTGGCGCGCCAGCAACTCCCGGATGACACCGACGACCTGTACATCCACACCTTGGTGGGCGCCCTGGTCGGAAGTTGCCGCGCAGCCTTCATCGTCTGGTTCCAGCGCCACGGCACCAACACCACCCCCGAATCGATAGCCGATTTGCGTGAACTCCTGGGCGCCACCATTACCCAGATCCGCAATGGGTTCTCCGCCTAACTTTTTCTCCACCAAGGCGCCTACCGCGCCGGTATTCAACAAAAGGAAGCATCATGGCCCTTTGGCTCTATAAATTGGGACGGTTGTCCGCCCGCCGCGCATGGTTGGTGATTATCAGCTGGGCCGCCATCATCGGCCTGGTGGGTGGTGCAGCCGCATTGTTCATGGGCACCATGACCAACGATTTCAAGCTGCCCGGGACCGAAACCCAGCAGATGGCCGACAAGCTGCAGGCCGAGATTCCTGAAGCTGCCGGCGGTGTTGGCAGCGTGGTCTTCAGCACCACGGACGGCACCAAGTTCACCCCCTCCCAGGAAGAGGCCATCTCGGCCGCCCTGACGGAAGTGAAGGAAGTTCCCACAGTCACCGGCTCGCTGGATCCCTTTGTCACCACGGCGACCATTGCCGGCGGCTTGACGGAGCTCAAGGCCGGTTTTGCCGCGGCCGATGCCGGCGATGCCAAGCTCGCTGCCGCCAAGACAGAGCTGGACGCCGCCACCAAGCGATTGGCTGATGGCCAAAAGCAGTACGACGACGGTGCCGCAACTTTGGCCGCACAGGCCGCCCAGGTGGCACTCATCCCCGCGGGGACGCCCATGGCTGACGCCGCGCAGGCCCAGCTTGCGCAGGGCCAAGCACAGCTCGATGCCGCCAAGGCCCAGCTCGATGCCGGCGCCAAGGCACTGGCAGAGGGCCAGAAGGAGTACGACGCAGGATTGGCGCAGGCCACCGCAGGCCGGCTCCAGCTGACCACCAATGAACGCCTCCTCACCTCCACCTCGGAGATCTTGTTCGTCTCCGAAAATGGCCAGGCTGCCATTGCCCGGGTGAACTTTGCCGAGTCCATGAACGCTGTCACTCCCGAGACCCGCCAGGAGGTGCAGGATGTCCTGAACCAGGCTGAGGCCTCCGGGGTCAAGGTTTCCTTCAGCAAGGAGATCGTCGAGGACATCTCCGAGGTTGTGGGCGTGGCCGAAATTGTGGGCGTGGCCGTTGCCGCAGCTGTTCTGCTAATCATGCTGGGCACTTTTGTTGCCGCGGGGCTGCCCCTGCTCATGGCCATTGTGGGTGTTGGTGTGGGCGTTGGCGGCACCATGGCGCTGACCACGGTGATTGAAATGTCCTCCGTCTCCCCCATGCTTGCCTTGATGCTGGGCCTTGCCGTGGGCATCGACTACTCGCTCTTCATCGTCAACCGCCACCGCCAGCAGCTGCTGGCCGGCATGGCCATGCGCGAATCCGTTGCCAAGGCCACCGGCACCTCGGGCAATGCCGTCACCTTTGCCGGCTTGACAGTGGTCATTGCCCTGGCCGCCCTGACCGTGACGGGCGTTCCGTTCCTGGCCGTCATGGGTCTTTCAGCTGCGGCCACAGTTGCCATTGCCGTCTTGGTCGCCTTGACGCTGACCCCGGCGCTGCTCTCTCTCATGGGCACCCGCGTGATCTCGAAGAAGGCGTGGGCCAAGAACCAGGCCTCCACCGCTGAGCACACCACCGCACTCGAGGGCTTGAACGACACCGAAAAGGCTGCGGCTGACGACGCCGCAGACGTTGCCCGCAGCGCCCGCGGGTGGGGCGCCTTGGTCACCAAGCACCCTGCCATCTCCCTGGTTGCCGCCGTAGTTGCCTTGGCAATCATTGCCATTCCGGCCACCGGACTGCGCCTTGCCCTGCCCGACGGCGGCTCCGAACCAAGCGATTCCAGCGCCTTCCAGGCGTATTCGCTGACGGAGAAGAACTTTGGCCAGGGCATGAACGGCCCCATCATGGTGGTGGCTTCCCTGCCGGCCGGGCTCAGTGAAACCCAGGCCCAGGAACTCAATTTGGACGTGCTGGATTCACTGCGGGACATCCCCAATGTCATGGCCGCGGCACCCCAGATCATGAGCCCGGACCGCCAGACGGCCCTGTACCAGATCATCCCCGCCGAGGGACCGGCCAGTGAAAGCACCGTCCAGGTGATTCACGATCTTCGTGCCGAGGTCCCCGCCGTCAAGGCCGAATTTGATGTGAGCCTGGGCCTGACCGGCATGACCGCGGGCAACGTCGATGTCTCGGAGAAGCTGGGAGCGGCGCTGCCCCCGTACCTGGCCATCGTCGTCGGACTTTCCCTGTTGCTGCTGATCCTGGTCTTCCGCTCCATTCTGGTCCCGCTGCTGGCAACCGCTGGCTTCCTGCTTTCGCTCGTTGCGGCGTTTGGCGGCGTGGTGGCCGTGTACCAGTGGGGCTGGCTGGGCGGCATCTTCGGCGTGGAGAACCCGGGGGCCGTGCTGAGCTTCCTGCCCATCCTGCTGATTGGTGTGCTGTTTGGCCTGGCCATGGATTATCAGGTGTTCATTGCCTCGGGCATGCGGGAGGCCTATGTGCACGGCCAGGATGCCAAGCAGGCGGTGCGCACCGGATTCAAGCATGCGGCTCCCGTTGTCACGGCTGCGGCGATCATCATGATCAGCGTGTTCTCCGGCTTCATCTTCAGCCACCTGACCATGGTGCGTCCGCTCGGCTTTGCGCTGGCGTTTGGCGTGCTGATCGATGCGTTTGTGGTGCGCATGACCATCGTTCCGGCGGCCATGCACCTGCTGGGCAAATCGGCCTGGTGGCTGCCGAAGTGGCTGGACAAGATCCTGCCGGACGTGGACGTTGAGGGTGCCAAGCTGGCAAACCTTGATGTGCCCGAGGACGCCGCGGCATTGAAGGAGAAGGCGGATTCCGCACTGTAGGAACCTCATTGTAGGAACCACCGCAGCATCAGCACCGCGCATGGCAGGGCGCCGTGTTCGGAACGTGTTTGGCCGCCATGGCCCATGGCGAAGACCATTCACGCTCCGGACGCGGCGCCCTTTGCGTGCACTAGGATGGTGATTCACGGCACACGTGGATGTTGCGGCTCATCCGCACAGTGATTCGTTCCCCTCGATTGTTGGAGTACCCATGTCCTCGCAACACCGGCTCCTGGAGGGCCTGCCGGCCATGCGTTCCCTGGTGCTTGAATCCTGGCAGCGTTCCCTGGAGGCGTTGGCCGCCCCGGACGGCCGGGCCGCCGCAGATCAGTTGGCGCCGCCGGTTGTGCTGGAGAACCGGGAACTTGCGGAATTCCGCCGCAACCACCCGCTGGCCGCCATCATGCCGGTCATCACCAAGCTGCTGGTGGAGCCCAGCCATGACACCGGCCTGCTCATCGCAGTGGGCGATGAACACGGGCGGCTTTTGTGGGTCGAGGGCGATTCCGCAGCCCGGCGCAATGGAGAGCAAATCAACTTCGCCACAGGGGCCGACTGGTCCGAGACGGTCGCTGGTACCAGCGCCCCCGGCACCGCACTGGTCCTGGGCAGGAGCGTGCAGATCATGGGTGAGGAGCATTTCAACCCCGCTGTCCATTCGTGGAGCTGCACGGCGGTGCCGCTCCACGATCCCGATTCCGGCTCCATCTTGGGCATTGTGGACATCACGGGCGGCCCCGAAGCCGTGGGCGCCAACACGCTCTCATTGGTGCAGGCCTCGGTGGCCGCGGCCGAAGCCCAGCTGCGCATCGAGCGCCTGGTGCGCCGCGCCGAGGAAAGCCGTGTCCCGGTAAGTCGCCGCACCCGGAACTCCCCCACAGCCACCGGCACATCCACCCCCACATCCGTCAAGCCGTTGTACCGGGACAGCCTGCAGATCCTGGGCCGCGACCAGGGCCTGCTGCACGTGGCCGGCCAGGCCATCACGTTGAGTGAGCGGCACACCGAAATCCTTGCCATGCTGGCCCTGCACCCGGACGGCCTCACCGCGGAGGAGCTCACGGACAGGGTCTATCCGGAGGGCACGTCGCTGACCAGCATCAGAGCGGAGATGGTGCGCCTGCGCAAGCTGCTGGCGTCCGTGGCCCCCACACTGGTGCCGGAATCGCGTCCCTACCGGCTCCCCCGCGCCTTGGTGGTCGATGCCGAGCAGGTCCGCAACTACCTGGACCGCGGCGCGCACCGGCTGGCCCTGAACATTTACCGAGGCGCTGTTATGCCCCGCTCGCTGGCCCCCGCCATCGAAACCATCCGCAACCGCGTGGCCGTCCAGCTGCGCGAGGCAATCCTCAATGACGCCAGCCCGGACGTGCTGCTCGCCTACCTGCGCCTTCCCGAGGCAGCGGACGACGTCGAAGCCTGGCGCACAGCACTGCGCCTCCTGCCGCCGCGCTCACCCAGGAGGTCCGCCGTCGTGGCCCATGTGGAGGCGCTGGAGGGATAACGTCAGGGGCGGTGGGCAGAAAACGGTGGACAGGGCGCCTAATACTGCTCCACAATCATCTCCAGCATCATGAACGCACCCTTGCCGTCCATACCGGTTTCGGCGGCGAGCAGCTCCAGAGCCTCGCCCCGCTTTCCCGCTAGGGCCAGGGCTTTGACGCGACTGGCCGTTTCCTCCGTCAGAGAGATGGACCGCTCCGTGTAGGTGGTGCCATTCCGGGGCGGGGCTGTGAAGTCTGTGTGGCTCGTGGTCGTTGCCCACTGGGCTGGGGCGCTTGTTGTGGTGGTGACGGTCGTTTCGTAACTGACGCTGCCAGCAGTCTTGGACTGCAGAAGTGCGGACAAGTCGCGCGCCATCCGTTCGGCGGCTTCCCGGGCTTCATCTTCCACAGATTCAGGCGCTGCGGATCCAGGCGCTGCGGTCTCAGGCGCTGCGGTTTCAGGCGCTGCGGCCGCGCCTTGTGACGGTCCCGCAGTTGCAGCGGGATCCTCGAAGGTTGGCTCGTAGGTTGATTTCACGGGCTGGTAGCCGTTGAGTTGGCGCTGGCGATTGAGGCGTCGGGACTTGAGCAACTGCCCCCAAATGAGCAAAATGGCGGCCACGATCAGGAGTGCTATAACTATAAGTTCCAAGCCACCATCCTATGCGCCTCGGTCTTGTGCAGCGGCGCTTTGCGCGGCTCGGTCCGTTGCAGCGGTCCGGCCTAGGAAAAACAGCAGCAAGCCCCCGACAAACACACCCAACGCGCAGACGAAGGGGGCCATGAGGTAGGGGCTGATTCGGAGTTCTGCCTCATCGCTGAGCGGGATACCGTCCGTTGATTGCATGCCAGCAAGCTCCCAGCGCAGGTTCATCTCTACGCCGGCCCACAGCAGTCCAAGGACTGTCACCGCCACCGCAGCCAGGTAAAGATTCCAGCCGCGCACACCCGGCATAGCCCGCAGCAGCAGGACGCCGATCACCAGGATCCCGCCGGTCAGAATCGCCACCAGAACGAACAGTCCAAAGAACCACATATCATCCCCCATGGTTCAACCCTACGGCGCAGCATCCTAAGACCCCACGCAGCACCAATAGTGTGATCTGCATCATGCAACGTGCTTGCAACGTTGCTAACCGTACTGTTGCGAACAAGGACGCAGATGTCCCGCACCACTGGCCCCGACCGCAATGGAGTTTGAACAATGGCTGTTTACGCACAACCCGGTACCGATGGATCCAAGGTCACCTTCAAGGACCGTTACGAAAACTGGATCGGCGGCGAATGGGTTGCCCCCGTCAAGGGCGAATATTTTGAGAACATCACTCCCGTCACCGGCAAGGTTTTCTGCGAAGTGGCCCGCGGTACGGCCGAGGATATTGAACTAGCGCTAGATGCCGCACACAAGGTAGCGCCGAGCTGGGGCGCAACCTCGGCCACGGAACGCGCAGCCGTGCTGAACAAGATTGCAGACCGCATCGATGAGAATGTGGAGCTGCTCGCCGTCGCCGAAACCTGGGACAACGGCAAGGCCATCCGCGAAACTCTCAACGCTGATATCCCGCTCGCAGCAGATCACTTCCGCTACTTCGCCTCCGTGGTCCGCGCCCAGGAAGGCAGCCTGACCCAGATCGACGAGAACACCACCGCCTACCACTACCACGAGCCGCTCGGCGTGGTGGGGCAGATCATTCCGTGGAACTTCCCCATTTTGATGGCCGTCTGGAAACTGGCACCGGCACTCGCTGCGGGAAACGCCGTCGTGCTTAAACCAGCGGAACAGACGCCGGCCTCCATTCTGGTCCTCATGGAACTGCTCGCCGACATCCTGCCGGCCGGTGTCATCAACGTGGTGAACGGCTTCGGCATCGAGGCGGGCAAGCCACTCGCCTCATCCAAGCGCATCCGCAAGATCGCATTCACCGGTGAGACCACCACGGGCCGTTTGATCAGCCAATACGCCAGCCAGAACCTGATTCCGGTCACGCTGGAGCTGGGCGGCAAGAGCCCGAATATCTTCTTCAATGACGTCGCCGATCAGGACGATGCCTTCTACGACAAGGCACTGGAGGGCTTCACGCTCTACGCCTTCAACCAGGGCGAGGTGTGCACGTGCCCGTCGCGCGCCGTGGTGCAAGCTGGGATTTACGACTCCTTCATGGCGGACGCCATTGCCCGCACCGAAGCCATCATCCAAGGCAATCCGCTCGACACCGACACCCAGATTGGGGCGCAGGCTTCAAATGACCAGATGGAAAAAATCCTGTCCTACATGGACATTGGCAAGCAGGAAGGCGCAAAGCTGCTCACCGGCGGCGAGCGCAACATCCTCCCCGGGGATCTGGCCGGCGGTTACTACGTCAAGCCGACCATCTTCGAGGGCACCAATGACATGCGCATCTTCCAGGAGGAAATCTTCGGCCCCGTCCTCGCGGTGACGAAGTTCGACGACTACGCCGACGCCCTCCACATTGCCAACGACACCCTCTACGGTCTGGGCGCTGGCGTCTGGTCCCGCAACGGCAACGTCGCCTACCGTGCCGGCCGCGAAATCCAGGCCGGTCGCGTGTGGGTCAACAACTACCACGCCTACCCTGCCGGTGCTGCGTTTGGCGGCTACAAGTCCTCGGGCATCGGCCGTGAAAACCACGCCATGATGCTCGATCACTACCAGCAGACCAAGAACCTGCTGGTCAGCTACAGCGAGGACAAGCTCGACTTCTTCTAAGCCCTCCCCACCTCTCGACGCTAGCGCAGCAATGGCGGCTTTCTTCTCGACGCTAGCGCAGCAATGGCGTGATTCGGGGGATCGCTATCCCCCTAGCTTCAATGGTCGACGCCGGGCACTCACCCTGGGTGCCCGGCGCACTCTACGCAGTCAATCAGTTCAAAGGAGAACTTCATGACAACGATGCAAGCAGCAGTAGTAAAGGAATTCGGCACCGCCCTCACCGTTGAGGAATACCCGATTCCCACACCCGGCCCGGGACAGGCCCTGGTCAAGTTGATTTCCAGCGGCGTCTGCCACACCGACCTCCACGCAGCCGAGGGCGACTGGCCCGTCCAGCCTTCCCCGCCGTTCGTGCCTGGCCACGAAGGCGTGGGCGACGTGGTGGCCATCGGCGAAGGCGTCACCTCCCTCGCCGTGGGAGACCGGGTGGGTAACGCCTGGCTGTGGACCGCGTGCGGTGATTGCGAATATTGCCGCACCGGCTGGGAGACGTTGTGCGAGTCCCAGAAAAACGGCGGTTACAGTGTGGACGGCTCCTTTGGCGAGTACATGCTCGTGGATGCCGAGTTTGCCCCACGCATCCCCGACGGCCTCGACCCGGTGGAGATCGCACCCGTGCTTTGCGCCGGTGTCACCGTCTACAAGGGCCTGAAGATGACCGAGGCGCGCCCCGGCCAGTGGGTTGTCATTTCCGGTATCGGCGGTCTGGGCCACATCGCGGTCCAGTACGCCGTGGCCATGGGACTGCGCGTGGCCGCCGTCGACATTGCGGACGACAAGCTGGCCTTGGCCCGCAAGCATGGCGCGGAAATTACCGTCAACGCTCGCGACGAGGATCCGGTGGAGGCCATTCAGCGCGAAACCGGCGGCGTCCACGGCGTGCTCGTCACCGCCGTGCACCCGGCAGCATTCGGCCAGGCCATCGGCATGACCCGCCGCGGCGGCACCATCGTGTTCAACGGCCTGCCCCCGGGCGACTTCCCCGCACCGATCTTCGAGGTAGTGCTCAAGGGCCTGACCATCCGCGGATCCATTGTGGGCACCCGCCAGGACATGGAGGAGGCAATCGACTTCTACGCCCGCGGCCTGATCCACCCCACGGTCGCCACCCGCAGCCTGGGCGAAATCAATGAGGTCCTCGACGAAATGCGCGCCGGCAAGATCGACGGCCGCGTCGTCATCAAGTACTAAATACTCCCCGGATCCGGGCCGTCCTCCCTTTCGGCCCGGATCCGGGATCCACCCCCTATACAAGGAGCAGTTTCATGGACGCCATTCCCAAGGTTCTGGATGCCGCCATCACCATCGAGGGTGAGACCGCATCACGTGTTGCCCTATCCGGCACGGCCGTTGAACTGCTCCAGAAAATGTGGGAGCGGCACGGGCCGCTGATGTTCCACCAGTCGGGCGGCTGCTGCGACGGCTCCTCCCCCATGTGCTATCCCGCGGGCGAGTTCATTACGGCTGAGGCGGACATCTTGTTGGGACTGTTTGAACTACCTGACTGCGGGCCGCTGGAGTTTTGGATGTCGAAGGAGCAGTTCAACTACTGGTCGCACACCCATTTGACGGTGGACGTAGTCGACGGGCGCGGCAGCGGCTTCTCCGTGGAAGCACCCGAAGGAAAACGATTCTTGATCCGATCACGCCTGGTGGAGGGCTTTGAACGCGACTAGCCACTCCGGCGGCCAGATTATTTGTACACGTGCCGCCGGTGTCCGATCTTGATCACTAGGACAAGCAGCCTGCCGTCGTCAACAGAATAAATGATGCGGAAGTCCCTGACCCGCACCCTGAACTGCCCCGGTCTGGCTGAGAGGTTTTTTGCTCCAGGAGGCCGTGGCACTTCCGCCAGCATTTCAAGGGAACCGAGAATCAGTTCCTGTGTTCGCCCGTCCAACTTCTGCAGTTGTTTTCGCGCGGCAGACGTCAACTCGACCAGATATTTCTCAGACATTTAGTGAAATGCCGAGCTCTGCAGCGACTTCCGCCAACGTATATGTTCGGCCGCCATTTGCCACGTCTGTCAGGGCAGCATCTGCGTCGGCCATGTCCTCCAGCTCCTCGAGGGCATCGAGCGCTCGTTGGGCAAGGTCCGGATCCATGACAACCGCGATGGTTCGGCCATGGCTCGTGATGCTCACCGGCTCATGGCGTGAGGCGTCCAGCGTTTCGGCCCAGCGCTGGCGGGCCATGGTTGCAGATACCTTGTTCATAACAATCATCATACCGCTAAAATGTACGTTTTAGCGGTATCGCTTTGAGCCCATGCCCAAGCCGGGCGCAGCTATTTCCGCCGGTTCCGCGCCTGCCTGCTCTTCTGCACAATGACGGCCACTACGGCGACGACAATTGCTCCTGCCATGGCGATTTCCATTTCGCTCCCTCTCTCTGAATACGCCCGAAGGCCAGCCATAAGCATAGGCGAGACGGTCCGGCGTCGGCCCTGGCGCTAGGCGTCTAGGCTGGATTCATGACTCCTCAGCTCATCCTCGCCTCAGCCTCCCCCGCCCGTACCAAGCTCCTCACCGACGCCGGCATCGCCCACCGCGTCCTGGTCTCCGACGCCGACGAGGACGCACTCACCGCCGCTGCCGGCCCGCTCACCCCAGCCGAGACCGCGCTGCTGCTGGCCCGGGCCAAAGCCGAATCCGTGGCCGCCAGCGAATCCGGCGCCCTGGTGATCGGCTGCGATTCCGTATTCGAGCTGGACGGTGTCCCCTACGGCAAACCCTGGGAGCCGGCCGTTGCGCGCGAGCGCTGGCGGCTGATGCGCGGACGCTCCGGCGTGCTGCACACCGGCCATTGGCTCATTTCCACCACCCATTCCACGCACGACGGCGGAGCTCCCGTCGGGCACGGGGAGGTCACCAGTGCGGTGGTCACCTTTGAGGGCGTCTCGGATGCCGAAATTGACGCCTATATTGCCACGGGCGAACCCCTGCAGGTGGCTGGCGCGTTTACGATCGACGGGCTCGCGGGGGCCTTCATCGCCGGCGTCGAGGGCGACCCGCACACGGTGGTGGGACTGTCCATCTCCACGCTGCGTCGCCTTTTGGCCAAACACGGGGTCGCAATCACGGACTTCTGGGCCTGACACTGCCAGCCATTCGTGAACACATACGCACCACTTGCGCCCACTTTTGCGTATGGACACCTATACGCACCACTCGCGGCGAGTCGTGCGTATGAGTTCACAGTCCGGGGCATTTGCACGCCATTCGTGAACACATACGCACCACTCGTGCCCACTTTTGCGCCATCGTTAGGAATTCAACGAAAGTACTTGACGTAATGGAAAGTAGTTTCGTATAGTTGAGCCATCAGGAAGCGTGACTCAACCGAAAGGCCCTCCATGAGCCAGCACAACACCTCCCCGTCTGCAGAAGAAGCCCGCCAGCTCCTCGCCCGGGCCGAAGGCATCGGCACCTCAGCCACCAGCGCCGCCGGCTGGCCCACCGCCATGGTGTTCAACTCGCTGGCCATCATCGGCTCCATGATGATGATCGGCTTTCACATTGTTGCCCACACCGGCTACGGCGCACAGTTGATGGCCATGAGCGTGGGCGCCTGGGCCATGATCACGGCCTTCACCTGGACGTTCATGATGCGCACCACCAAGGCCGGCTTCTCCAAGCGGTTCGCCACCTCGCTCATCGCGTACTTTGTGCTCTACGGTGCAGCCATCACCATCGGCGCCCTGGGGTTCCCCGAAGGCAATTTGGTCTACTACATCAGCGCAGCAGTCGTCCTTGCGGCAGCCGGCGTCGGCGCAGCATTCAGGGAGCTACGCGCATGAGCCCCCAAGAAGCCCCGGACGCTCAAGACCAGCCCCAGCACCCCCGCCATGAACTCAGCGAGGTCCTGCACCAGCCTGTCCGCTTCTCCATTGCAGCGGCTCTGTCAAAGACCGAGACCATGGATTTCAAGGACCTGCGCAACACTATCCAAGTGAGTGATTCGGTGCTCAGCAAGCAGCTGTCGCACTTGGAGAAGGCAGGTTTCGTGAACATTAAGAAGAGCTTCGTGGGCAAGTTCCCCCGCACCTCGCTAAGTCTGAGCGCAGACGGCAAGCAGGCTTGGGAACACCACATCGCCACGCTGCGCCTCATCGCCGGAGGCTGAGCAAGCACATTCTTGTAGGAACCCCACAAAAGATCGGCAGTACACACGCATAAAGCGCATCAGGTGTGAGGAAAATCCACATATTCGCGCTAGGCTCTCTTGAGAATAGAAGGAGTCCGTCTGTGAGTATTTCACCATCTGCCCCGGCGCAAAAGCTGAGCAAAGTACTGATCGCCAACCGCGGCGAAATTGCCGTCAGGATCATCCGGGCAGCCCGCGACGAAGGCATTGCCTCCGTGGCTGTCTACGCCGAGCCGGACCGCGAGGCACTGCATGTGCGGATGGCTGATGAAGCGTTCGCACTGGGCGGCTCCACGGCCGCGGACTCCTATCTGGTCATGGAGAAAATTCTGGACGCCGCACGCCGGTCCGGCGCCGACTCCGTGCACCCCGGCTATGGCTTCCTGTCCGAGAACGCTGAGTTCGCTCAGAAAGTGATCGACGCCGGTCTGGTCTGGATTGGTCCTTCCCCCGCCGCGATCGCATCCTTGGGCGACAAGGTGCAGGCGCGCCACATCGCCGAAAAGGTAGGCGCACCCCTGGTGCCCGGCACCAAGAACCCAGTGCAGAACACCCAAGAAGTGCTCGACTTCGCCGATGAATTCGGCCTGCCCCTGGCCATCAAGGCTGCTTACGGTGGTGGTGGACGCGGCATCAAGGTGGTCCGCACCCGTGAAGAAATCCCGGAGCTCTACGAGTCCGCAGTCCGTGAAGCCGTCGCCGCCTTTGGTCGCGGCGAGTGCTTCGTGGAGCGCTTCCTCGACGCCCCGCGCCACGTGGAAACTCAGTGCCTGGCCGATGCCGCCGGCAATGTCGTGGTCGTCTCAACCAGGGACTGCTCACTCCAGCGCCGCAACCAGAAGCTGGTTGAAGAGGCACCTGCACCGTTCCTGACGGACGCACAAAACGCGCAGCTCTACGCAGCTTCCAAGGCCATCTTGACCGAAGCGAAGTACCAAGGCGCCGGCACCTGCGAATTCCTCGTCGGTACCGATGGCACCATTTCCTTCCTCGAGGTCAACACCCGTCTGCAGGTTGAGCACCCGGTCTCCGAAGAAGTCACCGGCATTGACTTGGTCCGCGAACAGTTCCGGATCGCCCGCGGCGAAGAACTCGGGTACGGCGATCCCGAAGTCCGCGGCCACTCACTAGAATTCCGCATCAACGGTGAGGACGCCGGCCGCGGTTTCATGCCGGCACCGGGCACCGTCACCACCATGAACCTGCCCACCGGCCCCGGCGTCCGCGTCGATTCCGGCATCACGGCAGGTGAGGTCATCGGCGGCAACTTCGATTCCATGCTGGCCAAGCTGATCGTCACCGGCGCCACCCGCGAGCAGGCCATCCAGCGCGCCAACCGCGCCCTGGCCGAAATGGAAATCGGCGGCATGCCCACCGTGCTCCCCTTCCACCGTGCAGTGGTTGCCGACCCCGCCTTCGCACCCACCGGCGGCTTGCCTTTCACCATCCACACCCGCTGGATCGAGACCGAGTTCAACAACACCATCCCCGCCTTCGACCTCGCCACAGCTGCAGGTGCCGCGGACGACGCCGGCACGCGTCAAAGTGTGACCGTCGAGGTGGGTGGCAAACGGCTTGAGGTGACGCTGCCGTCGTCGTTCGCTGTCAGTAACGGTTCCAGCAACGGGACGAAGAAGGCCAAAAAGGCTGGCCGCACCCGTAGCTCGGGCCCCGCTGCCCCCAATGGTAACGCGCTGACTTCGCCAATGCAGGGCACCATTGTAAAGGTCGCCGTTGCTGATGGTGATGTGGTCGCTGAAGGGGATCTGATCGTGGTTCTGGAGGCCATGAAGATGGAACAACCGCTCACGGCACACCGCGCAGGTACCGTCACGGGTCTGAGCGCAGCTGCCGGGGACACGGTTTCCGCCGGTGCCGTACTGGCAACCATCGAAGACTAAGCGCATTTACTCTAGGACCACCCAGGTCCGTTTTCCTCGATAGTTGGAGCCCACCATGGCCGTAGTCACCCGCTTTGTCAGCGTTGTCGAGCTTACTGAAGGCGCCAACTCTCAAGGTGTTTCCGTGTCGGTGCTCCTTGAAGCGGAGCTTGCTAATGGGCGCTCGCTCGTGGTGTTGGATGACCGTGGTTGGAATTCGAATCAGCCGTGGGATCAGGCCCGGCCGGAGCAAATCCGGGAGACGGCACGCACCGTCGTGGGCCCGGATGAGCCCTATGGCGAGCAGACCATGGCGGATGCCGTCACGGCGTACTGGGACTACATTCGCAGGATCTTAGCCGAGTATGGCATCGAGTCCCGTTCAACCGAACTCCAGGCAATCCCCCACGAGGTGGTCCTGAGTGAGCGGGTCCTAGAGCGCTTGAAGCACCGGGCTGACGGTTGAGTTTGAAAAGATAAGCCCGAACAGAGAATAGGGAGTGTCCCAATGGGGGCGCTCCCTATTCTCTTGCTAGACCCGCGCTAAGAAAGCGCCAGCTTTTCTGGTGCGGTCCGGCGCGCGGGCGTCAGTGGACCAGTCGGTAGCCCACGCCTCGAACAGTTTTGATCCAGCGAGGCTCCCGCGGATTGTCCCCCAGTTTGCGTCGCAGATTCGCTACGTGAACCTCAATGGTGCGCTCATCAGCGTCGCTGATGTAGGTTCCCACATCGTATTCATCCCCGCGGAGTCGACGCACCAAATCTGACTTGGTACGAACCTGTTTGCCGCTGTGCACGAGGGCGTGCAGAATATCGAACTCGGTTCGGGTCAGCTCAAGTTCGTTTCCATCCACTGCCGCTGTCCGGTCACCACTGTTCAGCAAGAGTCCGTTGACCGAGACCGGTTCCGCGGATGCTGCACCTTGAGCCATTGCCATCACCGGCTGAGGATCGTTTCCGTATTCGGGTTCCGCTGCCAGCACCGGAGTAGTTTCTACGGGCGCAAGCAGCGATTCCTCGCCGGCAAACCGTGGGCGGCGCAGCATGGCACCGATCCTGGCCCTCAGCTCGCGGGGCCGGAAAGGTTTGGTGAGGTAATCATCAGCACCGGTTTCAAGACCTATTAGGGTGTCCATTTCATCAGCGCGGCCCGTCAGCATGATGATGTAGGCATCGCTAAAGAGCCGGATTCGCCGGGTTACTTCGAACCCATCAATGTCCGGCAGCCCCAAATCCAAGGTCACGATTGCAGGTTTCTTCTCTCGAACCAGGGCCACACCGTCAGCACCGTTACTAGCGGCGTAAACCTCAAAACCTGACTGATTAAGAATTACGCCGATCAGTTCCCGAATATCCTGATCATCTTCAACAATGACAGCCACACGAGGATTGTCCATTTTCCCCACCAAATTCACTAGACCACTAAACAGCACACCATATAAGGCGCTTGGCGAGCCCCCAGGCCCATTTGTAACTCCAGTATGGCATCATCTTAAGCTGCGGCCCTTGGTTCTTCCGGTTCCAGTCATCACTTCTTTGTCTCAGCCGCGACAATGACCGTGGTTACCAGCCCCACGGCATGGGAAGAGAAAAGTTTTTAGTGGAAGTGATTGTGTCTGAAACACCCACAAATCAGCTCATAGGCCGCTTGTTCTATCAGCGGTCACGGCGCGTACGCGTGATCCTAGCGCAACTCCCCTTCTTTATGACGGTGGTTTTGGCGGCAGTTCTGATCTCCCTTTTGTATCCAAAACTCATGGGTAACCAGCATCTAGTGACCGGCTTGGTGATCAACGCCGTGTTGGCTGTGGCTTGCGTGGTAGTCCCCTGGGACAAACTACATCCTGCCTCGATTCTGGTGATCCCCTACCTAGATTTCATTGTGGTGGCGTTCTTCCGTGAAGGTAGCCAGACTCTGCTTTCTTCTGTAGGACTGTTGGGATTGTTTCCGGTGTTTTGGCTGTGCGCATCCGGCATTGCCCCCAAAACAGCCATTGTCTCCAGTACCTTGGCAAGCTTAGTGATTGTTTGGATTTCAGTGTTCCGCTCCGGACAGGTGAGCGGTGAAGCTCTAGCCAAACCGTTGCTTTTCCCGTTCATGATGTTGTTCTTCGCCATCACGGTGGTGGTGATTACCACCAGCATGGAGGGGCAGCGCACCAGTCTGCAGGCCAAGGACAAGCAGCTTCGCGCAGCTCTTGCCGAAAGCCAGCATCGAGAACGGCTTTTGGATGCTGTTGTGGACACCGTAGGCGTTGGCGTGGTGGTCGTTGACGCCCAAGGCAATGACCGCCTCATGAACACCACTCAAAGGGCCATTCATGATTTGGGCAGGCCGAACAATATTGCTGATCCCAATGAGAGCGAACTGCTGCTGTTCAGCCCGGACCATGTTGCACTCCCGGCCCAGTCGCGTCCCGTTCGCAGGGCTATCAACGGTGAAACGTTCACGAATTTCCAGATCTGGATCGGCACAGGAGAGCAAGCCCGCGCCCTATCCACGACGGCCCGAATGATCCGCGATAGCAAGAACGCCAATGATGGCGCTGTCATCGCCTTCCACGACGTCACCGACATGGTCAATGCCCTCAGCGCCAAGGATGACTTTGTGGCGAATGTTTCCCACGAATTCCGCACACCTCTGACAGCCATCCAAGGGTATATATCCATGGTTCTTGAAGAACCAGATTTGGACCCCAGTGACGTTGTGCGCTTCCTTAGCATCGCAGAGCGAAATGCGGATCGACTTGGCGGTCTCGTGGCTGATCTGCTCACCACCTCCTCCATTACGGTAGAGCGCTCCCCCAGCGATGTTTTCCAGTTGATCTCGGACAGTATTGCCTCTGCGACTCCGGCAGCCACAGCCAATGACGTCAAGGTGGACTATCAGTGCCAGGAACCGCTTATAGCAATGGTCGACGGCGTTCGGATCAGCCAGGTGCTGGACAACCTCATCTCCAACGCGATTAAGTACTCACCTGATGGTGGGACGTTGAGCGTGCGTGCTTGGGCTGACGGCACCGACCTTCACGCTCAGGTCGCTGACACTGGGCTGGGCATGAGTGAGTCAGAGCAAGCTGGTATGTTCCAAAAGTTCTTCCGGGCCGGCACCGCTGTTGGCCGCGGCATCCCTGGCATAGGTCTGGGTCTGATGATCTCCAAAGCCATCATTGACACTCACGGCGGTGTCCTGTCCGTAGAAAGTCAATTGGGCCTAGGCACCACCATGAGCATTGTCATCCCGGCCTGTGTCCTGGACTCGGAACTCCGAACGCTGAACGCAGAACTCTGAGCCTCCGAAGCTACCAAACAGTGAGATCGTAAGGCCCGTACTGGACGGTTTTATAGATCGGATCCCCTGCTTGCGTTCCATTCATCGGTAGAATCCGTAGCGAGTACTGCCCAAAGAAGGCGGCATCACCAACGTTGGTCCCGGCCTGATTCCATGGCCGTGGTGGGAAGATCAACGTAGTCCCCAGCGTCGAGGTAGAGAACTCGGCTCCGTACTTTGGATCCGCAGTAGCAAGCACAATGGTCACCACATAGCTGGTGGCTGCGCCTTGGGCCCAGCTGACCTTGAGCAAATTGTCATTGGGGCGTGCAGGCATGGGTTCAGTGGTCACCGCCAAAGCGCCCAAAGGTGGTTGACCATCTGTGGCCCCGTAGTCGCAGCCGGAGTTGTCCTTACCGAAGTGACGCAGTGTGCGGTAGCTCGGGTCCCCAGCAACGCCAGTGCTGGTATTCACGGGTTGGATCCGCAAAAGATAATTTCCGTAGGCGGTGCTCTTGTTGTCGAGAGAAAAGCCGACGGTTTTTTGGCTGACGGTCTGTGTCTTCTGGAAGTCAGTCGTAGCGGTCAGCGACTTCAGTGAGGCCACGTAGCTGATGCTTGAGGATTGGCTCCCACCCCATGCGATGGTGAAATTTCCAGAACTTCCAGGACTGCTGCAGGTGATAGTGGCCGCGTCCACCTTTGCAGGTAATGGCTTTATAGCGGGATTTGCCACGATGTTCGCGGTGCCAGCTGCGGGCACGGTGGGGGTTGGAGTTGGCACCACGGTTGGAGTGGGGGCTGGTGCGGCCCCGGCCGTGATATCAATGGTTGCCGTGGCGCTTTGGTTCCAGTTGGCAATGGCAATGCCCCCGGATCCGAGAAGGACTGTCACCACGAAGGCAACAGCGGCTGTTGTAAAACCCGGCCACGTGCGTAAGCCGCGCCGTGGCACCTCAGGGCCCGCATTATGGCCGGGATCGTGGGATTCATGGGTGGTCATGGTGTCCTTCGTTGACTTTTTCGGCGTCTTAGCAAAATCCCCACAAACGTGCCAGCGCTGAGCAGTACCAGCCACGACCAAGGACTGCGGCCCGTGGCAACAACATTACTTTGTGGCAGGGCATCTGCCGGCCACGGAGCCGCCGGGTCCACTTGTTCCACTGGTCCAGCGGGAAGTGCTGCCGTAGTAACGTGTGAGGCTGTGCCGCTGTTGACGGTGATCCGGCCCGTGGATGTATCACGGGACTGGGCAGCGCTTAGGGGCGCGCATGGGGAAACCGGCACCCCGCCGTCGCTGTCCTGCAGCAGGAAGACCATGTCAAAGCTGGACTTCTGATTGCGTGTTGAATTAGGAGCCACGCTGCTGAACTTGAGTGCTAGATCAATCGGCACTGATTCTCCCGCAGAGAGTGTCCGGTTTTCAATCATTGTGGTGCAGACTCCAAAGCTGGGCGGAACGCTGGCACTGACGCTCCAAAACGGAGCGGAAGCCCCTAGCTGCAAGTGGTCTGCTAAACCAGATCCAGAAACAGCAGCCGTGTTCACCACAGCGAAAGAAAAATCGGCTACCTGCGTGCTGGCATTGCGCACCCAAACAGTGTCGGATCTCGATTCGCCCGGGACAAGTCCACCGCCCTGGGAGAGCACGGTTGACAGACCTTCGGGAGCATAGTGGATCCCGTCACTGCTGAGCTCCAATATTTGCTCGGAACCATCTGCGGCCACGGCGGGCGGGGACAGAATCAAAGTCAGTATCGCCACGCCGGTAGCTGCTGCGGCGCCCATCCTTAGCGGACGCAGGGCGGAGGGAGCTATTTTCTTGCCCGTCAAAGACTGTGCCTCGCGTTATGGCCTGACCGCTTCTTTTCGAGCGCTCCCCTGATGATACTCAGTGCACCAAAGCCGATGAATCCCGCGGCGAGGACGGGGAGAAGAACGTCACGGTCTTGGCCTACGGCATTGGCGATGACCCCTACATATGGGACCGCGTAGAACAGTTTCCCCTTGACCTGCACTTCTTGCACCGGGGTTGAATCCGCGAGGGAATTATTATCGCCCTTGGTAGTCAAGACTCGCGCACCTGACTGGGTGGCTCCAATGGAGGTGATTCGGTGTGAGATGACCGCCGGTTTCCCGGACTCGATCTGGTAGGTGATGATATCGCCAACGCGCAGCTCTTCAAAAGGTGTTGGCTTAACCACCAAAAAAGAGCCTGGAGCGTATTTCGGTGCCATGGAACTTGTCAGCACTGTGAACGTTTGCGAGCCGGTGACCATAGGAACAACCACCATAACCAAGGCACCCAGAGTCACAATGAGCAACAGCAGATAGTTCAACGCTCGAGCAATGAAGCGCAGAGCTCCCCCAGCGCTATGCCCCACGGCAGCCACGGCAACCTCGGTGCCAACAGCAGCTTCGGCAGCTTCATCGCGGCGAGTCCCAATATAGAGATCTGCTTGGTTGATGACAGACATGGTGTTCCCTCTTAGAGTTGGTTGACGAGGATCGGGACGGCAATTTTGGCGCTCTGCCCGCTGAGGCTGGCCGGCATAGTTGCGGCAAGTGTGAACTGGAAACAGAACACACCGGTCCCATTCTTGGCGATGTCTGACGTTGCAGTTCCTGACGTTGGTGCGCCAGCATAGATCGCTGATTGACTGCACTGGGACAGTGACGTCGCAGCCACAGTCTTGATGAACAAATAGGGGGCCAGAGAAGCTCCCGTGTTGTTCTCGACTATCGGGACACCGGTACTGGCCCTAACAGTGAAGACGCCGCCGGCGTCCGTGACATTGCCAACGCGTACCCCGGAGTACGTACTTTGTCCGGGGATGATGAGGCCCGCCGGAGCGGTGCTCAGTGAAAGCGTCGCTGCAGTCCCATTGGCCAACGTCATATCGGTGACCCGGTTGGTGTCGGTGTCAGTCAGGCTAATCCGGAAGTCCGCGGCTTTGACGGTTCCGGCGTTGGAACTGACTGCCTTGTTCCAGAGCGCATAGCTTCCTTGGACGGTGAGCATGGCCAGCAGTATTGCAACCAGCACCAGACCGGCTGCTTTCAATGCGTGCATGCTCTTCATGGTTGCTTCCGTCGGGAGTGGCAGGGGTAGCGGTGTGCCGTTGGTAACCGGCACACCACCGGGGTCCTCGGACTGAGGTTACTTGTTGTTGGTATCTACAGGCGCTTGCTGTACCAGCGAGTAGCCAATGCCGCTGAGGTCAACAGACGCTGCAACAGCATCGCGGGCTGTGGTTGATTTGTTGAACGTAAAAGTGGTGGAGGCAGTCACTACTCCGCTATCTGCTGGGCGCAGATCGGCCGTCGCAGCAACAACCTTGCTGTCACTCTTGGTCAGCGTGGTTGCGGACACTGTTGCGTTGCTACCAAAACCGTCTGCCGCGGAGGCGCCTGTGACGGCCAGACGAGCAACCATCAAATCACCGACAAGGGTGACGTTCAGCGGCTGTGAATAGGTCAAGGTATCACCGGGAACTACTTTGTAATTTGCAACGTTGACCACGGTGCCTGAGGCGTTGGTCCACACACCTGCGCTGGCGGGAACCAAGTTCAAATCACCGGCAACAACCTTGCCCATGGAAGCACTCTGTGCCTGGTTCCAGGTAGCCAGTGTTCCGCCGCCGCCTACCAGCAGGATGATGCCAACACCGGTTGCGATTACGCCTTTAGTCATCTTGTTCATTGCCAGACCCCTTGTTCATATTCTTCTCAGCAAGTGATCCTGCCGATGAGAACAACAATGCCGTCACCAACTCAAGAAATAGCCTCAAAAATCCGGAAGATTCCGGCAAGAACAACTCAAGAACCAACGACGAACCCTGAAGCTCAAGGAATCCTCAAGATCAGCGCTGACAACGTCTATTTCCTAGCCAAAGGGACAGCGTTAAATGGCGCAAACTCTCCGGTAACTTAAGCTTCACGCAAGTCCTCGCTCTTGCGGCAAAATACTGACCACAGCAAGCCTCTCGCGCGTTAGGGTTAGGACTAGCCGAGGGTAAACCGCGGACAAACTGCCGCACAATTGATCAGTTTCGGAGGAGAAGGGAGCAGATGGTGATGACTAAGCCGCCGCTCGTCTGCATCACGACGCTTCTGGAATTGGAAGACTCCTTGGGCGGCGAGAAGGATCTAACCCGAAACTTTGTTCGCCGGTATATAGAAATGTGGCCCGGGCGTTTTGAACGCATTTATACAGCTGTCACCTCCGGCAACAAGGCAGACGCGCTAGATTCAGCCCTGAGCCTGCGAAGCTCCGCACTTATGGTGGGCGCTGCGCGGCTTGGCACTGTGACCAACGATCTCATTCACCTTCTAGAATGCCGTGACCATTCGGAAGCGACCATAAAAATGGCCTCACTCAAGTCGTGCGGAAATCAAACTGCAGGGCAATTGCAAACCCTGTATCTCTCCGTGGAATAACCCAAAAAAAAGTACGACGACGGGAGGTGTCCTTCCAGCGCAAGGGCACCTCCCGTCGTCGTAGGTGAGCGGATAATGAGTTTTCCCGAGGAAACTCTGTCTCGATGGAGTTGGGAATCCAAAAGGGCCTCGATGGGCTCTTCCACAGCAGTGGTCAAGCTCGTCGAGGCCCTTAGATGTGGAGCGGGTGAGGATCAGCTGACGTTGGAGGTGTATTCCAGGTCGCGAGTTTCCTTCATGATGAACAGGGCGATCAGTGTCAGCACAGCCATTGAGGACAGGTAGACACCCACCAGGACGGGGCTTCCGTCGGCTGCCTGCCAGAGAGCCACGGCAATGAACGGAGCCACGGCAGCACCGAGGATGCTGGACATGTTGTAGCTGATGGCGGAGCCGGTGTACCGCACGTTAGTGGGGAACAATTCCGGCAAGAGCGCACCCATAGGACCGAAGGTCAGACCCATCAGCGAGAAGCCCACAATGAGCAGCGTCATGACACCTGCGGTGCCCGCACCGAACAGCGGTACAAAAGTGAATCCAAAGACCAAGATGCCGCCGGTGATCCACAGCAAGGACTTGCGACGGCCGTACTTCTCCGCCAAAGGTCCTGAGACCAGCGTGAAGATACCGAAGAAGACCACACCAATGATCAGCATGACCAGGAATTCGTTGCGCGTGTAGCCAAGACCTGCGACCCAGTTGGCAACGGCGTCAGCACTCATCGGCTTACCCTTGGCCTCCGCCGCGGCCTTTGCTGCTTCGATCGTGGCCGGGGTAGTGCCGTAGGACAGTGTGAAGGTTGTCATCAGGTAGAAGAGCACATAGGTGGCCAGCATGACGAACGTACCCAGGATCAACGGGCGCCAGCTGGTCTTGAACACGCGGCCAACGGGGAGCTTGGAGACTTCACCCTGGTCGATAACCTTCTGGAATGCGGGTGTTTCTACCAGCTTCAGCCGGACGTACAGGCCAACGATGACCATGACGGCACTGAGCAGGAACGGAATGCGCCAGCCCCACGCCTGGAACTGCTCCGTGCTCATGCCGAGGCTGAGCCACAGGAAGATGCCGTTGGCGAGGATAAAGCCGATGGGCGCACCCAGCTGCGGGAAGGTTCCCCAGATGGCGCGCTTGCCCTCCGGAGCGTTTTCAGTAGCCAGCAGTGCAGCACCGCTCCACTCGCCTCCCAGAGCCAGGCCCTGCATGAACCGCATGACCACCAGCAGTGCCGGCGCCCAGAACGTCCAACCGGGCACGAGCGCCGTCGGCAGGCAGCCGATCAGGAAGGTGGCAATACCCATGGTGAGCAGCGACGCCACCAGCGTTCCCTTGCGCCCCACCTTGTCACCGAAGTGGCCGAACACAATGGAGCCCAGCGGGCGGGCGATGAAGGCCACACCGAAGATCGCGAAGGAGCTCAGCAGCGCTGTGGCAGCGTCGGCATTTGGGAAGAAGAGTGCCGGGAAGACCAGAACGGCTGCTGTGGCATAGACATAGAAGTCGTAGAACTCGATAGTGGTTCCGATAAGGCTGGCCACAATGACCCTGCCCCGGCTGTTGACTGGCTGGCCCTCCAGCGTCGCCGTTTTCTTAGAAGAGCTCATGGCTCGGCTTTCTCTCGGGGCTTTGCCATCGACCGAATGAGTAGCTCATCTCGTGCAATGCACACACGAATAAACAAGTCAACGAATTTGGTGGCAAAACCTTTTTATTTCACTCTGCGACTACCAAGAGTACCCCTAGTGTCCACCTGTTGGACAATCCATCCACAGTATGGTCATCTTGGCTATGGCTCACCTCAGCGTGAGGGCATAGCAATGGCGACCCGGAACATGTCCAAGTCGCCATTGTGATGCCTTGTTATGAACATTGCTGCTAGAGCTCGTGCGGCATTTCTTCCGGAAGCTGGTCCTCATCTTCCGGGTGGCGGGATAGGTTCCAGATGGCCAGGCTCAAACCGCCGCCAATGGTCAGAAGCGCAATGATCATCATGATGATCGCGGGTGTGCTCATTACTTAACCTCCTTGAGGTTGTTGTCGACATCGCCCTCTAGCTTTGCGGCGGTGTCGAATTCGTCGTACTCAGGGTCCTTGAGCCTGGACTTTTCGCTCCACGGGATCAGCGAGAGCAGCACTGCGCCAACGATCAACGCCGCTGCCATGCCCCAACCGAAGACCCCGTTGAACCAGGCCGGATAGCCTGAATACTGCTCGGCGCTCTTGGCCTGAACCTCGGTGATGAGCATGTAGCCCAGAGCCACTGGAACGATACCGCCGACGAGGATGCGCCACCATGAGCCCAGTTTAAGGGAGGAGGTCTTGTTCAGGTGCCTTTGCAGACGCGGCAGGCTTGTCAGCCCGGCCGAGACCACAATGACCGTGACGAGTGCACAGGCTAGGATGCCGAACTGGTTCACGAACGCGTCGGAGGTATCCAGCAGGTACAGGCCCGTGGTGGTCGGGAACAGCACCAAGGAGATGAGCGCGATCGGGATCGTGACCACCAAGGTAGCACCCTTACGGCTCCAGCCCAGCTTGTCCTGGAATGCGGCGACGATGACCTCAAGAATCGAAATGAGAGACGTCAACCCGGCGAACACCAAGGACCCAAAGAACAGGACACCGAGCACGGCACCAAAGGGTGCTTCGGAGACGATCGTCGGGAAGGCCACAAAGGCCAGCCCGATCCCGCCGGAGGCGACCTCGTCCACGGCAGAGCCGGAGGCCACAGCCATGAAGCCCAGGGCTGCGAAGACACCGATACCGGCAAGGATTTCAAAGCCCGAGTTAGCGAAGGCAACAACCATGCCCGAGCCTGTCAGGTCAGTCTTGCGCTTGAGGTACGAGGAGTAGGTGACCATGATACCGAAGGCCACTGACAGGGAGAAGAAGACGTGACCGAAGGCGGCGGCCCACACGCTAGCGTCTTGCAGGGATGCCCAGTTCGGCGTGAAGAAGGCGTTCAAGCCTTCCATGGCTCCTTCTAGGAACAGTGACTGAACCACCAGGATCACGAACATGACAACCAGCAACGGCAGGATGACAGCGTTGGCGCGGGAAATACCCTTGTTCACGCCTGCCACCATGATCACGATGGTTACGATCCATACGGCGAGCATGGGGAAGAAGACCCCAGAGACGAAGTCGAAGGAGACTCCAGCCGTATCGGCTGTTTGCAGGTAGCTATTGAAGAAAGCATTGGCGTCATCGCCCCAGGCCTTCGTAATCGAGAACCACGCATACATGGCAGCCCAGGCGATGATCGCGGCGTAGTAGACGGCGATGATGAAGCAGATCAGCACCTGCCACCAGCCAATCGGCTCGGCCGCGCGGTGCAAGCGGCGGTAGGACAACGGGGCGGATCCGCGGAAGCGGTGGCCCACCGAGTAGTCCAGGAACAAGAGAGGAATACCGGCGCACAGCAGTGCCACGAGATATGGAATGAGGAAGGCGCCGCCGCCGTTTTCGTAGGCGACATACGGAAATCGCCAGATATTGCCCAATCCAACGGCGGAACCGATGGCTGAGAGGATGAAGAGTCTTCGCGACGAGAATGTCTCTCGACGGGCCGGCGCGGCTGTTCCGCCCCGGCCTGCGGGTGATGTAGTCATGAAGACACGTTAACCCACGTGAGAGCCACACCGCATTATTTGAGGTGCTGTGACCACTGCTGGAATGACCTCACCGTGTCTTGCCGGTGGCGGTTAGCTAAACGTCACAACAATGTCACACCCCGGGAGCTGCCCCGAAACTCCGCTTCTCTATCGTTGCTGTCAGAACAAACGATTACAACACAGACACCGCATTCGCAACAGGAATGCACAGTCACCACAGCGACCGGGAGGTTTGTCATGACTGCTGAACAAATGAGCATCTCCACCAGCAAAAGCACAACTACAGGCGCCGGAACAGCACTCACCAACACTCGCGGCCGTTGGCTGCACCACTGGAATGCCGAAGATGAAAAGCAATGGAACAGCGTGGGGCGCGCCATTGCCAAACGAAACCTCGCCTGGTCCATCGCCTGCGAATTCCTCGGCTTCGTGGTGTGGCAGCTATGGTCCATCGTGGTGGTCTTCATGCCAGCGGCGGGCTTCACCTTCAGCTCCGGCGAACTCTTTTGGCTCATTTCCATCCCCTCCCTTGTGGGCGCCACACTGCGCATTCCCTATACCTTCATGGTGGCCAAATTCGGCGGGCGTAACTGGACCATCGTCTCTGCCCTACTGCTGCTGATCCCCACCCTCGGTATGGCGTGGTGCTTGGGTAACCCGGAGACCCCGTTCGGTACCATGCTCGTGGTGGCCGCTCTGGCCGGTTTGGGTGGCGGCAACTTCGCCTCCTCGATGGCGAACATCACCTACTTCTACCCCGCCCGTGAAAAGGGTTGGGCGCTGGGACTGAACGCAGCCGGCGGAAACTTAGGAGCCGCCGTCGCACAGTTCATGGTGCCTGTCGCGGTGACCGTCCTGGCCGCCGGAACTCTCGGGCTCCCCCTAGCCGGACTCATGTGGGTACCGCTGATCCTCATCGCTGCGTGGGGCGCCTGGAAATACATGGACAACCTCTCCAGCGCCAAGTCCGACATGGCCGGCTCCCTCGCCTCCCTCCGCGAACCGCACCTGTGGATTCTGGCACTGCTGTACATCGGCACCTTCGGCTCATTCATCGGATTCTCCGCCGTGTTCCCGAAGCTGATCATGGATTCCTTCGGCCCCGGCGTGGGATTGAAGCTGGGCCCGGCCATCATCTCGCTGGCATTCCTGGGCGCGCTGATCGGTTCGCTCGCCCGGCCCTACGGCGGCAAATTGGCCGACCGCTGGGGTGGCGCCCGCGTCACCGTCGCCTGCTTCGGCGTGCTGGCGTTGACCGCCATGGTCCAGGTTTTGACCCTCCCACTGGGCAGCTTCCCACTCTTCCTCGTCTTGTTCCTGGTGCTCTTCGCCGCAGCCGGTGCCGGTAATGGCTCCACGTACCGCATGATTCCCATGGTCTTCGCCCTCCGCGCCAATGCCTCAGGCGAAGCTGGCGACGCTGGCGACGCTGGCGACGCGGGCGACGCGGGCGACGGCGCCGGCCACATGAGCGCCACTCGCAAGGGTTCGGCGGCCCTGGGCATCATTTCCGCGATCGGTGCCTACGGCGGATTCGTGGTCCCGCAGGTGTTGAACGCCTCCCGCCAGTCCACCGGCGGCTACGAAGGCGCGTTCATCGGATTCGTCGCCGCCTACCTGGCCCTCATGGCGCTGACTTGGGCCGTGTACCTGCGCCGCTCATCGGCCGCATCGCTGGGAAACGTGTAATGATCCCCGCCGCCAAAATGACCAGTACGACGCCGGACGCGCACCTTCCCTCCCCCGCGGCAGCCACCGCGGGGGCTGAGTCCGGGACGGACACGCACTGTCCCTACTGTGCTCTGCAATGCGCCATGACCGTGACGGCTGCGGCACCCGCGTCCCCAGCTCCGGCGCCAGCTCCAGCAGCAGCTCCGGCCCCCGCAGCGTCCCCAGCGTCCGCAGCACCAGCAGCGCCCCCAGCGCCGGCGCCAGCAGCACAGCCGGAACCCACCATTGCTGGCCGCGATTTCCCCACCAACCGTGGCGGGCTGTGCCGCAAGGGCTGGACGTCCGCAGCACTATTGGGCCACGCCAGCCGCGTCACCACTCCCCTGCTCCGCGGAGCCGACGGTCAGCACCGCCCCATCGAATGGGAGCAAGCTCTTGATCTGATCACCGAAAACGTCGTGCGCACCCGCGAGCAGCATGGTGCCGATGCTGTGGGCGTTTTTGGCGGCGGAGGCCTGACGAATGAAAAGGCCTACCAGTTGGGCAAGTTCGCCCGCCTGGCCTTGGGCACCTCCCGCATCGATTACAACGGCCGCTTTTGCATGTCCTCGGCCGCAGCCGCCGGCAACCGGGCCTTCGGCCTGGACCGGGGTTTGCCCTTCCCGCTCGCAGATCTTGATACCGCTCACACAGTTTTGCTGCTCGGCTCCAACGTTGCCGAGACCATGCCGCCGTTCGTCCAGCATTTGGCAGGTGCCCGGGCAGCCGGCGGGTTCATCGTGGTGGATCCCCGGCGCACTGCCACGGCGGACTTCACCGCCGACGGTGCTGGCCTGCATCTGGCACCCGTGCCCGCCACCGATCTGGTGCTATTGCTGGGCCTGTGCCACATCGTCATTCACGACGGCTTAGCCAACAAGGACTTCCTCAACAACCGCACCAGGGGCTATGAGCAGTTGGCCCGCAGCGTGGCTTCCTGGTGGCCCGAACGCGTGCAGTCGGTAACGGGCGTACCCGTTGCGCAACTGCGCGAAACCGCCCGGCTTCTGGCCGTTGGTGCCCAGCGCGGCGGCAGTTATATCCTCACTGGGCGCGGTGTGGAACAGCATGTGGACGGCACAGACACGGCCACCGCCGCCATCAACCTGGCGCTCTTGCTAGGACTCCCCGGCTCTGCGAGCAGCGGTTATGGGACGCTCACCGGCCAGGGCAACGGGCAGGGTGGGCGCGAACACGGGCAAAAGGCCGATCAGCTCCCCGGCTACCGCAAGATCACCGACCCCGCCGCCCGCGTCCACGTTGCCAAGGTGTGGGGTGTGGAACCGGCGGACATCCCCGGTCCGGGGGTACCCGCCGTCGAACTTCTCGCCTCACTGGGCAAGCCCGACGGCGTGCGCACGTTCTTCATTCACGGCGCCAACGTGGTGGTGTCCGCGCCCAACGCCGGTGAGGTACTTGCGGGTCTACGCCAGCTGGATTTCCTAGTGGTGTCCGATTTCTTCATGTCGGAGACGGCGCGGGAGGCCCATCTGGTGTTGCCTGTTCTGCAATGGGCCGAGGAGGAGGGCACCATGACAAATCTGGAGGGTCGGGTGCTGCGTCGCCGGGCCGCCGTTACGCCTCCCGCGGGCGCACGTTCGGAACTGTGGATCATCTCAGAGCTGGCGCGCAGACTGAATGCGCCCTCCACTTTCAGCCCGGATCCGGAAACCGTGTTCACCGAATTGCGCGCCGCCTCCGCTGGTGGCTTGGCCGATTACTCCGGCATCGATTACGCCATGTTAGATGCCGGCGCCGAAGCTTACTGGCCCTTTCCTGCTGGCAGCCAGGGTACGCCAAGGCTCTTCCTGGAAGGCTTCGCTCATCCCGATGGCAAGGCGGTGCTGACCCCGGTAGCGCCGTCGCCTTCTCGGCCAGGCGCCAGCGCCCGCGCCCGCGCCAATACTAGGGACAGCGCCAATACTCGGGACACGCTATTCACCGGCGCCACGCTGGCCTTAGTCACCGGCCGGTTGTTGGAGCATTACCAATCCGGCGCCCAGACGCGGCGTGTGCAGGCCTTGGCTGATGCCGCCCCTCAGGCCGAGCTGCTCATCCATCCGCTAGCAGCGCAGTCCCGAGGAATTCTCGACGGCGCACTGGTCACCATCGCGAGCGGGCGCGGAACGGTGCGGTGTAGGGCCACGTACAGCACGGCGATTCGAAGCGATACGGTCTTCCTCCCCTTCCATTTTCCGGAAGCGGAGAACGCAAACTTGCTCACCAGCGCAGCCGTGGACCCCATCTCCGGCATGCCGGAATTCAAAGCCACCTCGGTCACGGTCACGGCGTGCGCGGTGGATGAAGAACTACCAAGTGGTGCAACAGCATTGGAGGCAGTCGCATGACGTTGACACCCCGGCAGCAGCACCAGCCCCAGCACATCGTGGTGGTTGGTTACGGGCCCGTGGCGGCCCGACTGGCAGAGGAATTGTTGCCCAGCGTCCGTCGCGGCGAGCTGGCCCTGAGCATTATTGGTGCGGAAAGCACCCCCGCCTACAACCGCGTGCTCGTAGCCGATCTGGGCGTGGGCAGGACCACCGAGGACGCCATTTCCGTCTCCGATCCAGCGGAACTCATAGCTGCTGGGGTGTCCGTTCACATGGCTGTACTGGTCCGGCGGGTGGACCGTGCCCGCCGCGGAGTTTTGCTCTCCGATGGCAGGCGGATCAACTATGACAAGTTGGTCTTCGCCACGGGTGCTCGCCCTGTGATTCCCACCTTGCATGGGCTCAATCCCGATCCCACCGCGCAAGTCCCGCTCCCCCTTGGCGTGAGCACCCTGCGCGATCTGGCCGATGCCGCGGTGCTGCGCAACGCCGTCGAACGTCAAGCGCGCGTGGTGGTGCTGGGCGGCGGAATCCTCGGTTTGGAAGCCGCCCTGGCCGCGCGCGACGAGGGCGCGCACGTGACGGTGGTCCACCACGGTGCGCACACCATGGGCCGCAGCATCGACGCCGGCGCGGGTCATACCGTGGCCGCCGCACTGCGTGCGCGGGGCATCACTGTGGTCTCGCATGCGCGTGCCGTCGGGGTTGAATTGAGCCCATCGGCCGACGGCGTTCCCACCTTTTCCGGTTTACTTCAGGAGGCGGGGGCCACCGTGGAGGGAGAACTACTGGTGCTCTCCTGTGGTGTGCGGCCTCGCATTGAGGTAGCAGCCGGCGCCGGACTGGCCACGGACCGGGGTATCTTGGTGGACCACCAGCTGATGGCGCATCACGATCATAATGTTTTCGCGATGGGCGATTGTGCCCAGGTTCGTTGTTTGGATACACAATGTGCTGAATGCGCTGACAGTTCAGGGCCGCTGGGATTGATAGGGCCAGGGTGGCGGCAGGCAGAATGGTTGGCCGCGTTCTTGATCGGCTCCGCAGCAACTGCCGTTCAGCTGCCGGCTGCTCTACCCGCTGTTCCTGTTCCTGGTGTTCCTCTGCCTGCGGAGCGGGCGCCGGTCATCATGCTCAAGGCTCGCGGTGTTGATGTGGCGGCGGCTGGAGATGTTACAGCTGGGCCATTCGAGGATGTTCCCGGCTTGGCGGTGAGTCAGTGGGCTGATCCCGAGCACGGGAAATACGTGAAAATGAGTACCCGTGGCGGTGTGCTGGCAGGATTCGTGAGCGTCGGTATGCCACGGGCTGGCGCGGAACTGACGCTGTTGTTTGAACGCGGTTCCGAACTTCCGGCGGACCGCTCGGCGCTGCTGCGTTTGGATGGCTCGGACCGAGACAGCAACGTCAGCGCGGCGCCCGACCCGGCCAGGACGGTGTGCCGCTGTGCCGGTGTCACAGAAGAGAGGATCATGGCCGCGGTGACGGCCGGATGTTCAACTGTTCCGGAGATTTCCGCCACCACGCGTGCCGGAACCGGCTGCGGCGGCTGCCACGGAGAGCTGAAATCACTGATCGAGGCCCATTTCGCCCCGGCCGCGGCGTAAAACTGAGGCGTAAAACAGAATTGACCCGTGAGCTGTGGTCGCTTAGACGGTTCTAAACGACCACAGCTCACGGGTCAACGTCCCCGCAAGCTCACGGGTCAACGTCCCCGCACAAAGTTACATGTGCACGTGCAGGCGCCGGGCGGCTTCGGAAATGGACCCGGACAATGACGGGTACACGGTGAAGGTATTGGCGACATCGTCCACGTGCAGTTTCTGGGTTACGGCTAGTGCTATCGGGAAGATCAGCTCGCAAGCTCCGGCCCCCACCACTACACCACCAATAACGGTTCCTGACCCCTTGCGGGAAATGATCTTAACGAATCCGTCGTTGACGTTACGCATCTTGGCCCGGGCGTTGGTCTGCAATGACAGCTTCAGAACGTCACCCTGGTATTTGCCGGAAGCCAAGTCAGCCTCGGAGACACCCACGGAGGCAATTTCCGGGGAGGTGAAGATGTTCGAGGATACGTGGTTGAGCTTGAGCGGGCGCACGCCGTCGCCGCCCAAGTGGGCCACGGCGATGCGGCCCTGCATGGCGGCCACGGATGCCAGTGCGAAGACACCTGTGCAGTCACCTGCGGCGTAGACGTTGGGCGCACTGGTGCGGGAGACGCCGTCGACCTTAATATGACCGGAGGAGGTGACCTCGACGCCGGCGGCTTCCAGGCCAATGTCGGTGGTGTTGGGGATTGAGCCAACGCAGACCAGGCAGTGCGAGCCGGTGATTTGGGAGCCGTCGCCGAGGGTGACCACTACGCCGTCGGCGGTGCGCTCCACGGCTTCGGCGCGTGAGCGGGACAAGACGCGCAGGCCGCGGCGGGCGAAGACGTCTTCGAGCACAGCGGCGGCGTCAGAGTCTTCGCCGGGCAGCACCTGGTCGCGGCTGGAAATCAGGGTGACCTTGGAGCCTAGGCCGTTAAACGCAGAGGCGAATTCGGCACCGGTGACACCGGAACCAACCACGATCAGCTCTTCAGGCAGCTCATCCAAATCGTAGATCTGGGTCCAGTTGAAAATGCGTTCGCCATCGGGCTGAGCGGTGGCGAGCTCGCGTGGGTGGGCGCCCACGGAGACCAGAATGGCGTCGGCCTTGATGACTTCGCGGGTTTCGCCGCGGTCAACTTCAATGGTTCGGTTATCCAGCAGGCGGCCGGTGCCAATGACAATCTTCACGCCCACGGCTTCAAGGCTCCGGCGGATGTCGGTGGACTGCTCCTTGGCCAGACGCATCACACGTTCGTTGATCTGCTTCAGATCAGCCTTGATGGCCTTCTTCGGGTTGCCCTCGGCCAGATTGAAGCTCACCCCCAACTCAGTGGAGTCGATGCTGCGGTTCATGGCTTCAGCTACAGCAATGAGGGTCTTGGAGGGGACCACATCCGTCAAAACGGCAGAACCACCCACTCCGGAACGTTCCACAATGGTCACCTCGGCTCCCATTGATGCGGCCACCATGGCGGCTTCATAACCGCCGGGGCCACCGCCAAGGATCGCAAGGCTGGGAAGGGCAAAGGGCGCAAATACATCCTGATGACTAGTCACAATCATTCATTGTTCCCTAGCCCGCGCCATGCGACAATTCCACGCGCCCTGTGTTTGGGCCGCCGGTGCCGGTATGTTGGTTCCGTGACTACTCAACAGACGCCAGAAAACACTGCCGCGCAGATGCCAGCCCAGACCGATCCCGCCGAGCTTGCCCGCGAGGCAGCAGCCTATATTGCCGAGCACTCAGGCGTGCCGGTGCATGATATTGCCGTGGTTCTAGGCTCCGGATGGGGTGAAGCCGCTGGGCTTATTGGCGAGGTGACAGCGGTTCTGGACGCTGCCGAGGTCCCCGGCTTTTCCGCCCCGGCCGTAGTGGGCCATGTGGCCACACTCACCTCCATTCGCACCCCGGGCGGCAAGAACGTGCTGGTGCTCGGCGCCCGCACCCACTTCTACGAAGGCAAGGGTGTGCGTGCTGTGGTGCATGGTGTGCGCACGGCTGCGGCCGCCGGCGCCACCACCATGGTGCTGACCAACGGCTGTGGCGGACTCAACGAAGCTTGGAGCCCCGGCACCCCCGTGTTGATCAGCGACCACATTAACTTGACGGCAACGTCCCCGTTGGAGGGTGCGACGTTCGTGGATCTGACGGATCTGTACTCGGCCAGGCTGCGTGCCGTGGCCCGCGAGGTGGACCCCACCCTCGATGAAGGCGTCTACGCACAGTTCACCGGCCCGCACTATGAGACCCCCGCCGAGGTGCAGTACGCCAAGCGCATCGGAGCGGATCTGGTGGGCATGTCCACGGCGTTGGAGGCTATTGCCGCCCGCGCCGCCGGCATGGAGGTGTTCGGCATTTCGCTGGTGACCAACCTCGCAGCGGGCATCAGCGCCACCCCGCTGAGCCACACCGAAGTCATCGAGGCCGGTGCCGCCGCAGGTCCGCGTATTTCGGCGCTCTTGGCGGGCATCATCGCCAAGTTGTAGGAGTTCGTGCCCGGTGCGGTTACATTGGTCTCGTGAGACATCTAAACGAAAATCGCTCCGAGTCCAACGCCGCGCTCGAGGTTGAGGCCTTGCAAGCTGCCGCCGGACAGTGGGCTGCCCACGATCCGGACCCGGCAACGGCTGCCCAGCTGCAGGAGCTGATCGCCGCCGCCGCGACCGATCCCGCCGAGTTGGCCGAGCTGCTCGACAGCTTTGCCGGCAATCTCCAGTTCGGCACCGCCGGGCTCCGTGCCGCCATGGGGCCCGGCCCGAACCGGATGAACAAGGTGGTGGTGCGCCGCGCCGCCGCCGGGGTCGCCGCCCATCTGCTGGCCCTGGCCCAGCAGGAGCAGCTAGAGCACAAGGACGCGCACGACGCCGATCCCTCCTCCGTGCCTCCCCTCCCCTACCGCCCCAGAGCAGTGGTGGGATTTGATGCCCGCTACAACTCTCAGGCTTTTGCGCAGGAGACCGCGGCCATCTTCACCGCGGCGGGCCTTGAGACTTTCCTGATGCCAGCGCCGCTGCCAACGCCCGTGCTCGCTTACGCTGTGCGTGCCTTGGAGTGCGAAGCCGGGATCATGGTGACCGCCAGCCACAACCCGCGCCAAGATAACGGCTACAAGGTGTACCTGGGTGGCCGGGCTGTAGCACCGGAGGCCCGTGGAGTTCAGATCGTGGCTCCTCATGATTCCCTGATCGCCGGTCATATTGACGCGGTCGCCAACACCGCTGAACTGGGCGATACCTCTGGTATTGAGATGGCTGCCGATGGTTGGCACGTCCTCGGCGATGCCCTGATTGAGGAATACAAGGAGTC
This sequence comes from Specibacter sp. NPDC078709, assembly GCF_040686795.1. Taxonomy (NCBI): domain Bacteria; kingdom Bacillati; phylum Actinomycetota; class Actinomycetes; order Micrococcales; family Micrococcaceae; genus Specibacter; species Specibacter sp. NPDC078709. The sequence continues at coordinate 310,302 of NZ_JBFBLU010000001.1, forward strand.
TGTCGCCGGGCTCGTTGACGCTACGGCTTTCCCCGCGCGAGAGCTACGCATTGTGCACACCTCCCTGCACGGCGTGGGCCATGAAACGGCCTTGGCCGTGCTGCACAGCGCAGGCTTCGCCGATGTCCACGCCGTAGCTGAACAAGCCACCCCGGATCCGGACTTCCCTACCGTTTCTTTCCCTAATCCGGAAGAAGCAGGCGCCATGGACTTGGCATTCGCATTAGCCGAAAAGGTCGAGGCTGATCTGGTGTTGGCCAATGATCCTGATGCTGACAGGGTGGCCGTTGGTGTGCTCAATCCAGCGACCGGAGTGTGGCATCAACTCCACGGGGACCAGGTGGGAGCCTTGCTCGGAGCGCATTTGGCGGCAAGAGGTGGCCGCGCCAGAACAGCGGGAAGCGGAACGGAGAACACCGGAACAGCGCAACCAGGCACCCCCGTCTTCGCCAACTCGATTGTTTCTTCACGGTTGCTGAGCAAGATCGCCACCGCTGCCGGATACGGACATGTCCAAACCCTGACCGGCTTCAAGTGGATTTCGCGGGTTCCGTCGCTGAGCTATGGCTACGAAGAAGCGCTGGGCTACTGTGTTGCACCAGAGGTGGTGCGTGACAAGGACGGGATTTCGGCTGGCTTGTTGCTGGCGGAAATGGCCGCCTCTCTCAAGGCCGTTGGCCGGACGCTTTTTGATGTTCTGGATGATCTGGCCTTGACCCACGGCCTGCACGCCAGCAACCAAATCAGTATTCGGGTCGAAGACGTCAGCGACATTCACAACATGATGGCCCGGCTGCGCGAGCAGCCCCCCGCCCATTTTGACGGCTCCCCCGTGGCCGAGCTCGCCGATCTGTCGATAGGCACCGACGAGCTGCCACCCACGGAAGGCATGGCCTACTGGACCGATAGCGGCACCCGGGTCATCATCCGTCCCAGCGGCACAGAACCTAAACTCAAGTGCTACTTGGAAGTGATTGTCCCGGTGAGCGGAGCCGAACAACTCGCCGCAGCCCAAGAAGAAACGCAACGTGCGTTGGCCGCCGTGGTCCTTGATGTCAAGGCTGCCCTCGGTTTGGAAAACCTCTAAAGCTCAACCTCAATGGCCCCGGCCACCACGCGAACCGGGAAAGTGTCCAGCGACAGCTCAGGCCTGCCAAAGCACTCCCCGGTGGCCAGCGAGTAGACCTCTTTATGCAGCGGCGAAGCAATCGTGTAGCTGTCGCCGCGGGAGCCCACCACGCCGCGGGCCATGACATGGGAATGCGTGGCGGGGTCCGCCTGTGAGACGGCAAAAACCTCATGCTCCCCTACGCGGAACAACGCCACCTGCTGGCCGTTGATCAGGGCTGCCTCGCCCCACGAATCTTCAAGATCGCCCAGTTTGCATACAGGAAACCAGCGCGACGCCGGGCCCGCCGGAAAGGTGTGAACCGGTGTGGTGCGTGTCGAGACTGTTCTTGACAACGAGGCGGTGCGTGGCATTTCCATGAGCTGTTCCATGAGTGTTCCTTTGATCGATTCGGGCAACTATCAGCAACACTAGGAAGCCAATGTTTCCCCTGTCCGCGGCCCCTGTGACGGCAATGTTAAACCTCGCTCACCGCCGCAGCCCAAGTCCCCGTGAGGCATATGTTAACTCCTCGTTACACAGGCGAAACGAGTCAGTAATGGCACTTTCCTAGCATGGAATCACACGTTGACGCAGGCATCTGGCCCATCAAGAGGGCCGCAACAGAGTCCGCAAACATGAGGCCGCCAGCACCGGGCTCCCAGTGAAAGGCCACAGTCATGACGAAGTCAAGCGAACTGAACACCACGGCGGACGCCAGCACCAGAGCTGCCATCACCGAAGAAGCCCCGGCCAGCGAGTTCCGCAGCATTGTTGTGGTGGGTGGCGGACCGGCCGCTCATCGTTTTGTGGAGGCGATGCATGCCCGGGGTCACAACGATTGGCGCATCACCGTCCTCACCGAGGAAGCACACCTCCCCTATGACAGGGTGGCGCTGAGCCAGGCCCTCACAGAGGTGAACACCGATTTGTCCTTGGGCGATCGGACCCTGTGGGAGCACCCAGCCATCACACTTGTCACGGGTGAGCAGGTAACCCGGATCGATCCCGTCCTTCGCACCGTCCACACCCTGGCCAACGGCGAGCTGACCCTGTATCCCTATGACGAGCTGGTGCTGGCCACAGGCTCTGACGCAGCGCGGCTGAGAATTCCCGGCGCCGAGCACAGCCACGTCTACCGCACCCTGGATGATGTCTGGACCCTGAACCAGCAGCTCGCCGCCCTAGGCCAAAAGTTGGGCCGCACCGTCAACACCGCAGTCATTGGCGGTGGCTTGTTGGGGCTCGAAGCCGCTGCCGGGATGATCAAGCTCGGCGCCGCCTCCGTGGTCATCAACGGCGGCCGTTGGCTCATGGACACCCAGCTCGACGAGGGCGCCGGACAGGCTTTGGGCCGTTTAGTGGCGGCCAAGGGCATGTCGGCCACCGCCGGCGTGTACCCCTCCGCCATTGAAACGGACGACGCCGGCCAGGTCACCGGCGTACTCATGGCCGACGGGGCGGTGGTACCCGCCGATCTGGTGGTGGTTGCCATTGGCGTGCGGCCTCGCGACGAACTCGCCAAGGACCGCGACGGCAATGCCGGCCACGGTTTCGAACTGGGCCCGCGCGGCGGCATTGTGATCGATGAAGGCTGCGCCACCACGGTCCCTGGAGTGTGGGCCATTGGTGAGGTGGCCAACTTTGGCGGCATGTGTTTGGGTTTGGTGGCCCCCGCCAACACCATGGCCGAGATTGTGGCGGACCGCCTACACGGTGGCAGCGCCACATTCCCCGGCTTCGACACGGCCACCAAGCTCAAGCTCTCCGGCGTGGACGTTGCCAGCTTTGGTGACGCCTTTGCCCGCACAGCGAACAGCCTTGAGGTGGTCTACGCCGATCCGGCCCGCGGTGTCTACCAAAAAATCGTGACCAGCGCCGACGCCAAGGTCCTTCTCGGCGGCATCTTCGTGGGCGATGCCGCCCCCTATACTTCTCTGCGCCCGCTACTGGGCCGGGAATTGCCGGCCGAACCCGGCGCCTTCCTTTCTGCAGCAGGCGGCGGTGACGCTCCCGCCGTCGAGCTTCCCGACGATGCCATCCTGTGCTCCTGCAACAATGTCTCCGCCGGGGAAATTCGCGACGCCGTCAATGGTTGCGGCAGCTGCGACGGCAATGCGCCGGTGCAGGATCTGCCCGGTTTGAAGGCGTGCACACGTGCCGGCACCCAGTGTGGTTCCTGCGTCCCGCTGCTGAAAAAGCTCATGGAGGGAGAACTCAAGAAGTCCGGAATCACTGTATCCAAGGCCTTGTGTGAGCACTTCGATATGTCCCGCCGGGAAATCTTCGAAGCCGTGAAGGCCCTAGAATTGAGCAGTTTCCCCGATATTCTGGCCCGTTTCGGCGTGGATGAGACAACAAAGTCCGGGCGCGGCTGCGATATTTGCAAGCCCACCATTGCCAACATCCTTGCCAGCCAAAACAGCGCCTATGTGCTCGATGAGGGCCGCGGCACCTTGCAGGACACCAATGACAGGGCGCTGGCCAATATGCAAAAGGACGGCACCTACTCGGTGGTTCCGCGCATCCCGGGCGGTGAAATCACCCCGGAAAAGTTGGCTGTCATTGCCAAGGTGGCCCAGGATTTCGGCCTCTATACGAAGATCACCGGCGGGCAGCGGATCGATCTGTTCGGGGCACGGCTGGAGCAGTTGCCGGAGATTTGGAAGATCCTGGTTGATGCCGGCATGGAATCCGGGCAGGCCTATGGGAAGTCACTGCGCACCGTGAAATCGTGCGTGGGCTCCACCTGGTGCCGCTTCGGTGTGCAGGATTCCGTCGCCATGGCGATCAATTTGGAGCTGCGTTACCGCGGATTACGGAGCCCGCACAAGATCAAATTCGGGGTCTCCGGCTGTGCCCGCGAATGCGCCGAGGCCCGCGGCAAGGACGTGGGCATCATCGCCACGGCGGACGGCTGGAACCTGTACGTGGGCGGCAACGGCGGCGCCACCCCGGCCCACGCCCAGCTGCTCGCCAAAGACCTCGACGACACCACCCTCATCGCCTACATTGACCGTTACCTGATGTACTACATCCGCACCGCTGACCGGCTCCAACGCACGGCCCGCTGGCAAGAAGAGCTCGACGGCGGGATCGCTCACGTCGTGGAGGTGGTGGTCAACGATTCACTGGGCATCGCCGCCGATCTCGAAGCCGCCATGGGCGCACACGTGGACAACTACGAGGACGAATGGGCCGCCACCTTGGCCGACCCCGAACGTTTGCGCCGCTTCCGTTCCTTTGTCAACGCCCCACACACCCCGGATGAATCCATTGTGTTTGTGCCCGAACGCGGCCAGATCCGCCCCGCCACAGCATCGGAAAAGGCAGCAGCCGGCTCAGTCGTGATCGCCACCCACATCCCCGTTCGCAGTGCCACTGCGAACCAGAACTAAAGGTGACTCAGATGCCGCACACACAGCAGACATCCCGCACACCACCCACGTCACGCACCGCACCCACATCACGCACCGCTCGCAAGGGTCGCATCACCCTCGTCGGCGGCGGTCCGGGTCCTGCCGATCTGCTCACTCTGCGCGCCGCCAAAGCGCTGGCCGCAGCCGATGTGGTCTACTTTGACCGACTCGGCCCCACCGAGGATTTGGCACAGTTGGCACCGCGGGCCACCTTCGTGGACGTCGGCAAATCCCCAGGTCATCACAAGGTGCCGCAGGAGGCGATCAACACCCGCATGATCGACGGCGCCCGCAGCGGTCTGCACGTGGTCCGGCTCAAAGGCGGCGATCCATTTGTATTTGGCCGCGGCGGCGAAGAAATGGCCGCGGCTGTGGCGGCTGGTATTGCCGTGACAGTGATCCCCGGCATCACCAGCGCCATCTCCGTCCCGGGTGCGGCCGGCATTCCCGTCACACACCGTAATGTCAGTCATCTGTTCACAGTGGTCTCCGGTCATGCGCCGTTGGAGACTCACGAGTATGCGCATCTGGCCGGGCTGGGCGGCACCGTTGTAGTACTTATGGGCATCGGCACACTCCCGTCATTGGTGGCCGGGCTGCGGCTGGCGGGACTGGCTGCGGAAACGCCCGTGGCTATCGTGGAGAACGGATTTGCGCTGACCCAGCGAACCACCATCGCAACACTCGGTAGCATTGTTCAGGCGTCGGCTAGCTGCCGCAACCCCGCTGTCATCGTGATTGGGGATGTGGTGAACCTAGCTGACCTGACTGGCCTGGCCATCCCGACCGTGGATGCTACTTTGCAAACAGCTTGAAGGATTCCATGAGCGAGACACCACAGCCCCCTTCCGTCCAGCTGGAGCAACCACTGCGAGGTTTCCGGATTGGGGTCACCGCGCACCGCAGGGCCGCAGACTTGATAGACGCGCTGGAACGCCGCGGCGCCCAGGTACAGCACGCTCCTGCGCTGAAGATTGCCCCGGTCCAGGACGATGCCGCCCTGCTCGCCGAAACAGCTGCGGTGATTGCCGCAGCCCCGGACATTGTCATGGTCACTACGGCGTACGGGATGCGTCGCTGGGCTGAGGCGGCCGATGCTGCCGGGCAGGGTGAACAACTGTTGGCCACCCTGGCTACCTCCGCCATTTATGTCCGTGGTCCTAAAGCCCGCGGCGCGGTCCGGGCCGCCGGACTCGATGACGATGGCATTAGCGCCGATGAAACCACAGCCACGTTGACCGATCTGGTCATTTCCACCGGGGTCAACGGCAAAACCGTGGCAGTCCAGGTCCACGGCTACACAGATGTCGCGGCGCTCTCCCGGCTGCGCAAGGCAGGGGCCACGGTGCTGACTGTCACCCCGTACCGCTGGATCAATGCTGAGGACGGAGACAAGTTGCCGCAGCTCATTGAATCCGTGATCAACAAGGAGATCGATGTCCTGACGTTTACCAGCGCCCCGGCCGTCGACGCGGTACTGAGCACCGCCGATGCGCTGGGCCGCGGCTCCGCATTCCGCAATGCACTTCGAGGTGACGGTACCGAAGTTGGTGGCTTGGGCGCAGGCTTGGGCGCAGGCTTGGGCGCGGTGATCAGTGCCGTAGTGGGTCCGGTTACGGCAGCACCTCTGCTGGCTGCCGGAATCACGCCACTTGTCCCGGAACGGTTTCGGATGGGCGCCCTGATCCGGTTGGTGTGCGAGCATCTGGAACAGACAGGGGTGCTGCGCGCCGAGAGTTGCGGCACGGTGTTGGAGGTGCGCGGTCAGTCGCTGCGCGTCGATGGCGTTCCGGTGTCGCTGCCACCGGCACCTCTGCAGTTATTGAAGGCGTTGATGACCGGTGACCGGGCCATCAAATCGCAGGCGGAACTCAGCAGCACGCTGGGTCTCGGTGATGCCGAACACTCCCTGCATATGACCATTAGCCGGCTGCGTGCGGGACTGCCTGATCCCAGCATTGTGGAAACCGTCCTCAAGCGCGGCTACCGATTGCGCTGACCAGTTCCTGTGGCACCATGGTGATACACATCAACACGTCGGAAGGTACGCACCATGACATCCACCAGCCCCTTCGCGGCAGGCCAAGCCGGCGATGAACTCGCCCGTTACATTGACCACACCCTCTTAGCGCCCGAGGCCAGCCGCGATGACATCCTGCGGTTGTGCAAAGAAGCCGCCGAACATCATTTCAAGTCCGTGTGCGTCAACCCGGTCTGGGTCGAAGCCGCGAAAAAGGCACTGCTCGGCACGGGCGTACTGACCTGTACCGTGGTGGGCTTCCCCCTCGGCACACACAACACCGATGTCAAGGTATTCGAGGCCCGCGGTGCCACCATGGACGGCGCCGATGAGATCGATATGGTCATCAACATCGCCTCCGCCCGCGCACTGGATCGGGACGCCCTCGTCAGCGATATTTCTGCTGTGGCCGAGGTAGTCCATGAAGCTGATTCGCTGCTGAAGGTCATCATTGAAACCTCACTGCTCAGCGATGGCGAGAAGATTCTCGCCTGCCAGGCCGCTGTCGAAGCCGGTGCCGATTTCGTCAAGACCTCCACAGGCTTCAACGGCGGCGGTGCCACGGCCCAGGACGTTGCGTTGATGCGCGAAACCGTGGGCCCGGATATCGGGGTGAAGGCCTCTGGCGGGGTCCGAACCCGAGAAAAAGCTCTGGAAATGATCCAGGCCGGAGCCACCCGGATCGGCACCAGCTCAGGTATTGCCATCGTCACCGGCGGCGCGGGCGCCTCTTCCTATTAATCCGTACTAAGATCGTGGGTAGATCAACGCGCCGGCTCTTCGGTGCATCCACTCAGCTCCCCTCTTAGGGGGAAGGAGAAACCGTGTCCAACAACGCTTACCGCGGCGAGAACAGCACTGTGCAGTCCGTCGTCTTGTTCGTCATTTTCTTTGCCTTGTTCCTTGGCGGAATCTTTGCTTTCTCGTACTGGAGCCTTGAGAGCTTCGCACACGCGTTTGTGCCGGCCGGCCTTGGCATCGGCCTGTGCTCACTGGCCATCTTCGTTCCCGTGACCATCATGGGCCGTTCAGACTCCGCAGGCGAGTAACACCGAGACCCCGGCGGTCGAGCCTGTCGAGACCAGAGCTCGTCGAGACCAAGTAGCAAACATCTGACCCGCAGTAATTGGCGAAAGCCACTTGCTGCGGGTCACTTGTTTAAGATCCGCTGCAGCGAAAGCCAACATTCGCTCTTAGCACACGTACGCTGCACTCAATGCACGCCACGTCATATTTGTACTTCAGTTTGCTGAATCAGCTCTTGTAGTTGCACAAAATCGGCGATAGTGTATGCGTCAGGGCCCCGTAATCGGAGTCATTTCACTGCCTCTCCTCCCTATTCGTCATGCCGCAACAGCGTCGGAAGGACATCCCGGTGGGTAATGTTGGTTTACTCTATGTCGGTGCAGTTCTGTTCATAAATGGGCTCATGCTCTTGGGAAAAATCCCTGGCAAGTCCGCCGCTGTCTTTAATTTATTCGTGGGCGTTATGCAGATCGTGTTTCCCACGATCATCTTGTCCCAAGCAAACGGTGACCCAGCAGCCATCTTCGGCGCTTCGGGCCTGTATTTATTTGGCTTCACATATCTATATGTAGGCATTAACCAGATTTTCAACCTTCCAGGCGAAGGATTGGGCTGGTTTTCTCTTTTTGTGGCCGTCGTTGCGGTGGTCTTCGGGGTCCTGCAATTCACTGCGATTAATGACCCCCTCTTCGGCGTCATTTGGTTCATTTGGGCCATACTATGGACGCTCTTCTTCCTGCTCCTGGGGCTGGGAAAAGACTCGCTGAACGATTTCACAGGCTGGTTCACCATCATCGTCGCCCACATCACCGGCACCATCCCGGCGCTCCTGCTGCTGAGCGGAAATTACACCACCGGTCCACGCGAGGCCATCACCTTGGCGGTGGTCGGAGTCTTTGCCCTCGTTGCATCCTACGCACTTTCTCGTCGCACCAGCCACAAACCAAATGAAACCAGCACAGTAACTCAAAACGCCTAGCGTCCGGTCCTGTCAGAGAGGATAGTTCATGCCGTTGTACGACTTCCAATGTCCAGAAGGAACTGTTTTTGAAGCCGCGTTCACCATGGCAGCAGCCCCCGAATCCACGGCGTGCCCCAAATGTTCCCAACAGGCTCGACGTCGGATGAGCTCACCTAGGCTGTCGATCGCCAACTCGGCTGAATTCAAGCTTATTGACTCAACCAAACGAAGTGCACACAGCCCCGAGGTGGTGACCGGGCTTTCCCCTGCAACAAAGCGGGCAACGCGCTACTCGCACAACCCCTTGCACCAAAAACTTCCGCGCCCCTGAAAGGACGCAGATTCCCACTACGTACTGCATCGATAAGAAGGAGAAGTACCATGCCTGAAGTGATATTTCCGCTCGATTCGACCAAGAAGTTCGAGGATCAGGAAAAGCTAGGCCATAACCGTTGGCACCCTGAGATACCGCCGGTAGCCACGGTCAAGCCTGGCGACGTGTTCCGCGTGGATTGTCGTGAGTGGTTTGATGGCGCCATCAAGAATGACGACTCCGCCCAGGACATTCTTGATGCGCCCCTGTTGACGGTGCACAAGCTCTCGGGGCCATTCGCCGTCGAGGGTGCCAGGCCGGGGGATCTGCTGATCGTTGACATCCTGGATGTCGGCCCCATCCCGCAGGAGGACAGCGGGCCTTTGGCTGGGCAGGGCTGGGGTTACACCGGCATTTTCTCCAGAAACAATGGTGGCGGATTCCTCACCGACCAGTTCCCGGATGCGTACAAGGCAATTTGGGATTTCACCGGTCAAGTCGCAACGTCGCGGCACGTACCGGAGGTCTCCTTCGAGGGCCTCATCCACCCTGGACTCATGGGTACCGCCCCGTCGGCAGCACTTTTGGCCAAATGGAACAAACGCGAGGGTGACCTCATCGCCACCGATCCGCTCCGTGTCCCGCCGCTGGCTCTCCCGCCGGAGGCAGAGCACGCCGTATTGGGCGGTGTGCCGGCCAGCGAATGGGGCAGGGTTGGCTCCGAGGCCGCTCGTACAGCACCACCGCGTGAAAACGGTGGAAATCAGGACATCAAGAACCTGTCCAAGGGGACCCGGATCTTCTATCCTGTATTTGTTGACGGCGCGAACCTGTCCCTGGGTGACTTGCACTTCTCCCAGGGTGACGGCGAAATCACATTCTGCGGCGCCATCGAGATGGGTGGTTTCATCGATTTGCGTGTGGACATCATTCGCGGCGGTATGGACACGTACGGTGTCTCCGAGAATGCCATCTTCATGCCAGGGCGAGTCGAGCCACAGTTCAGCGAATGGATCGCTTTCTCCGGCACGTCAGTCACTTTGGACGGTGAGCAGCGCTACCTGGATTCGCATCTGTCGTATCAGCGGGCATGTCTTCACGCCATCGACTACCTGTCGAAGTTTGGCTACGCTCCGGAGCAGGCCTATCTGCTCCTCGGTGCAGCTCCCATTGAGGGCCGGCTCTCCGGCGTCGTTGACATCCCGAACTCCTGTTCAACGGTGTACCTGCCCACCGCAATGTTCGACTTCGACGTCCGCCCGTCGGCGAGTGGTCCACATCAGATCAACCCAGGAATGGGGGCGCCGAGGGCGCAGAACGCCTAAGTGCTTTCGCTAAGAACCGAGTAGGAGGGGCGACTTTCACCCCCACGTAAATGCTCATGCTGGGCGTACGCTCACTGAACCGCAGCAACTGGCGAAAGCCCGTGCTGCGGTTCAGTTGTTTAACAAGCACGACGCCGGTCACCTCACCTCTCATGGTTGTCCCCGCGTCCGCCAGCGCTGAGAGTTAGCCCTCCCAATCCTCAGCGTGGAATACTCAGCCTGAACGTGCTGCCTTCGCCCACGGTGCTCGCCACTGTCACGGTCCCGCCATGAGCGTCCGCAATGGTCTTCGTGATGGCTAGACCCAACCCCACGCCAGGAACTGCAGCTTGACGAGCTGACTCAGTGCGGTAAAAGCGGGTGAACAGGCTCATTTGTTCCTCGGGGCTTATTCCGATCCCATCGTCACGCACCGACACGCTCAACCCGGTGGCTGTGGACTTTCCGACGACCTCGACAATGCCGGGGCTGGAGGCGAATTTGACTGCGTTGGAGATCAAATTATCTATCGCTTGCCCGATTCTGCCGCGGTCAAAGCTGCCCAGCATTTCCGATTCCACATCGAGGTGAATCCTCACGTTCCGCTGTTCAGCGCGGTGTCGAGCCGCGTCTACCGCCGAGACCAGGATGGCTTGCAAGTCACCCATCTGCGGGGTGAGCGTCATAGCCTCACGTGCAGATCCCAACAGGTCGTTGACCAGTCTCAGTAGCCGTTCAGCATTCCGCGAGACTATCTTGAGATAGCTGGCGGCAACGTCGTCGTCAAGATCATCGAGCACCAACTCTAGGTACCCCAGAATAGAGGTGAGCGGGGTCCGCAACTCGTGGGAAACACTGGCCACAAAGTCCTCCTGCGCAGCCACCGCCTCCATCACCTCGCTTACGTCGTGGAACACCACAACTGCCCCTCGGCGGGCCCCACACTCATCCACAATCTGGCGAGCCGAAGTAGACATTGCCCGCTGTCCGGTTCCCGACCCAATCCAGTACAGTTCCCCCGAGTATTCCTCACCGTTGACCGCGCGTCGGACGGGCCTCTCCTCAGACGGGACACGCGTTAACCGGTCAGGACCAAAAACAAGCAGTTCAGCCTCCGCTGAATCGGCCTTCGCAGCAGGCAGAGCCAGGGAATGGATGGCCTGTTGGTATTTGTTCATGAGAAGGTCGTGGCCTCCTCCGTCGACAACAACTACGCCAACCTCAGCCACGTTGATGATGCTGTCCAGCTGGCTGGCCCGCAGCTGAGCCTCGCCCGTTGCTGCGCTCAAGCGTTCGGCTTGCACTTGAAGACTCTTGGTGACAACGGTGGCGGCAGTAGCCAGACCCAACATAATGATAGGAATCAGTAATGGTTTGATCAGGCCAGCACGGCTGGGTTCAACCCCGCCGAACAGGAAGGGTGCCCACGCAATGGTCAAAGGACCAACAAAGGCTATGATCCGGGTGAATTTTGGCGGCATATCCGACCACGCCAACCACAAGACCGGAAAGACTGATAGCAGCGAAAGCCCACTCAACGATTGGTTGGCGCCGTGCACCATGGCCCCAATGGCAATGAAATCGGCCAACGGGATCACCCAGATGAACCAGTCAGGCAGAACTTTCCAGCGCAGCAGTGCCGCTACCCCCACCAGCAGAAACACCCCGGACAAGCCCAGAACAAACAGCAAATTTGTTATCAAGGCCGGATCAATCAGCGCCAAGAAGATGACAACGACCAGCGTCGTGATTGTCAGAGGTGCCTGACTCAGCAGCGCTCTATGGACCCGAGGCAAGCCAAAGAATTCTCTCTCCACCGTTCCACGCCAGCTAAGGGGCTCCAAGGTGGCCGTGCGATCGGCGGACAGATCAGCTGGCAAGGATGGCCACGAGTTCTTGTTTCAGCGATGCCGGTCGGAACGGCTTCAGAAGATAGCCGCTTGCTCCAGCAGCCATGGCCGAATCAATGTCACCCTGCTGGCCGCGAGCGCTCAGCATGACCACAGTGCCTTCGTGGAAGGTGCGAAGTTCCCTCAGCACGCTCACACCATCGACATCTGGCAGTCCAACATCCAAGGTCACCAAGTCCGGGCTGAGGGCTTGCGCGCTGCTGAGTCCTGCAGTGCCGGTATCCACCGCAGTCACGGTAAATCCCATTTGCCCCAGCACTATTTCCAGCAGGCCTCTAATGTCATCATCGTCTTCAATCACCAGTGCGTTTTTCCCCATGAAGTCCAGCATTTGCCCAGTATAGTGATAAATACCTTCGCCCTCTGACGATCCCTAGGACTGCCCTGTGCCACCAGCTTCACCCCCTGTCCGAGGTCTTGCCGATTCAGTGATCATGGTGATTCTGGCGTTGCTCTACGGCGCGGCAGCCTTTGTAGTTTTCTGCAGTTCCGGATTGTTCGGTAACTTCGGCGAGAACTTTTGGCGGGATACTGCACTGCTGGCGGTAACCTTGACGGCCTCGTGTGCGCTCACGTATATCTCCATGCTCTACTACGGTTATTGGCGCAGACGCCCCAACAGCACCGGCGACCCGGAATCGCTCGAGTGGCATTTTCTTATCCCGTGCAGGGATGAGGAAAACGTTGTGGCGGCAACTATTTCCTCGGCCCGCACCAGCTTTCCTTTTGCCCATGTCTGGGTCATTGACGACGCCAGCGAGGACTGCACAGCCGCCGTGGTCACCCGGGCCATGGCGTTTGATGACAAGGTGCATCTGATTTCTCGGGTTCGCCCCGAGGCCAGAATTGGAAAGGGCGAGGCCTTGAACTATGCCTTTTCGGTGGTCTCTGACTTCGTGGGAAATGAGCGCACGCGCCGAGCTCAGACAGTCATCGGAATCCTCGACGCCGATGGATATCTCTCCGATGATGCGCTGAAGTTTCTATCGGGTCCCGAGTCATTTGGCGATCCTACGGTGGGGGCGGCTCAACTGGAAGTCTGGATGAAGAACCGTGATGACCGCCGTCCACTGCCGGAACGCGGGATGTTTGCGAATGTGGTGGCGAGATACTTGATCCGGATGCAGGATCTGGAGTTCCGTGCCACCAATTCGGCCATGCAAGCGCTGCGCGTACGCACCGGCACTGTGGGCATGGGTGGCAACGGACAGTTCACCCGCATGTCGGTACTGGATCAGGTGGCCGAGAAATATGGCAAACCGTGGGGCAATAAGCTCGCTGAGGATTATGAATTGGGTTTGCGCATCTTGGGTTTGGGGTGGCGTAATCATTACGTCCCGGAGGGTCATGTTTCTCAGGAGGCGCTCCCGTTCACACAGCGCTTACTGACCCAACGGACCCGTTGGGCCCAGGGCAATATGGAGTGTGCATCCTTGTTGCCGGAACTACGGCGTGCCAAGGCCCTGAAATTTTCGGGTGCGCTAGAAATCCACTACTTCATGGCCCAGCCGCTGATTATGATGATCAACTTGGCGCTGGTACCAGTCCTTACGTACTTGGCCGTCATTGACGGGCGTTTTGGTCTCACCACCGGCGCCGATGTACTGGCCCAGATTGCTGTTGCTGCGGTATTTTTGTTTATCCCCTATGCCAGCTGGGGAGTCCTCTACCGCGGCAAGACACGAGAGGAAGGCCGCGGATTTGGCGGCATCTTCTTGGGGATCGGTGCCCTGATGTATCTTTACGCCACGTACTTGTACTATCCCCGTGCCATGGCTCGTTTGGTGACCGGGCGCAATGCGTGGGCTAAGACTGCCAGAAACATGGATGGCAGAAATACTCCCGCCCTTGCCGGCATCTTCGATGTTGGCGGTTTGCCTGTCCTTGACCGTGCTGCGCTGGCGCAGCTGGCCACCGATCTGGGCAGCACACAACTGGCCTCCAACTTCGCCAATGCCTTCGCGATGATGTGGCCGCGCCGGATGGCGCGGCTTGAAGAGGCTGTCGCGGCGGGAAACCATGAGCAAGCACGTGACGCTGCCGGAAGCATCCAAGTCTCCGCCGCGATGGTGGGCGCCGCACAATTGGAGGCCTCAGGAGCACAGATCCTGGCGGTAGCCCAAGCCGGGGACCCTGCAACAGCTCACGCTGCATTGGTTCAGCTGCACCACATAGGCGATGCCGCGCTCGATTCCCTCCGCGAGCTTCGGTTCGAAGCCGCCTAGCCGTTTTTTATGCGCCGGACTCATGCTGGGTCTGGCGCCAGTGATCAAGATGCGCCAGACCCACTTCCAGTCCGGAGCATAGCGCTGCTGGCAGGCTCCGAAGCAGCACGTTACTTCGCTGCCACCGTTTCCGGTGTCGTCTCGAAGATCGCTTCAAGCACGCCCTGGGCCCACTTGAGCACTTCAGCATCGGCCAGATCGCGGCCACCAATCCGTGCAGTCTTCGGCTTCGGAATCAGAATCGCGTTCAGCGCAGGCTTTGCCATGGACCCCGGGTACATGCGGTTCAGACGCATCTCCTTGGATTCTGGCAGTTCAGCAGGAGCAAACTTGATGAAGTTGCCTTGCAGAGCAACGTCCGTCAGCCCTGCCGCCCGGGCCAGTACCTTGAAGTTGGCCACAGCCAGCAGGTTCACGGCCGCCGGCGGCAGCTCTCCGTACCGGTCAATAAGTTCAGCCTCTACCTCGGCAATGGCTTCAACAGTGACAGCAGCGGCCAGCTTCCGGTAGGCCTCAAGGCGCAGCCGCTCCCCCGGCACGTAGTCGTGCGGCAGGTGGGCGTTGACGGGCAGTTCAATCTTCATCTCGGCGGCCCGCTCTTCACCGTCGCCGCGGAAGTCGGCCACAGCCTCGCCCACCAGACGGATGTAGAGGTCAAAGCCAACACCTTGGATGTGGCCTGACTGTTCCCCACCCAGCAAGTTACCGGCGCCACGGATTTCAAGGTCCTTCATGGCCAACGCCATTCCGGCGCCGAGCTCGTTGTGTGCGGCTACGGCCTTGAGTCGTTCCAGCGCAACTTCACCCAGCGGCTTATCTGCCGGGTAGAGGAAGTATGCGTAGGCCCGCTCACGTCCACGTCCCACACGCCCACGCAACTGGTGGAGCTGGGACAGCCCATAGTTGTTGGCCTGCTCCACAATCAGCGTGTTGGCGTTGGAGATGTCTAGGCCGGTCTCAATGATGGTCGTGCACACCAGCACATCGAAGCGCTTCTCCCAGAAGTCCACGATGATCTGCTCCAGCCGGGACTCGGACATCTGCCCGTGTGCCACGGCCACACGGGCGTCGGGCACCAGCTGTTGGATGTGGGCGGCGGTGCGCTCAATTGATTTAACCCGGTTGTGCACATAAAACACCTGGCCCTCGCGCATGAGCTCGCGGCGGATGGCAGCACCCACCTGCTTATCACTATGTGCACCGACGTACGTCAGCACGGGGTGACGTTCTTCGGGAGGGGTGGCCAGCGTGGAGGTTTCTCGGATGCCGGTCATGGACATTTCCAAGGTTCGCGGAATGGGTGTGGCGCTCATTGCGAGGACATCCACGTTGGTGCGCATCTTCTTCAGAGCCTCCTTGTGCTCCACACCAAAACGCTGCTCCTCATCGACAATGACCAAGCCAAGGTCCTTGAAGGCGAAGTCCTTGGAGAGCAGGCGGTGCGTGCCGATGACAACGTCCACCGATCCAGTGCGCACGCCCTCCGTGATCTCTTTGGATTCCTTGGCAGTTTGGAAGCGCGACAGCGGCTTCACCCGAATCGGGAAACCGGAGAAACGCTCGTTGAACGTTTCGTAGTGCTGTTGCGCCAGCAGCGTGGTGGGCACCAAAACGGCAACTTGCTTGCCGTCCTGCACCGCCTTGAAGGCAGCTCGCACAGCAATTTCAGTCTTGCCGTAGCCCACATCGCCGGAGATCAACCGGTCCATGGGGACTTCCTTCTCCATGTCAGCCTTGACCTCGTTGATGGCCACCAGCTGATCCGGAGTCTCAACGTACGGGAAGGCTTCTTCCAGCTCGGCCTGCCAGGGGGTATCTGGCCCGAAGGCATGGCCCTTCGATGCCATACGCGCTGAGTACAGCCGGATCAGTTCTCCAGCAATTTCCTTGACGGCCTTGCGAGCCTTGGACTTGGTGGCAGCCCAGTCGGAGCCACCCATCTTTGAGAGCGCCGGGGCGTCCCCACCCACATACGCGGTCACTTGATCCAGCTGATCGGTGGGCACAAATAGCCGGTCTCCCGGAGCCCCACGCTTGGACGGCGCATATTCGAGCACCAGGTATTCGCGCAGGCCGGCAGCCCCGCCTACGCCGGCACCAGCCACCTTGCGCTGGATGAGCTCCACAAATTTACCCACACCGTGCTGCTCGTGAACCACAAAGTCCCCGGCTGCAAGCTGCAGGGGGTCCACGGCGTTGCGCCGCTTCGAAGGCATCTTGCGCATGTCGCGGGTGGAGACGGCAGAGGCTCGCCCCAAGAGATCCGCTTCGGTGAGCAGCCCCAGTTTGAGCGAGTCGAGGACAAAGCCGCGCCCGGTATCTGCCGTGGTCACCTCGATGATGCCCGGCTGCGGCGGCGCATCCAGTGAGTCCACGCGCGACGCCGGGATGTTGGCTTCGTGGAACAGCTCAGCCAGGCGTTGGGCCGGGCCGGGGCCCTGGGTGGCTACGACAATCCGCCACTGGTCCTTGACGCGGGAGCCGATGAACTCCATCATCTCTGCCACATCGCCCCGGTAGCCCCGAGGTTCCCGGGCGTGCAGGTTCAGCACGTCGGTGGACGGCTCCAGTTCTTCATCCTGAGCCAAAGAACTCAGAGCCCACCAGCCAATCCCATACTCGAGGGCCGTCTCGCGAGTTTGCGCCAATGACTTAAACCCAGCCGAGGCCAGATCCACCCCGGCGGCTCCACCGCTGGCCTGAGACAGATCGAGCGGGGCGTTGCCGCCGTCGGACGCTGTGGACCAGGCGGCTTCCAAAAACTCTTCGTTGGTGGATTCCAGATCGTGCGCCCTGGCGCTGACTTTTTCGGGATCCAGCACCACGGCGATGGATGCGGCAGGCAACAAGGAGGCCAGCGGCACCATGCCGTCAACGAGGGCTGGCGCCAGGGATTCCATACCCTCCACAGCAATGCCGCCGGCAATCTTTTCCAACATTGCCGCCGCGCCAGGCATGGCGTCTTTGAGCTTTGCGGCCCGGCCCATCACCGTTGGGGTAATGAGGATTTCCCTGCAGGGGGGTGCGTAGAGTTCGTCCGGGTGGCTGACCGAGCCCTTGACGGATGTGAGTGTGCGCTGATCGGCGATGCTGAACCACCGCATGGAATCAACCTCGTCGCCGAAGAATTCTACACGGATCGGGTGGTTATCGGTGGGCGGGAAGACATCGATGATGCCACCGCGCACGGCGAATTCACCACGGTGGGTGACCATATCCACGCGCGCATATGCCGCATCCGAGAGCGACTTGATGAGTTGGGCGAAGGGGATTTCCTCTCCGACTTTCACCCGCACTGGCACCAACTCGCCCAAGCCAGCCACCAGTGGCTGGACCACCGCACGGATGGGTGCCACGATCACACGAAGGTGATCTCCGGCGTCGTGCTCGGGATGAGCCAGTCGGCGCAGCACGGAGAGGCGACGGCCCACGGTGTCCGAACGCGGTGAGAGGCGTTCGTGTGGGAGTGTCTCCCAACTGGGGAACTCTGCCACTGCCGCGTCGGGCAGGTAGGAGCGCAGAGCGGCCACAGTGTCTTCGGCCTCGCGGCCCGTGGCGGTGACGGCGAGGACAACGCCCGGTCGGTCAGCGGAAGTGGCGAGGCTGGCGGACAAACCATCGGCGATCTCAGCCAGGAGCACCGCGCGCATGCCTGCGGGTGCGCTAAAGGCCACGTCGGTGCTGCGGGTGGCCGGTTTGGCGGCGGCGTAGCTGCGCACCCGGGCGAACAGTGGATCTTCTAAAAGCGCTGTTCGCAACCCTGCAAGACTCATGGGTGGTTTTCTCCTTGGTGCTTGACGGCAGAAACCGCAAAAATACGTTGTTGTGCGCGCTGAAGACAGCACGAAAGCCCAGAATCTGCGTGCGACTCCGGGACCTTGTCCAGCTTACTCGCCCGCTGCCTTGCTATCCTAGGAACTGCCCCAAACACCCCCTTATCTTGGAGGAACCATGGCGCTTGCCGCCTCAACAACTCTTACTGCCACCGCCCAGAGCGTGACAGATGTCTTTGCCAACGAAGATTTCATCAAGCATGTCAGCGAAACCGTGGGGGGCGAGCTGCAGTCCTTCACCATCAACGGGGCCACCACCGGCGCGTTCACCACCCAGACGGTGCGCACCCTGCCCACCACGCGCATGCCCGACATTGCCAAGAAGGTGCTCGGCGCAACCCTGACGGTGACCCAGGATGAGTCCTGGAGCGCCCCGGCAGCCGACGGTTCACGCACCAACACCATCAAGTTGACCGTGGCCAAGGCGCCCGTGGATGTTTCGGCCGTGCAGAAGCTGGTGGTCTCGGGCGAGTCGACAGTGGTTGAGCTGACCGGTGAGGTCAAGTCCAGCGTGCCGTTCTTGGGCGCGAAGATCGCCTCCGCCGCCGAGCCGGTTATTGGGCGGGCACTGAACCTGCAGGCCACGCTGGCGCAGGAATGGCTGAACAGCCACAGCTGATTCTTCCAAGCACGACGGCGCCCGGCCCACCCGGGTGCCGTGAAACACAAGAGTGGCCTCAGTGGTGGCACCTGCGAATGACAGGAGCCGCCACCGGGGCCATTGTGCATTTCACCGGCCGGGCTAGCACAGTGCAGCTTCTATGCCTTCAGTGATTGGCACGATGCCCGTCAATGTGTTGATGACTTAGCCTCCTCCAGAAGGCCCGCGGGGCGGAATTGGAGGCGAACTTTAGAGTGTCGTTGGTGACGTTTCGCTGGCAACGCTTGCAGTGGCTCCGGTTTCTAGGTTCTCCGGTCGGGATGAGATCCCAAATTCACCTTCGAGTTCGCCCCGCAACGGCCCGGCCGTGCACATCTCGCAATCGGATTGGCGCGTCGAGCGTGCCAACAAGAAGAGATAGCGGAGAAATACCGCCCTCCCAAGTCTCCTTGTTGCTGACTCTTACTGAGTGCATTCAATCTTCGCCGATACCAGAAGATACGGCGCCATCTTGGCAATGTCACCATTTAGCACAGCCCCGGATTCCCAGCCCCCTGGATAAATCGCCACAACGCTCACGCCCACGGGTTTAGGCGCACCCAACAGGAAGTCCAAAAGGTTTCCCAGCGCGGCCACGAGGCCTCCCAAAAGTCCATTCGGGTCATCCAAAGACAATACCTGCGACGTTGTACTTGCAGGCACAGTAACGTCTTTGCTCTGACCTCCCGCCGTCACCTCGATCCGGTAGAGGTCCGCTGCCACAGGAGCGTTGCTCGGAGCCTGCCATTTGACGGTCACTGATCGGTTGCCACTCGCGGCCTTCTGGCAGCTCAGCGCGCCCGCAGGAGGCATCTTTGACGCTGTCACACCCGAACTGGCAACTGCACTCCCTGTCCACGCCGCCTGCGTGGATTCCACTTTCGCAGACAGACCCAGCGGAACCACCAAGGCCAGCACCGTCATCATGGCGCCAATCCCCAGCCAAGTCCGACGCCGGGTCCGCGGCTTGGTCACACTAGAGACTGGCTCGCCGTCCGCAGATTCTGTTCCGGGGACGGCGTCACGCCTGAAGAACGCTACGTATATCAGGTAGGCACAGAGCAATCCACCCAGCCCAAATAGCCAGGGCGACGAGAGCCAGCTCGCCACGTACCCCATCCCTGGGATGCTGAAAACCACCCGGTCAACGTTTGCTCCGGTATAGGGCTGCAGGTCCGCGATAGGGTTGGCGTCACCCTTCAGAGCCAGTCCAGTCGCGGGATCGTTGGCAACAACTCGGTGGGTGACGCGGACGCCGTCGGAGGTTACCACCGACACCACATCCCCAAGGGCGACCTCGGCAGCAGCTGCCGGAACAGCCAGCGCCAAAGAGCCGGTGGGGATCGCTGGCCCCATGGAGCCGGATGAAAAGATCAACGGCTTGATGCCAAACACCACAGATGCTGCAGCCAATACCAAGCAGAGCGCACCAAGTACGGCGCCTACATTGAGCAGCCACCGTTCCAGCACCGTCTTTTGGGCCGCCATGGGAGATTTCATGTCAGGACGACACCCCCACGGTTGCCGTGAACCTCAGGGTGATGGTGGTCGACTTTCCCTGGAGCGTGGTGGGTGCATTGGTGAGCAGTGAATATTCCTCACACAGTGTCTGCGCTTCGCCAGCTGCTAACGACGCCTGAGTAGTCGGCTCATCAAATTCCGAGCCTGCATCCTTCTGCAAGAGCACACCCTCTTCACAACTGGCACCGTTGGCAATTTGCACAGCCATGGCCGCACCCCAGCCCTCACCGTTTTCGTCCGCAATCGCCCCGGAGACCTTGTACCGTGCCGCCAATGTTCCAGTATTTTTTACCGTGATCATGGTGGTCTTGCTCAAACCGGGATACCAGTTCGTCCCCATATCGAACGTATAGCGTTCCTCTACTGTCGGCCCCGTGGCACCCACCCCGATAGCGACCGTGCCAGCACCAATCGTGGACGTTGCGGTGGCTCCCCCGGTCCAGGAAGCCAAAGTAGACACTGCCCCAAAACCGGCCAGGAGCCCCAATGACAGCAGCGCCTTCACCTGATTGCCGCTACGGGCCCCTCTCACGGCATCCGTACTCCGCCGGGTCTTCATGATCCACTGCTTTCAAATGATCCAGTTCCTTCATGAACGGCGGTCACGGGGTGGCGGTTGCGCCGGCGGGCACCGGCGTACGCACCCACCCCGGCGAGGATTGCGGCAACGGACAGCGGCCAGATCCCAGTCATGCCACCCGTATGACCGAGTTCTACATGCTGTGTCGCAGCTTCCGGTGAGGATGCAGCTTCACTGATGTTGACCTGCAAATTGACCGGCCAAGCCTGACCCTGGCTGGTATTGCCCGCTGTTTCCGGCAACGTCAGCCGGACGAGTACGGTTCCGCTGGCGCCCGGGTCCAAAGTCACAACGGTGGACGGCTCCACCTCAACAGGCGCCTGTCCCACTGGGACGGAAACATGTTGCTCCGCAGCGCCTGGTCCGCCGGCGGTAAGGACGGGCGCGCCAACCACGACGTCCACGGCGACGTCGTAGTCGTTGCGCACCCACAGTTTTTCCTCGACGCTTTCACCCGGCACGAGCTTGGGGGTGTTTTCAAAGATTGCGGGAACAGTCTGTGAAAAGCCCACACCGTCAGCGCTGTAGGCAAGCCGGACCGCTGAGCTGCCCCTGTCCGGAGACAGCCCGGCAGGCGCCCCCTGAGCCACTTCGGAGGGTGGATCCGCCAGCGCAAAGGCGGGTGCCGCCGTCGTACTTAAGACTGCAACGACTACAACAGCCAAGACAGCCCTGCGTCCCGTTCCATGATGCTGAGCGATGAGTAAGGTCATGATTTCGGGTTCCTTCCGAGTCGATCACGCAGGGCGCTGGCGGCCATAAATGCGGAGTAACCCAGCAGCCCTGCCACCGCGGCGATGGTCAGCCACTGACGTTGCGAGCCGCTCAGCGCCGAATTGAGGTAACCCAGCAGAGGCGCCTTGTACCAAAGACTGCCCCGGATCTGCTCAGCCTGAATGGGCGGGTCGTTGGCCGTGTTGGCGTCCCCGCGGGCCGTGAGCCTCAGTTCTCCGTCAAGTGTGTGCCCCACACCCACCACACGGTGGGTCACGACGGCGGGTTCACCCGACTTCAGTTGATACGTGATGACATCGCCGGTGCGCAGCGTGGTCGGGTCCACGGGTCGCACCACGGCTAGGCTGCCCGGCGGCATGCCCGGCTCCATGGACCCGGTTAACACCGTGTAGGCAGTGGCCCCGCCGATCCGCGGAATGACAATCATGACGGCGGCAATGGCAAGGATTGTGAGCAGCAGAAACCATGATGCGATTTGTCCGAACCACCACAAGGGGCCGGTCTTCTCCACGCGTTCAGCTCTGCGGCCCTTCGCCGGCTTTGTTTCGAGGGGTTGCTCAACGCCGGTGCTCACAGCTGGTCACCTCGCCAGCCCAGTTGCAGTTCGATGGAGCCACCAGCCGCTATCGGTTCCACTTTCTCCGGCAACGCGACACGCACACACAGTGTTTCTGTAGCGTCTGGCGCCAGTTCTCTGCCTTGAGCAAATGCTGCACCAGCCGACAATGACCCTTGGTACAGCTCCACCCCAGCACTTGGGGAATCCGCCGTACAAACCGCAGCTTCCGCTGTGCCATGGATGGATAGGACGACGGCGCCAGCCAGTTCCGTATCCGCCGCACTTGGCGCTGTGGTCACCGAGTGCGCCCCAGCCAGGGTGTAAGTCAACGCTGTGGTTCCGGTGTTGCTAATGGTCAGAGGTGCCTGGACGAATCCTCCCGGCGCCAGGACAGAAGTGTTGAGGGAAGAAAACCCAAAGTTTTGTTCGTTTGTGACACCGTCACCCGCAGCTAGGGACAAAGTCCCCGTCGTGATGGCGCCCGGTTCTAGCTGCGCCTCGGCACGCCAAAGCGCGGCCGTGCCTTGGGCGCTGGCAAACAGCACCACAAACACGGCCGCAGCAAGGGCGGTGACGAGGATCTTGCGCATGTAGGACTAAGGCGTCGTCGGTTAGCGGACCTGGTTCAACGTCAAGGTCAGAGCACCGAGATCAACGGCGGTGTTCATGGTACCCACGGCAGAGTCTGAGAAAGTCACCGTCACCGTCACCGGAACGGTGTATTCAGCTGCCGCGCCGAAAGTAATCACGCCGGTATCCTCGTCCTGCGACACGCCAGCGTCCGAATCATCCACGGCAAGAGCAACTGTCACCTCGGCAGGAAGAACTGTCCCACCAGTCAGACCGGTTTCGCTGAGCAACGCTTTCAAGTTCTTGCCGGATGCACCGATAATCACATTCTGCTTGAACGTGAGGACGTCACCGGGAACCATTCGGTCCGTGAGGGGATTAAATGCAGCGCTTTCTGGCTCCACCCCCTCGCTCGTCTCGGTCCAGACTCCCTCTGCGGCGTCAGTTGTCATTGTCAGATGACCCGTTGTGACCGTCCCCGCGTTGACGTTTGCGTCAGCGTTCCACAATGCCAAGGTCCCGACTCCCCCAAGAAGCAATGCACCTGCGGCTCCAGCAGCTACAGCTGCCTTCATAACTTTTTTCATGAAGAGTTCCTATTCGAAAAGAATCATGCCCCCATTAGGCAGTCCTTTCTTCCAAACCCATAAGCGACACGAAGACCAACTTCGAAACGGCTAAACTTTCGACCCCAATCAGCTAAGTTCTCTGGCCAATGGGCTAGTGATCATTCACCTAGGGCACCACGGTCCGCTCAACAATCATGTTGTTATGGGTACCGTCGGATACCACCCAGCAAAGCTGTAAACTAGTGATCAGGTGCGCCGGGAAGTCTGGTCGGCAATGCCATTGCTAACCCCAAAAGCCCGCGCAGTTTGTCGCAGTATGTATTGCGTCGGCGCTTTTGCACCACCGAAAGGGCCATCCAGCCCATGAGCTCCAACTCAACACCCCGCATTTTTGGTCGCGGAAGCTACCCCGAATTTGTGCGCATCAACAATATTCTCCGCTCCGAAACCGTGGGCGGTGCTCTGCTTCTAGCGGCAACGGTGATCGCCCTCGTCTGGGCAAACTCACCCATCGCGGAAAGCTACTTCAACCTCCGCGACTTCAAGATCGGCCCCGAGGCCCTCCATCTCAACCTGAGTCTGGGCGGCTGGGCCTCTGACGGCCTTCTGGCCATCTTCTTCTTCGTTGCCGGTCTGGAACTCAAACGTGAATTTGTGGCAGGCGATCTGCGCAATCCGGCGCGGGCAATCGTCCCCATCACCGCAGCGGTGGGTGGTGTGATTATCCCGGCGCTTTTCTTTGTAGCCGTCAACTGGACTGCTGGCCCGGAAGTCCTCAAAGGCTGGGCCATTCCCACAGCCACTGATATAGCCTTCGCCTTGGCTGTTCTGGCCGTGATCAGCACCCATCTACCAACCGCATTGCGCACCTTCCTACTGACACTTGCCGTCGTTGACGATCTCATCGCCATCGCTATCATCGCCGTCTTCTACCCCGGCGAGATGAACTTTGGGTTCCTAGCTTTGGCAATCCTGCCCTTGCTCGCGTTCACCTGGCTGGTTCAGAAACGGATCAGGTCCTGGTATCTGCTGATCCCCTTGGCGTTTGCCACCTGGGCTTTGATTCACGCGTCGGGCGTCCACGCCACGGTCGCAGGCGTACTCCTCGGTTTCACTGTCCCTGTGATCCGCTCAGCAAAGCGGGGAGGGCCCGATGCTGGTCCGGGAATGGCCGAACACTTTGAACACCTCATGCGTCCCATTTCTGCCGGTCTTGCAGTGCCCCTCTTTGCTTTCTTCTCCGCTGGTGTTGCTTTGGGTGGGATCGCCGGGCTGAAGTCTGCGTTCACAGATACCGTGGCAGTGGGCATTGTCGTGGCCTTGATTTTCGGCAAGTTCATAGGAGTTCTTGGCGCTACCTGGCTCGTTACCAAGACCACCAAGGCCAAGCTCGCTGACGGGCTGGCTTGGATCGATGTTGTGGGGCTTGCACTCCTGGCGGGTGTCGGCTTCACAGTCTCCTTGCTGATCAGCGAACTCAGCTTTGGTGACGACAGCCCGCACTACAGCCACGCAAAGGTCGCCATTCTGGCTGGCTCCTTGACCGCGGCACTGTTGGCCACTGTGGTGCTTCGCTTGAGGAATAAGCACTACAGGAAGCTGGCCGTCATCGAGAATCGCGATGACGATGGTGACGGTATCCCTGATGTCTACCAACAGGGCACAGACGAGCAGTAGTTTCCCGTTTAGACTGACCGTTGTGAGAACCACCAGCCACAAGATCGCCGTCGTTCTGGCAATCGTCTACTTTGCCACACTGGTGGCCATCTTGTTTTGGCCGTCACCAGTGGACAGACCTATTGACGGCGCCCTCAACCACGTCATCATGTGGCTACACAGTCACGGCTTACCCCAGTGGTTCATCGGCTACCGGCAGATTGAATTTGCGGCCAACATCGCGCTGTTTATTCCCTTCGGGATCATGCTGACACTGCGCCTGCATCGTCCATGGTGGTGGCTCTCAGTAATCATTGCTGCGGCAGTTTCCGGCGCGGTCGAACTGGCTCAAGGCATTTTCTTGCCCCAACGGTTTCCGGCGTGGAGCGACATCGTCGCCAACACCTTCGGAGCATTCATAGGGGCCATACTGGTGCTGTTCATCTGGGCACTGCGCCGGCGTCAAATCCTGCACAACGCCCGAGTCATACGCTAAGGGAATGTGCCTAGCTAGCGCGTCTGGTTCATCGCATCCTCGGCAGCAACCCAGGCGAGCATGGCGCACTTAACCCTTGCCGGGAACTTCGACACCCCAGACAACGCTGCAGCATCGCCTAGGATCTCCTCGTCCGCCACAACCTTTCCGCGAGAACGCATGACCTCACGGAAATTCTCAATCAGCGCGGCCACCTCGGCACGGTTCAGACCCACCACCATATCGCTGAGGATGGAGGCCGACGCCATCGAAATAGAGCACCCATCCCCCGCCCAGTGAATGCCGGAGACCTCATTCCCTTCTGTCTCAATCCGCAGCGTGATCTCATCCCCACACACCGGATTCAGCTGGTGACACTGGCCCACATTGGCCGGCAAATGCTGCCCGTCCAACTGATCGTTACGCAGGTCACCGCCGCGCCGGGTCTTGGACTCTTCCAAAATGATCTGCTGATACAGCGAATCCAACGCGCTCACAATGACGCACCTTCCACGCCAAAGTAGCTACGCACCCCGGCCACCGCAGCCAAGAACGCATCAACTTCGGCAGTCGTGTTGTACAAATAGGTGCTCGCCCGAGTGGAAGAGTTCAAGCCCAAGCGGCGGTGCAGCGGCTGGGCGCAATGGTGACCCACGCGAACGGCGATGCCGGCAGCGTCAAGGAACTGTCCGACGTCGTGCGCGTGCACGCCAGCCACCTCAAAGGCGGCCAGGCCAGCCCGCGGAATGCCCGACGCCGGACCCAAGACTCTGATGCCTTCGATCCCTTCCAGCCCCCTCACCAAACGCTGGCCAAGTTCGGCTTCCCACGCATGGATCCGGTCCATGCCCGTCTCGCTCAGGTAATTGCAGGCGGCAGCGAGGGCCGCAGCCTGCGAGATGGGCTGGGTGCCAGCCTCAAAACGCTGAGGAGCTGGCAAGTAACCGGCCTCTTCCATGGTGACGGTGGTGATCATGGAGCCGCCGGTCAGGAACGGCGGCATGGCGTCCAGCAGCGCGGCGCGGCCGTACACACCACCAATGCCGGTGGGGGCCAGCATCTTGTGGCCGGAGAACACGGCAAAGTCAACGTCCAGTGCCTTGACGTCAAGGGGTAGGTGCGGGGCCGATTGGCAGGCGTCCAGAACCACCAGCGCGCCAACGGTGTGCGCCAAGTTCACCAGTTCGGCCACCGGGTTGATGACACCGGTGACGTTGGAAACATGGGTGAAGGCCAGGACCTTGGTGCGCTCGGTGATGAGCGCCGCGGCGGCGTCCATGTCCAGGGTGCCGTCGTCGTGAATGGGAATGAAGCGCAAGGTGGCGCCCGTGCGGCGGCACAACTCCTGCCAGGGAATCAGGTTGGCGTGGTGTTCCATCTCGGTGACCAGCACCTCATCCCCTGCGGTGAGGGCGAACTGCTTGGCGTGCTCCGAGACCTTGCCGATGCTGGCGTTGCCGAAGGAGTAGGCGATCAGGTTCAGGCCAGCTGTGGCGTTGGCCGTCCAGACCAGCTCGTTGCTCTTTGCCCCGATGAATGCGGCAACCGTCTCCCGAGCGTCTTCAAAAACATCCGTGGCTGCCACGGCCAAGGTGTGGGCTCCGCGGTGCACGGCCGAGTTGCGCTGCTCGTAGTATTCCTGCTCCGCTTCCATGACACTGAGCGGGTTTTGCGAGGTGGCACCCGAGTCCAGATAGACCAGCGGCTTGCCGTTGACTTCCTGCTCCAGGATGGGGAAGTCATTGCGGATGCGCAAAACTTCCGTATCCGTCAACGGAAGGGCATGGCCATGATCGGCTTTTCCAGTCACCAGTTGTGCGC
Source organism: Specibacter sp. NPDC078709 (assembly GCF_040686795.1). Classification (NCBI taxonomy): domain Bacteria; kingdom Bacillati; phylum Actinomycetota; class Actinomycetes; order Micrococcales; family Micrococcaceae; genus Specibacter; species Specibacter sp. NPDC078709. The sequence continues at coordinate 337,547 of NZ_JBFBLU010000001.1, forward strand.
TCCTTGGCAATAGTGCAGCGGGCCGGCTATCGGCCCACGCTAGACGAAAGACAATACGTCACGTCCAGCTCACCTAATTGTCGCATCTATCGGTGTTGGGGGCATCAAAGGCGGGGCTTACCCCGATTGGTTCCTCAGGGCGTTCGGCCGGCTTTGCACACCACAGCGAATAGGCGGCCAGGCTGATTCCGTCGCACATTCGCCCCGTGTTGATTTCTGCTGTTAGTTCCTTTGCGCTCAACCAGTGGTGAGAGTCGGTTTCCCCGTCCACGGCTTGGGTTGAATCCTGCGTGGCAGCCTCCACCGCCACAACGGCAATCCGGTTTCCCAGCAGGCCGCTGTCCGCCCAGACGTGGCCCAGGAACCTGGCCGAGAGGCTGATTATGCCGGTCTCTTCTGCAAGCTCTCGTGAACCGTTCGCACAGCTTTGCTCCTCGGCGCTCAGACGTGGATCGGGAGGAGCCCCAAATCCGCGGGGGAATTCAAGCAGTGTGGTTCCGGTGACGGGGCGGTAGTGCTCCACCATGAGAAACTTGCCTCCGAGCGTGGCAACGACAACCACCCCCGCGTTTCCGCCGTCGGCCTGGACTATGTGCTGCAGCCATTGGCGGCCGTTGTGGTCAACATTTTGCGTCAGGACTTTGAGCTCTGGAGTGCCGTGCGAGCTCCAGACTTCCTCCCGCTGGGGTTTAGACTCAGGCATTGTGTGCTCCGGCGTAATTAATAAAGGCTTTCATTTTCTTTCCCCGCATGGCGTGCAGTTCCCTGAATTCAGCTATTGGGGTGGCCAAAATAACCACCACGGCAAGGCTGACCACGGCGGCCCAACCGGCGGTGGCGGAGATGAAGATGCTGGCCAAGCCGCCGAGGATGGCCGCTCCGAGGATGAGCGCGGCCTGCCGGATCAGTGAACTACGAGCCTCCACCAAGTCAATGGGCTCATTGAACTTGGTAATGGCGTAGGCCAAGCCATTGGAGTGCTCTTGACTGGCATGGCGGTGCCACCTGTCTCTGGCTTTGCGTGAGGCATGCCTGGCTGACGCATACACGGTGGGAGGCATGGCGCTGAGCACGCCCAACAGTTCACCTTCAAACTGAATGGGTTTATGCCCTCCTCCCCCACCAGATTCCTGGACGGCAGCTTCCGCCTGGTCTGCCGTGAGCCGGAGCCAGCTGCAGCCATGCTGCTTGGCCATGGCATCGAAGTACAAGCTGTTCCACCATTCCCAAAGCTGCTCCACGTTGCGTGTTGATAGCGGGATAGCTGGATCATTGAGGTGGGCCATGACTGTGCTCCGCCCGTTGTGGGCTTTCAACACGTCCAGGGATTCGTTCAGCGCTGCATCGTCCTGGCTCAATAGCCGAATTTCGTCGGGTACCGGCCTTTTGGTCCGCGCCCAATCCATATCAAATATTGCTCCGGACCACGGCTGCACGTCAAAGAATTTGTCCTCTGCAGCCTTGAACCAAGCGTCCCACTGCCGTGCCAACTCCGCGAACACCCCAGTGGGTTCCACAACCTCGCTGTTGCCATGCAATGCACCCTGGAGTTCTGCGGCAACCACTGTGGCAATGTCTGCAACGTCGCAGTCTGCGAGCCGCTTCTTGTCGCGGGTTGGGAGCACTTCCGCTATCTTTGCGGCATCCTCACCGATCGCGGACAAGGTGGAGGAGTCAAACTTTGCCAATGTTGTGGCGTCAGGGTCCCGTCCCAACAACATCTTGCGTAGGCATTCGGCCAGATTCCCATCCCGGCCCAGCACCACAATTCCGGGCAGCTCCGCGGGGCTGCGTGCCATAAGCTTCCGTACGCCCACGGGTCCGTGGTGTAAAAACAGGGCCCCGTCCAACAATTGCGAATCCGTCACCAGAATTTCAACCGCTAACACGTCGGCGACCCGCAACAGGCCGGAAAATTCTTCCGTGAGGTTTTTAGCGTCAGCCCTTGGAGGCGATGCGCCAAGGCCGTGCCGGTGCCACATCTGCCGTTGCTGGATACTGTCAAACTCAAAGACCAACGATCTCTGACCGGGGATTTCAGGCATGCAGCGTTCCTCAAAGACGGCTGTGGAGTCCACATTGCCTGCCCTGTAATTACTGCCCGGGGCAGGCTGCGGCTATTTCCCGAAACTCTACCGGTAGTGGCGCCGGATAGTTTTTGCACACGCTGAAGAAGCCGCCTCCACGCGTGAATCTAAGCAGGACTTGTCCAGAATGAGGGCAAGGCTGGAGGCCCCGTTCTAAGAGCGGGGCCTCCAGCCTTGCAGAGATTCTTTAGGTTAGGGTGTTGCTGGGGCCAGCACCACCGTCCCCATGACGGCGTTCGGGGAGGAACTGTTCGCCGTTGCGGTCAACCCTCCAGCGGTGGACCCGGAAAG